>ONBI01000093.1 GCA_900316035.1 uncultured Eubacteriales bacterium
GGAAACCATATTTCCTTTGATAGAATAAGAAAAAAGATTAGGAAATTACTTCTTAGAAAGGAGAAAGACTCTATGAAACATAAAGGTCTTTTTATCACCTTGCTGATTGTCGGCTTAGTGATCGTAGTACCGGTAGCAACCATCTATGGTTGCTTTTACGATACCACTGCGACAAAAGTGCCTACCGATACCGAAACCATCGATACTTCCTCTTTGATCCAGAAGAAACTGGTGCATTCCTTAGATGACACCAAGACGACCGGAAAGATGAGTGCTTCCTTCTCGGAAGAGGAACTCGATAATGTCCTCTATCAGAACTACCTGACGCTTCCGGAAGATACTCGTAATTATCTCACCGGGGTTGAAGTCAGAATAGAAGAGGAGGGAACCTATACTTTCGCTTTTGATGTCTCGGCACCTCTTTTCCGCACCCATGTGGAACTCTATGCTAAGGCCGAAGATGTCATCAACGAAGAGAATCCCTTAGAGGGTTATTATGTTTTCCATATCACGGATGCAAAGGTAGGAAGAGTAGGAGGCTTAGCCTCCTTAGCTTTCTCGCTTGCAGAGAAAGCAATCACAGATCAGCAGATCGAAGACGGTTTAGCGTCTTCCGGCCTTACGATGGATGTCTCCTTAGAAGAGAAGAAGATCGTCTATACCAAGAAGAATCTGCTTTCCGATATGGAGAAACAGATGGGAGCGAATAGCTCTTCCGATTTCGGTACTGCTTTTGTTTCTACGGCGATCGGTAATAATCTTCTTAGCATCGATTTCTCTTCGAATGCTTCTTTGACTCTTTCTCTGCTTTTAGAAAAGCTTCAGAGCAATAAAGACTATACGGATCCGACAAGACTGTTAAGTAACGATATCCTTATCTATAACCAGAAACTGAAGACTTTATTGGATTCTTCTATCGTTCCTAACGATTCTACCCATCCTCAGGAAGTGATGGATTATCTGTTGCTTGGCTATGTCGATAGCGATGACGATACCAAAGCCTATATCGATACCTTGGATCTTTCTTCTATCGGTATCACGGAGAAGAGACTCTATCCCGGTGTAGATAGAGGAGAAGAAAAAGAGATTTCTTCGATTCTTTCCAAGCAGTTCGATGCCTTCGCTATCGGAAAAAAAGAAATCGGAAGACTTACTGAAGAGGATTTCGGATACGCGTTATTACAATCCGGAGTCTTCGGAAAGAACTATCTTTTCATCGATAAGGAAAACGGTTCCTATACCGTCAATTCCTTAGTCTTAGATAACGTATACTGCGATATCACCTCTCAGGATCTCTCCTTAGTCGTCGGAGCCAGTGTCAACGGCTATGAGACGAGTCTTATCCTCGATACCGTTCCTGCTAAAGACGGCGCCTTGATGCAGAACCTGAAGATACAGCTGAAGATTCAGTCCCTCTACTATGGAGAACTCACCATTAACGACACCATGAAGAACTATCTTTATCAGGTTCTTGCTTCTTCTCTGGAAGGTAGCGATTGGTTGACTTTCGATAGTTCTACCGGAATCTTCACTTTCGATCTTGCACCTTCCCTTGACAAATCCTTATTGGGAAAGCTTATCTCAGATAACAGCTTAGTCGGAGCTACCTTAGTAGGGGAAGATCGGAAAGCAGACGGGTATCTTTCGTTTACCTTACTTCTCCTTTTTGCAAATATTGATATGTTTTTTTAAAGCAGTTACCGAATTCGGAAAAGAGATAGGGAAGTTAGCCTCCCTATCTTTTTTTCTGTAGAGGCAAATCTTAACAATTAATATTATCTGTCAAAAGTATTTTTTATGCTTTCAAAACAAAAATATTTTTCGTGAACATTTTTCGAAATCTGTAAGTGAAACCGATTTCGCTGGTGAAATCCGAACATCATGTATGCAAGATAGAAAAGTCCTCACCATTGTCCCGCCCCGGAGGCCTTTTTCATATCCGTGGCCTATATTTGACTTTCTAAATTGTCAAGTATATATATTTTTGGTTTTTGTGATGAATCGATATATAGGTATACAAAATCCTCATCCATAACAGGATTCT
>ONBI01000089.1 GCA_900316035.1 uncultured Eubacteriales bacterium
CTTCCTCCGTTCCACCTTCCGTGTCAGCTTCGGTAACCGTATCTTACGTCAGATGAAGACCTTCGTCCCTGCCTATGTCGCCTGCGGCGGAAAGGCGGAGGAGGCACTTGACCTCATCCTTGCAAAGAAGGTTCTCAGAAAGCTCTCGAGCTGCAACCCTGTACTAGTCAAGGCCAGAAGCAAGGAACTCACCGAGAAGATCAACTCCCTCTTCGGGGAAGGCAATGCCGAAGAGTGCCTCTTTGCCATTCGTAAGTTAGCGGAGAACGGATAATGAGCGATATCGATACCTTATACCAAGCCCTGAAGGAATATCGGAGACTGACGGATTCGCTTTCCGAAGCGAAGAGCTTTTTTGTGGCTCTGAAAGCCGAGAGAAACGGCGAACAGCATCTCGATTCCATCACCACCGTCTGTCTCATCGATAAGGACTGGGTAGAAGAGATCGATAAGGCGATGCCTTTTATCGCCGATGCCGTTGCCGAGGAAAGACAGTTCGTCCGTTCCGAAGGTGAGGTTGTCGATATCGAAAAAGTCCGTGTGGTCGGAAAAGAATCCGTCGAGGATTTAGCCAAACATTCCAATTACATCTCCCGAGAACCCGAGGAAGACGGAAGAATCATCCCCGATAAGATCCTGATGCCGAAGAAGGATAACGATTACTCCATTTACGAGAACCGTTTCCTTTATTCTCTGCTTGTCTATCTTTCCCAGTTCATCGAAATCCGTCTCAATGAGATTCTCTCCTTAAGTGGGAAGTATCAGGCAGAGAGTGTTCTTGAGAAGAAAGTCACTTCTCCGAAACGGGAGATGACCTTTTCTCTCCGTTTCAACGATACCCGTTATAACGATCCGCTTTCGGAAGAGATCAACGGTTCCGACTATACTTTGGATACCATCAAGAAGAATCTGACTCTCACTAAGATTCTTCTTACGACTCCTTTGATGAAGTCGGTTCGCAACGCCCCGATGGTGAAGCCCCCTATCACCAAGACCAACATTCTCCGTTTCGATACCAACTTCAAGAAATCGTTAGCTCTCTATCAGTTCCTTCTTGCCTATGACAAGAAAGGTTTCACGGTCAAAGAGATCCGTAAGTCTCTCTCTCCTTTCCCGGATTCGATCCGTGAGGATTTCTATGAGCTTGTCTATCTCACTTCTTTCCTCACTTATGAATACGGAAACAATCTCAGGGATTCCTTAGAGAAGACCTATCAGGAGAATCAGAAGAAAAAGAAAGCCGAAGAAGATGAGAAGATTTTAGCCGAGATCCGCCGTGTCCAAGGGGATATCACCCGCTCGGGCATGAGCAGTGAAGAATATGTTCTCCTTTTAGAAAAGGGAGAAAAGGTATTAGAGAAAAAAGTTCTTGATCTCAACCGCTCCTCTCTTTCGCTGAAGAACTTCTATCTCACCAAGATCAAGAATATCGAAGCCGACTTCCAGGAGCAGGAAGAGACGGATTTAAAGAAGCAGAAAGCGAATCTTGATTCCCTTTTCCAGAGTGAGAAACAGAAGGTTCTCGCCGAGAAAGCCTACGAAGAAAAGCGCCGACTCCAAGCCGAAAACGATGTGGCAAAAGCCCGTAACGAAGTCTATTCCAAGGTTCAGGAAGCCGCCGGGAAGAAAGAAGTCGAGAAGCAGAAGATGGCTTCGGAATACGAAGATAAGCTTCAGGCAAAAGATAACGAGATCTCTTCTCTGAATCAGAAGATTGCTGCTTTAGAGGCAGAGGCCAAAGAAAGAAACGAACAGATTTCGCTTCTTTCCGGAAGTGTCAACGCTTTAAGAAACGAGTTAGGAAAAGAAGGAAACATCGATTTCACTTCGAAGGAGAACTTCGCCAAACTCGAAGAAGAGAAAGAAGCGTTCGATAGACTCTTTGAAAAAGAATGGAAAAAGACAAAGAAACAGATCCGGAAAGAGAAACTCTCCTTGAAGGCAATCCGGAATCTCGATAAACAGAACTCAGCCACTAAGAAAGCCGAAGCTGAGAAAAAGAAACAGGAAGAAAAACAAAAAGCATTAGAGAAGAAAGAAGCGAAGAACAAAAAAGAAACAACCAAGAAATAACCTATGAAAGAAAACGGGAGAATATTGCCGTTCATCGATAAGGAGCAGAAGAAGTCGGAGAGAAATCTCCGCCATCGTCTGATTTTGAAGTACACCCTTTTAGCAACGGTTCTTTTCTTCACGGGTTCTCTGACAGTCCTTTTCCTATTAGCCTTAGAGAAGAATTACATCGATGGTGCTGACGATATCACAACCCTGATCACCGAAAGCATCTATATGGTATTGATGCTTTTCATTGCTATCATCCTTCTTTTCTTCACTTTCAAACTCTTCATCTATGAAGTCGCCTACCGCGATGCGGAAGATATCACCAAGGATCAGAAGATCACCGTCAAAGACGAAGGTGGAATGCCACTCTTTGTCGCCAATAGCAGAGCCCAGATCGAAGCCTTATCTTCTTCCACTACTTCTTTATTAACAAGAAAGAACCATCTTTCGGCAATACCGGGTAAAACGGCTACTTCGGCCCTGATCAAGAAAGGTGCTTCCCGTTTTCCGACGTTAGCCTCGATCGATAAGGAACATCCTTATCTTTCCCGTGTCCAGTGCGATCCGGAACTGACTCTCGCCTCCTTCTGCGATAACCTGAGAGGC
>ONBI01000086.1 GCA_900316035.1 uncultured Eubacteriales bacterium
CTGGAGTAGGATTGAACCGCCCATTGCCGAACGGCACGATGGGTGGTGTGAGAGGCGACGGAAATGGAAGAGGACCTTCCATTTCCTAGCCTACTCGATATGGTAAAGTAGGAAGCGCTTACAAAACAAGATAGTGCTTTCACGATACTACGGCAAACTATTCTCCTGTAAGCCCTTTAAAGATACCTGTTTTTGACTTATACTAAAGGTACAAAGAAAGGAGCCAACCGCTATGAAATTTGCTTATGTCTGCAAAGATGTCGCTTTGACGCCTGCGATGAAGGAGGCCTGTGAGGAAAAGCTTTCGAAATTCGATCGCTACTTCCGTTCTTCCGGAGAAGTCAAATGCGTCGTTACGATTCAGATTCTCTCTAACCGCCTGAAAGCGGTCGAGGCCGCCTTGAGCACGGTGGATGGAGTCTATCTCCGTGCAAAGACCAAGAACGAAGACTTCTACAATGCTCTCGATGTCTTAGCCGAAAAGTTAGATGGTCAGTTACGTAAGATGAAGACACAGCTCTCCCGTCTCAACAAAGTTAATTCGCTCAGCCAGAACTTCGATCTGGAGAACATCAAGGATGAGGAAGAGGATGAAAGAGACTTTGAGATTGTCCGCCGTAAGACTCTCTCCCTTGCTCCGATGACAGTCGATGAGGCTCTAGCCCGTATGGATGCCTTAGGACACTCCTTCTTCATCTATCTGGATTCCACGACCGGACTTGTCAACGTTCTTTACGAACGTGATGATCATGGTTATGGCGTAATCGAGATCGAAAAGCAGTAACTCTAGGATTCCTTGGGGAGAGGCTAAGCCCTCTCCCCTTTCTCTCTTTGCTCTGCTAAAATAAATCCGTATGATCAAACTGATAGCTACCGATTTGGATGGTACGCTTTTTTATCCGAAGAACCGGTTTTTCGGTATTCCTTCGAAAAACCGCGGTTTTCTGAAAGATTTTATTGCGAAAGGCGGAAAGGTTGTCCTGGTTTCCGGCCGTAACATCAAAGTCATCAGCAAGGTGGAAAGACAGCTTCACTATCCGGTCGATTTCTTAGGCTGTAACGGCGGTTATTTTTACGATGGCAAGAGCTTTTCCGATGAACATCCGCTCGATCGGGAGAAGCTTCTTGAGCTATATGCTTCCCTTCATCGGAATTACGGTGTCTGGTTATGGATGTATTTTGATGAGAGCAAGATAATCTACTGCAATACGCAGAATGTTCCGCGGTGGATCGAACGGGCTTTCCGTTTCGGGAATAAGTTCCGCTTCTATTTTGCGGAGAGTCTGATCTGCGATGATTCTTTGTTCCTAGACCGCATTTCGCATCACGATTGCTATAAGATGATGCCGGTTTTCGGCTTAGGAAAAGACGGAAAGAGAAAAGCAGCGCAGGCAGCACCGGCAATTTATGCCCGTTTCCACGATAGTTTTGAGATTGCCTCTTCCGACCAGGCGGTGGAGATCACGGCGAAAGGCATCAACAAAGGGGTCGGTTTAGAAGAATACTGCCAGAAGAACGGTTATGCGAAGGATGAGGTCTTTGTCTGTGGGGATAGTGGAAACGATCTGACGATGTTTTCCCGCTTTCCGCATTCCTTTGCCATGTCCCATTCTTCGGCTTCTTTTAAAGAGAATGCCAATCATGTGATCGACCATATCTATGACTTAGAGAAGTATCTTGAGGATCCTTCTCTGCTGGAACAGGATGTAGCCAAGGATGTCTCGTATCAAAAAGCGTTGGAAAACTTGGCTTGACTCTATATAATAAATACTATATCCCTGTGTGATTTAGGTTTAAGGAGCATTTCAGATGAATAACGAAGAAAAGAATGTGATGACGATTGTCACGCTCGCCCGCATTGTCGAAGCGACGTTATGGTATTGTCTGCCTCCTCGTACCGGAAGTTTTTCCGTCGAAGAGAGAGAAGCACGTTATAAAGCTTTGGTCGGTTTAAGTGGCGAAGGCTCACCTTTTGCCATCAACTGCGATAACAACGGCGATTCCGGGAAAGAGCTCAAGGAAGATATGCAGTACTTCATTGAGGATGTCTACGGAAACCCGGGAAGAATCGTCACCGTCACTCTCGGTAAGAAAGTCCAGGTCGAATCTTCTCTGATCGGAGAACTCTTCTCCACCATCGTCAAGATCCGCGCTTATCTCGAAGCTTTCGAAGCTGCTGCGGTCCGCGCCTTGAAGGAACATAACGCCTTAGAACCGGACTTCGAGGAACTCATCAAGACCGATGTCCGTTACTATCACGCTTTTGCCGGTAAGATTTCCTGCTTATTGATCTCCGATAAGTTCTTAGAGCTCAACAAGAACGCGAACACTTATGCCCAGGCTTATTCGAAGAGCCACAACGGCATCAATCCGCAGCAGGATCCGGAATTCAATGTCCATAACGATCCTTCCTTCCGTATGATCGAGAACGAATTCCATCAGCTCAATCAGGATATGGTTACGGTTCTCAACACCTATGCCAATACCAATACCCCGTTCGGTCAGGAAGATAGCGACTTCCGTTACGCGAGACAGAATGTCTATAGCGACTGCGATATCTTCACGGGTAAGAAACAGACGACCGATCTGAATGCCTACTTCAATCTCTTCACTTCTTATTTCGATACCATCATCGATGCCACTCAGCCGAAAGCCAACCACCTCTTCGAAGAGATGGGAAAGAAGCTTCAGGAAGAAGCGAAGAAGGAAAACGATGCGAAAGCCAGTGAACCGGCAAAAGAAACTCCGGCTCCTGCTTCCACTGCGGAGAAAGGAGAATAACCTCTATGGATAATCCGGTAACGAATAATCCGACGCCCAAGAAGAAGCGGAAGTTCTATACTTCCGAGATCGTCCTCTATTCGATCTTCGGTGCAATCTGGCTCTTCGGTTTCGTCTTTGCTATCTTAGGTGTCTGCGCCTACAATGTCGGTAAGCTCTCTGTCAATCCGCTCTATAACTTAGAGAAGCAGTTTGCTACCGCCTTCCACATGAACGGTGTCATGGATTTCCGTCTCTGGGGAACACTCGTCATGGTGGTTGCGATGATCGCCTTCCTGATTACTATCTATGCCTATTCTCTCAGAGCCAGCCGTGAAGAGGCGGCCGAACGCAGAAGAAAAGAGAGAATGGCGATTCTTATGGACTTCGATGCTTCGAAAGAAGCTGCCGACAAAGCTCCGAGAGAAGAAGCGAAGAAAGACGAAGTTTCGAAGTAGTCTCTTATCTGCATACCTAGCTTAGTCTCGTTGTGGGGCTAAGCTTTTTCTTTTTCTGTTTCTTTCCGGAACGAAAAAAGACCTACCCAAGAGGGCAGGTCTCAATGCTCAGCAGAAAGGCAGAAAGCTTACTTCGCTTCTGCTTCTTTCTTAGCAGCAGCCTTCTTGGCCGCAACTCTCTTTTCCTTCGCTAACTTCTTCTCACGACGGACTCTCCATTCATCGGCGAATCCACGAGCTTCATATCTTTTCTTACCCATGATAGTATCCTCTCTTCTGCAAGCGTGTTCTATTATAGCGGATTTTCCTCTCTTTTCAAGTCTTTATGGCCGTTAGTGTAGTTGTTCAGTGATTTTGTCACTAGAAGTTGTTCAGTGATTTTGTCCCTCTTGAAGTATTCGAATGAGCATGCGAATGAGAATACGAAAGAGGGA
>ONBI01000084.1 GCA_900316035.1 uncultured Eubacteriales bacterium
AGGGTTTTGTCTTCTCCTTTTTGCAAATATTGATATGTTTTTTTAAAGCAGTTACCGAATTCGGAAAAGAGATAGGGAAGTTAGCCTCCCTATCTTTTTCTTTCTGTAGAGACAAATTTTAACAATTAATATTATCTGTCAAAAGTATTTTTTATGCTTTCAAAACAAAAACATTTTTCGTGAACATTTTTCGAAATCTGTAAGTGAAACCGATTTCGCTGGTGAAATCCGAACATCATGTATGCAAGATAGAGAAGCCCTCACCATTTTCTTCCGGAACTTTCTTCCGTAAAATATCTGCAAGAAAAAGCGGTTGATCCGCCTTCCCTTGTCAAAAGCTAACCTGTCGAAAGACAGCCTCGCAAAACTATAGGGTCCTCATCGTAAAAGATAGGATTGCCAGTTGCCAAGTAAGAGATAAAGAATCCTTTTATCTCGTTGGTAACGGCAATCCTTTTTCTTCCTAAAAGAGGAATCAAACTATGGCGAAAGTAAGAAAGGGAGCAAAACGGATCGGCTTAGTCCTGAGCACGTCGTTTTCTATTTTCTGTCTTTTTTCGTCTTTTGCGGCGGCTTATTCTTGGTTCTCGGCCGTTAGAGCGGTCAATGGTAAAGCCGGTGATGGAGATGGCGGTGGTTTCCAAGCTACCGAGACTCCTTTAGCGTTTGATAGGGTTGATATTTATCAGCAGGTAGAAAATACTTCTTCTTCCCATTTCAGTACGACAGCGACCGGATCCTATTCGATCGGTGTCAGCAACGGGAAACTGGATGTTTCCTATACCGGAAGCGATACGCTTTCTTTTGGTTCTTATGATTCTCTCCGCGATGTCGGCGGAAAGCTTCTTTATCTTTTCCATGTAAGAGAGAATCTTTCCGAAGAAGAGAAAGCATCTCTTCATATCAAAGCCTATACAGAGACTAGTGAAGACGATAGTCTTTTTAAGAGCAAGACCGAAGGAAGTGAAACTACCAATAAGAATCCCCTGAAGCCGAGCGATAATCCGGTCAGCAACGTCCTTTCCTATCAGGTTTATACGTATACCAATAACAAAACTCCCTTTGTGAATTCCTCTTACTATGATCTGGATACTGAAGACAGCAACCGCACTTCGGTTTTTGTTTCCGAAGATAAGTTCGTCAAAAAGCTGGATGAATTCGGATACTTATCGAATGAATCCGATAGTTATCTCGATACTCTTTCTCTTCTTCCTGCCGGAAGCGATACCGATAACTTTACAACTGTAGCCGTTGTCGTCTCTTTCTCAAAAGAACTGTTCAATAACCTTTTCACTATCAACTTAGGAAACGATGTTCTTTCCGGTTCCGCGGATCTTTCGGAGGAACCGAAAGTCGCCTTTAAAGATGACTGGGGATTCCGTATATGAAAAAGAGCCGTTTTATTCTGACGACCGCCTCTTTAGTATCTCTATCCCTGGTCACTCTTCTCACCGTGTTTCTCTCGCTTGCCTGGTTCTCTCACTATGCCAAAGTCGATAGCAAAAGCGAAGGGGAGGCATTAGCCTCCTATTTTGCTTATGGAGACGGTTCGGCTCCCGATGGCGATCAGGACAAGTCGACGGGGCCCTATGGCATCTCCTCGCCCCGGCATCTCTATAACCTTGCCTGGCTTCAGTATTTCGGTTATTTCAACAAAGAGGAAAACGGTCAGGTGAAGACCGTCTATTTCGAATTGGCTCAGGATCTCGATATGAAGGGCTGGACCCTTCCTCCGATCGGAACAAGCTGGTATGAGTTCGTCGGAAACTTCAACGGGAACGGACATCGGATCGAAAACCTCACGGTATCCAACTCCCGCACCGATTATCCGCAGACACCCGCTGGCATCTCGGAAACTGATTTTGCTTCCTCCTCCCAGGTCGTTAATATCGTCGGACTTTTCGGCGTCGTCGGAAAATACACGGGGTCCTCCTTAGGAACCTACGATTCTCAGAAGAACGAAATAACGAATGTCGGAATCGAGAATCTCGTAGTCCGCTCAGTTGCCGATAACACCTTGGTCGGCCTAGCCGCCGGCTATGTCAACGGCACTCTTTCGGGAGTCGCCGTCAACGATTCGACCATCGATCTCTCGGCTTCGAAAGGCAATTGCATCTCTGACAGCATGACTAAGAACCTTTCCGATTATTCTCTGATCGGTTATGCTGCCGATCAGAAATATCTCAATACTCTTGAGAACAAAGAGACGGAATATGATGTCCCGGACGTTTCTAATCCCTATCTGGATCAGGGCGGGGATCAGTGGGGCGGCTCCATCGACATGAAGACGATGTATAGCAACCTCAAAGCGAAGCTCAACGATACCGCTAAGCGCACGACGAACCTTCTCACCAACCAGGATATCGATTACACCGAGGAAGAGAGAACGTTACCGGATACAGCCTATACCCCGATTCCGAACAAAAACCATCTTCGCTCCAATTCTGTGTCCGGTCTCAATAATTACAAGGGTTATGACCATTATTACTATAAGGACTTCGGAACGAAGCTGGATGGCAAGACGACGGTCCAGACCGCCTCTTATTCTTTTTCCGATGATCTGGATGACGGATACATCGGGTTATCCGGACGGTATACCTTCGATAGTTACAAGAAATATACCAAACAGATCACCCATGAAGGAAGCAAAGAAACGATTCGAATCCAAAGCGGAAATCATTACCTGAGAGCAGTGGGGAATTCTGCCAACGGCTTTGACGCCGAAAACAACAGCTATTCTACCTCGAATGACGGAACACTAGAGGATACGACCGATGTCACTTCCGCTACCGACTGGCTTTGGGAGAAGGATGCTTCCAAGACGTTAGCGGCCAGTATCGACAGCTTCGTCTATTATCTCTACAACAACAGCGGAACCCTCACTCTCTCGACGACGAAGTCCTCCGCCTGGGAATGGGATTCTTCCACCGGCCTCTTCCAGAACGGAAATTATTACCTGATTTTCGATGGCGTGAGTTGGCGGCTTTCGACAACGGTATCTTATTATTCTATCCGCAGCGGAAACAATTATTTATCTTACACCACGTGGTATTATGGAAATCCCAGCATCACAAGCTCCACGGATCCGAGTAAGTCCCAGTGGTATTTCGATAGCAGAAATTATGTCTATACCTTGATCGACGGAACAAAATATTATCTTTACGCGGATTCTTCTTCCAGCTGGTCTTCCGACCGGGAGGTTTCGTTGACGACGGATGCCAATGCAAACTACAGGTATCAGCGTTCCAGGAACTATATTTTTTACCAATATCAACAATATTGGGGATCAACAGATTATTATTATCTGACGTATTCCTCTGGTTGGAAGGAGACTAGTAGCCGGACTGCTCTTACCATCACTAACACCGCTTTCACGACTTCGTATCAAAGCTCTACCGCGGATTGGGATACTTCCACTTCGAAATCAGAAAGTAAGGTTGTTACAACTTATCCGACCTATTTTCCTTTGACTTGGGAAGACGGAGATACTACCAAGCCTTCTGAAAAGAATACTGGATATATTCTCGGTGGAGAATATTTTCCTGGTGTTTATGATAATCGAACAGGAGTTTCAGATGAGACTTTAGGTGATGTCCGCCTTGCCGGAGATAATAATAAATCCTATACGACATCAAAAATGGGTGGAGCGATGATCAGCGGCAGTTCCTATAGTGTCTCGAATTTCTTTGCTTACTCTTTTGATTCTAAAGGAAACCTGGTGAAAATCGGAGATCCTGTCAACAATAAGGAATCCGCTTCCGGTTATACTTCCTATGCCGACTTAGGACTGAAGAAGTATTATCTGAGCTTGCTCAACCAAAGCTCGGGAGCCCGTCCGGCTCTGGATAACATGCTTTCGAACGGAATCGCCTATGGTCTGCATTTTATGAATGCCGATATTTCGATGGACCATATCATCACCGCTCCCTATGCCCTGATCA
>ONBI01000082.1 GCA_900316035.1 uncultured Eubacteriales bacterium
CCTTGAACGGTCTCCATTGCCCATATTATAAGTTGAGATGGGAATGGGCCGCAAATGAAGGATGGCCATCCTTCATTTGCCACTTACAATATACGTGTGCACACAGCATTAAATTAGACAAAAGGCTGGTAGTGTTAATAATTCTTCCCGAGTCCGTCTCGTTTTGGAATGCTTTGCACAAAAAACTCTTTTTCCGCAAATTGCTTTTTTCTAAAATATTGTGCGGAACGGAAGACAGGGTTAGGCCTGTCTTAGGGGGTAAAAAGATGGTTCCATTCGTACTTGCCGATGAAAGCATCGGCTCAAACCTCGCGAAGGCGATGACGAGTACCAATCTGTGGACGAACATCGCTAAGACCGTGGTCTTCATTCTCTTAGGCTTCTTACTCACCAAAAAGAAGAAGTTGCCGGACAATACGGGGAAGGTGTTGACGAAGTTCGTTATGGTCGTCTGCTTACCGTGCCTTGCTTTCTGCTCCTTCATGACCGACTTCACCGCTAGCGATGGTGTGGATGCCATTGTCAACTTCGTCGGCGGTTTCGTCCTTTACCTTATGTTCATCTTCTTAGCTAAGTTCATCTTCATCTGGGTTAAGGATCCGCAGAAGAGACTTGTCTTATCCGTTCTGTACGCTTTCGGTTCGACGACGTTCTTCGGTTATCCGCTGGTTGTCGCGATCTATGGCGGCACGGCCGGTAACGACTTCAACATCATGAATGTCGCTTATCGTTGCGGTCTGTATTCTTATGCCTACTTAGCTATCTCCGGCACTAAGATGGGTTCCGATAAGAACTCTTCCTTCGGCGCCATCATGAAGAAAGTCTTCCTCAATCCGATCGTCTTAGCTACGTTAGTCGGTCTTCTCCTCTGGGTCTTACAGGCCATTCCGGGCTGCAAGATTGTCGATAAGAACGTCTTTGGCGCTTATCCGACTGCTAAAGCCGATGCCAAAGTCGCCTTCTGGCGTTTCGATGCCACCTTACCTTGGATCTTCCAGTGCGGTAAGACCTTAGGCAGTCTTTCTTCGCCGATCATTCTCTTCGCTATCGGCTGCACTCTCGGTGGAACTTCAATCACCGAAGCGGCGAAGGATAAGTATGCCTGGTCTTATTCGTTACTCAAGACTCTCTTAGCTCCTGCGATTGTTCTTGCTCTCTTATTCGCTGTTGAAGGCATTGCTAAGGCTTGTGGTTCGCATATCATCTCTGCTAACACCTTACATTCGACCATCTTCACTTGGATGGTTCCGCCGGCAACTGTCGCGGTCGGTTACTGCATCAACTTCGATAAGGAAAAGGAAATGGCGTCTCATATCTCGCTTATCTCCACTCTTGTCGCGGTTGTCGGTATCGTCCTCTGGGTTATCATCCTCACTGTCATCGATGCTTCCGGCTTCTTTGTTGCCTAAACTTATCTGTTGTATTGAATAGGAGTCATTCCCATGGAAAGAAAGATTATCTGTTTCGGTGTCCGTGAATACGAAAAGCCGACGTTTGAAGCGTTAGCAAAGCAGTACAACTACGAGCTCGTCCTCCGTCCGGAATATCTCAACAACGACAATATCGAATTAGCTTATGGTTACGAGAATGTCATGGTCCGCGGTAACTGCAACGTCGACTATGATCATATGAAGATTCTCGCCGAGAAAGGCTTAAAGGTCTATCTCACCCGTACTGCCGGTTATAACCACGTCGACTTAAAGGCCTGCAAGGACTTCGGCATCAAATCTGCCTTCGTCCCTGGCTATTCTCCGAACGCGATTGCGGAATTAGCGGTTGCTCTTGCGATGGCTCTTCTCCGTCATGTCGTCTATACTACCGATTTGACGCATCATGGAAAATTCAAGGTCACGAACGATATGTTCTGCCGTGAAATCCGTGGCTGCACTGTCGGTATTATTGGCTGCGGTCGTATCGGTTGCACCTCTGCTCAGCTCTTCAAGGGCTTAGGAGCCAAGGTCATCGGTTACGATGTCTATCAGTCCGATAAAGCCAAAGCCATTCTTGAGTTCCGCGATGTCGACACCTTCTTCAAGGAAGCCAATATCATCATCTGCCATATGGCTTACATCAAGGGTAAGAACGATAACTTCATCTCCCGTGAGAGAATTGCGGAGATGAAGAAGGATTCGATCCTCGTCAATGTCGCCCGTGGTCAGGTCCTCGATACCCAGGCTGCCTTAGATGCGGTCAAGAGCGGTCACTTATATGGCTTAGGCTTAGATGTCTTAGCCGATGAAGCAAAGCTCTTCAACCACGAGTTCGATCCGGCCCATATGGATACTCCTCTCCATCAGGAAATTGTCGACCTTTATCCGAAGGTCCTCATCACTCCGCATGTTGCCAGTGCGACTGACCTCGCCCTTAAGGATATGGTCGAAGTCTCACTCAAGAACATGGACGAGTATATCGAGACCGGCGCTTGCCACAACTCGATCGTCAAGTAGTTTCCTCCTAGACTTAGAAAGGCATTTCTCTTCACTTCAAGGGAAGTGCCTTTTTCTGTTTGACCTCTTCTGCTTTTTTGACTATAGTGGAATTATGTTAAAACAAGCACCATTTATAGCGAAAGGAAGTACGATCCGGATGATTGCTCCTTCTTTCGGAGCGACCAGTCAGCCTTATCTCACCCGTTATCAGAAAAGCGTTGAGAATCTCTCTTCGTTAGGTTTTGTTATCGAAGAAGGAGAGAACGTCCATAAAGAAGAAGGGGTTGCTTCTTCCAACACTCCCGAAAAGAGAGCAAAAGAATTTATGGACGGCTATTGCTCCTCGGCTGATGTTCTGCTTTCGGTCGGTGGCGGAGAACTGATGGATGAGATGTTACCTTTTGTTGACTTTAAGAAGATCAAGAGACTTCCTCCGAAGTGGTTTGTCGGTTATAGCGACAATACGAACCTCACTTTCACTCTTACGACTTTAGCCGATGTCATCACGATCTATGGCCCTTGTGGAACTACCTATTACGAAAAACCGATCCGTCTCAGCGAAAAGAACACATTTCAGATGATGGAAGGAAAGAAAGATTTTGTCGGGTATCCCCGTTATTCAACCGAAGTCAATGACCCTGAGAATCCGCTTCATCGTCTCTGTCTTAGAAAGGTGAAGAAGATAATTCCTAAAGGCTATTCGAAACCCTTTGAAGGAATTCTTTTAGGAGGATGCTTAGACTGTCTTCTCACGCTCTGCGGGACTCCTTACGATGGGGTGAAAGTTTTTTTAAGGAAACATCCTGGAGAGAAGATCGTCTGGTTTTTAGAGGCCTGTGATCTCAATCCGCTATCCATCCGGAGGGGATTGTTCCAGTTGAAAGAAGCCGGTTGGTTTGACTCTGCTTCCGGCTTTATCTTCGGCCGTCCTCTCTGCGGAGATCAGAATATCTGCGGCGTAGACCGTATCAAAGCTACTGAGATTCTCGATGATCTTCATGTGCCGATGCTTTTAGATTGTGATCTAGGTCATATTCCACCGGTTCTTCCGATGAAATGCGGTGCCAATTGCAAGGTTTCCTATAGCAATAAGAACCTCGTCATGGAATATAAGGAGTGATGATTTTTCTTCTTTTTGCAGAAAGAATCATCAACAGAATCCTTTTTCTTGTTACAAATGTAGCTTTTCTTTGTCCCTTTGATGAATCGGATACCTTTTTGCGTTAAGATACCTAGAACATCAAGGAGGTTTCCTACATGTCGGACTATATTCTCAGCTGCTGCTCCGTCAGCGATTTAACGAAGGAACATTACGAACAGAGAAAACTGCATGTCGTTCCCTTCCATTTTTCCGTAGATGGGAAAGAATATGCGGATGATTTAGGAGTCTCCTATCCTTTCGATAAGTTCTATCACGATATGGCAGCCGGTGCTCTTACCAAGACCAGCCAGGTTTCCGTCGGAGAATACATCCAGAGCTGGGAATCTCTTCTGAAAGATGGACACGACATTCTCCATGTCGAACTTTCGAGCGGCTTAAGCGGTGCTTATCAGTCGGCTTTGACCGCAGCCAAGATGCTGATGGAACAGTATCCGGAAAGAAAGATTCTGGTTGTGGATAGTTTAGGTGCCTCTTCCGGTTATGGTCTGATCATGGATAAATTAGCCGATAACCGCGATCAAGGAATGTCTTTAGAAGAAAATTATAATTGGGTGATGGAACATCGTCTCGAGTTACATCACTGGTTCTTCTCAACCGACTTGAAATATTATGTCCGTGGAGGAAGAATCTCCCGTACTTCTGGTTTCTTAGCAAACCTTCTT
>ONBI01000092.1 GCA_900316035.1 uncultured Eubacteriales bacterium
GGTTACCTATTTGCAGTTTGTTGGTGATTTGGTCTTTCCGTTTGCTATCCCTGCCCCGAAAACCCTGCGATACGGCAGTTTTTCGGAGAAATTCGCCGTAAGGTCTAGGAGCAGAGCTGTCTTTTTCTCGATATCGTGCGGTTCTGACATGATGAAGCTGAAAAGATTCATCCAGTCCTGTATCTGTGCCCGGTTGAACCCCGAATGAGCCATCCAGAACCTCTTCAGGAGCGAATGGACCTCGTTGACAGGCGTCAGGGGGTTCTTATCGTCCGGCAGCTTCTTTGCCTCCTCCGAGTCTACGGCGGTCGCTTTGAGACCAAACTTCTCTATCAGCCGGCTGTGGGAAGGACAGCTGTCGTGGATCACCTCCGATCCGGCCGGAATATGGCATCGGTATCCGTACATGATCTCATCCCCGTCCGGGACTCCGTCGCCGATGTATTCGGCGGATACGTTGCCAAGGGAGTCCACAGCCGTTGCGATGCAGAGCTGGTCATCGGAGAGCCCTCTGATTCGGTTTCCTCGGCTGTCGCGGCGCAGATCCTTCTCCGACCTCGGAAGGTAATATTCGTCGAAGACGATTCTGCCCCGAAGCTTCTGGTAGGGCTGCCTTTCCCCCCAGGACACGGAATATCTTCACAAGCCAGTATTTCACCGTGGTTTCCGATATTCTCATGCTTTCCGATATTCTGCTCAGGCTCATGAAACCGCACAGGTCGGAGATGAATTCGGGCCAGCGGCTGATCGCAATGCGGCGGCCGGCGAACGGGGAACGGCTTATTCCGGTGAAGGTGTGCCCGCACGTCTTGCATCTGTACCGGACAAAGCCGAGTCCGTCTTTGCCCCACCTGATGATGTCGCCGGAACCGCATTTCGGACATGTCCCGACGGGAATATCGTTCACCAGGCGGGCCTCGCCGGCAGCCTTAACCGATTGGTGCGTGTACTCGTATCGGTCACCGTTCTCGATGGAGACCATCGATTCGTAAGGGGTCGGGCATTTCTTCCCGTCGAAAGAGGTACGCGAAACAACCGGCGTATCGAAAAAGCGCTTCTTGCTCATAGTTTGGTGGTCCTTTCCGACAAGGAGGGTCAGCCAGTCCAAGGACCACCACGTCAAAGAAATGGCTGACTCTCCTTGTCGTTCTTTGACAATATGAGTGTCGTAACCATTATACTTAAAAGCGGAAGAGTTAAAAGCGGAAGAGGGACACCAACAAGCTGCAAATAGGTAACCAAAAGAAAAATATAGCAAGTATTCAGTAATATGAATCAAAAGATTTTACAAGTATAAGAAAATTATGATAAAATAGTTCCGTAAAAAAATTACGGAAGAGGTATAGAACTATGTTGAAAGAATTTTCTGTCATCGGATTTAAAAACTTCAGAGATCGATTGACTTTCTCTTTAGGAAAACCTAAGAACTATGATTTCAACACGGATCAGATTCAAAACGGGATTATCAATAAAGGCGTAATTTATGGAAAAAATGGCTCCGGAAAATCCAATTTAGGCGAAGCTCTCTTTGATATTGAGAACAACCTCATGGCGTTAAACGGAAACCCGTATCTTCTCAATACCTTCTCTTCACCATTTACTGGAGTCTACAAAAACACCTATACAAATCAAAATCCGGAATTTTCTTACACTTTTCAGTTTGGAGAGGATGAAGTCGTCTACACCTATACCAAGAGCAATCCAAACTATGTCATCTCCGAAAGACTGACAATTAACGGAAAAGTCCTTCTTGATTATGATGAAAAAAGAAGAAAGAAGCTCGAATGCACCATTCCGAATACCGAGAACCTCAACTTCGATAATAGAACCAATGGTATCTCTCCTCTTCTCTATATCTACAGAACCATCCGCTTTGACGACAAAGATCCTATTTCAAAACTATTTGCCTTTGTCAAAGGTATGCTTTGGTTCCGCTGTCTTAACCGAGGTAACGAATTCAAAGGATACAAAGGACAAGCGGAACTCATCGAGAACAAAATCATCGCCGAAAACAAAGTCAAAGACTTCCAGGAGTTCCTCTCCGATTTTGCCGGCCTCGACTATGAACTCTCGGCCATCAAAACCGGAAGAACCGATATCACTACCGGACAGGAAGAAGTTCTCTTAATTGCAAAATATGGAGAGAACCAATATCCGCTCTCGTCTTTGCTTTCTACTGGAAGCCAAGCTTTAGAGCTTTTCTATTATTGGAAGATGTGCTTTAACGACATCTCTTTTCTCTTCTTAGATGAATTTGATGCTTTCTATCACTATGAACTAAGCAGAAAAATCATTGAATTACTGAACAAACAAAAGAACTTCCAATCCTTTGTCACAACCCATAACACCTCTCTGATGTCGAACGACATCAATAGACCGGACACCGTCTTCTTAATGAGCAATGGCAAGATCAAACCGATCTGCGATTGCACCGATAGAGAACTCAGAGAAGGTCATAACCTAGAAAAGATCTACCGCAACAAAGGATTCGGAGACTGAAGATGGGAAAGGGAAGTGTATTAGTCCTTGTCGAAGGAGAACGGGAACAGAAGTTTTTTGAAAAGCTCTCTTCCCTTCTCCCGGAAAAGACCCAGATGACTTTGGTCCCTTTTCGATGCAATATTTACGCCTTATATAAAGAAATGGAAGAATATGACTTTGATATCGATGTTGAGAAGGCGATTACCCTATCGAACCGAGTAAGTGAGGAAGAAAAAGCCAAAATCAAAGGACAAGTATTCGAAGCCAAATACCTTGTCTTTGACTTGGATTTCCATGCTGATGTCCTTAACGATGAGAAAAAAGTGAAAATCATTCCTCAGATGTTAAAAGTATTCGACAACGATTCTGAGAACGGATTATTATTCTTTGATTATCCGATGTTCGAAGCTATTAGAGAAAAACATCCCGCCGGAGAAAACGGCACCCCTCCAACCTTCTCTGTGAAAGACGGAAAAAGATATAAGCAGATGATGAACGAAAGCGGAATCCGATTCGATTTGAAACATTTTGACTTTTCAGATTATTGCCGGCTATTAAAAAACTCACTGTTTCTTTCGAACGCTATCCTTGGCAATCCGTACCGGATGCCAACAATCGAGTAGGCTAGGAAATGGAAGGTCCTCTTCCATTTCCGTCGCCTCTCACACCACCCATCGTGCCGTTCGGCAATGGGCGGTTCAATCCTACTC
>ONBI01000077.1 GCA_900316035.1 uncultured Eubacteriales bacterium
GAGTAGGATTGAACCGCCCATTGCCGAACGGCACGATGGGTGGTGTGAGAGGCGACGGAAATGGAAGAGGACCTTCCATTTCCTAGCCTACTCGATTGGAAAAGCATTCCCGGGTTTTCGATAGATTCGAAAATCTCTTTCGGAGTTTCGTAAAAAAAGGAAGAGGATATTACGATATATTCCCCATTATCCGCTTTCCTGCTTGCCCGTACTGGTCTTATCTTCATCGAAAATCTCTTAGATAGCACTTCGCCTTCTATTTTCTTAACCGTCTCTTCTCCTCAAGAACATACTCTCCGAGAATTGGGAAGAAGGGTGATGGAAAAGAGGCACTCCGATGGATCGTTTCCTTCGTTTATCCATCCGATGTCGTTGCTTAAAGGGATTCCTGTGAACCTCTTGCTTCTTAGAAGAACATCTATCCCGTGGCGAGGAATCGGAAATGCATGGGAAGAATACCGAAGAAGAAAAGGCATAATTACGGTCAAGATTTAAATCGTTTTCTCTGGTGGGAGGGTCTTTCCTTATTCCTCCGGAAAGTCGCCTTTCTTTTTCCATTCGATATATACTAGGAAAAAGAAACCGCTTTCGAAGGAGAATAGGGCAGGCTATTTCTCTCTTTTCCGAAGAATGCAGTGGAAAAAGAAATACGGATTTTTTCCTTTCTATCTTAAGAAATCTTCTTCGTTCTTGTTAAAAAGAGCAAAGGTTATCTAAGAGAGAAGAAAGAGGAAAGAGATTGTTTTTCCAACATTGAAATAAGCTTAAATCGATTTTCTTTGAAAAGGAGAAACCTTAAAATGTTACTAAATGGTTTTCTTCTTTTTGCAATAGGAAACCGCCTTATTTCCCGGAGGTAGTATTTATGAAAGCTTTGATCGTCGAAGATAAACAGCAGCTTGCGGATGCTATCCGTGAATACTTACGGAACCACAAGGTCGATGCTATCGCCCGTTACGATGGCTTAGAAGGCTATGAAGAAGCCAAGAAAGGTTATTACGATGTTATCGTTTTGGACCTCATGCTTCCTTCGATGGATGGTTTAACCATCATCAAAGAATTGAGAAAAGCGAAGGTGGAAACCCCGATTATCGTCTTGACCGCCAAAGCCTCTACCGAGGATAAGGTCGAATGCCTTCTTGCCGGAGCCGACGATTATCTGACGAAGCCTTTTGTTCTCGAGGAGCTTCTTGCCCGTCTTTTTGTTCTCACGAGAAGAAAAGGAACCGTCCTTCCGAATGTCTTGACTTTCCATGATATCTCGCTTGATAAACTCAATCATCAATTGATCAAGGGAGAAGACAAGGTTTCTCTTTCTCTGAAGGAATACGAGATCATGGAACTTCTGATGGTCAACAGCGACCAGATCGTCGACAAGAAATATATCCTTTCCAAGATCTGGGGAAAGGAAGAAGATGCTTATTATAATTCCGCCGAAGTCTATATTTCTTTCCTAAGGAAGAAGCTTTCCGCCTTAGGAGCGGATGTCGAAATCAAATCCATCCGCAATGTCGGCTATAAACTGATCGAATCGACAAAACATGAAATCTAAAGGCGTCACCGCCCAGGATCGCTTAGTCCGGAAGGAGAGAATGCGGATCACCTTCCTCGTTCTCGGAACGGTGCTTGTCTTCCTTCTGGCGGTCGGTATCTTTGTTCCTCTTTCCCAAAGCAACTCCTTACGGAAGAACTCCTATCAGACACTCGATAGCGCCGTAACCCGAGCTATCAATGCCGAATACGGAAGTGCAAGCCGAGACTCTATCCATAACGAAGCGGCCGAGGATATGTTCATCGTCCTGACCGATGAGGACGGAAGCCACTGGGAGACCGGGGAGAGCGACGAACATGAAAAGCTCTTCTCTAAGATGACCTCCAAGCCTCTGGATTCCTCCGGAAAAAGCGATTACCTCTTGGACGGGTACTATTACCGCATTTATTCTTACGACTATATCAAGTCGAATCTTTCGCTTGAAAAGACGATCTCCGGAGTCGGAAGCGCGCAGACTTCCTCTCCTATCTGGATTCCGCCGGAAATCTATGCCTATGCGGCTTTAAACCGGTCACAGTCTTTATCGACGAATACCCAGTTCACGACCGTTCTTCTGATTGCCTTAGCGGGTGGATTCCTCCTTATGAGTCCGATCGTCTATCGGATTGCCGGACTTGTCATCCGGCCGACGAAGGATACTCTCAAAAAAGAAAGAGAATTCGTCGCCAATGCTTCCCATGAACTCAAGACTCCGTTAGCGATCATCACTGCGGATGCCGAACTGTTAAGAGATAAACATCCCGAAGAAGAGGATAAATACAACAACATCGTCTCCCAGTGTAAGAACATGAATGAGACAGTCCTCGATATGATCCAGCTTTCCAGACTGGAGACCGATGAAAGAACGGAACTCGAGAAAGTCAATTTCTCGAAGCTATTGATGAACCTATGTCTTTCTTTCGATGGCTTAGCCTATGAACACGGAATCGATTATTCCTACGATATCGAAAAAGATATCGTCCTTCCTTCGGCGGACCGGAAGAACCTCACAAGACTGGTCAATCTCCTACTCGATAACGCGATGAAGTATACGGATGGGGAAAGAATCGTCAAGGTGACTCTCCGCAAAGAGAAGAAAGGGGCTTTCTTCGAGGTCTATAACACGGGTTGTGAAGTACCCGATGAAGATAGGGAGAAAGTCTTTGAACGTTTCTACCAAGGAAAAAGCGGATCCGAAAAGGAACGGAAAGGTTCCGGATTAGGACTGGCGATCGTCAAAAACATCTCGGATCGCTACGGGTATCAAGTCGAAATCACTTCGCATTATCACAAGGATATGGCCTTTACTTTGCATCTGAAATAGAAAAGTAAGCGCTTGCTAAAAACCGATTGCCCTCTTCCTCTTGCAAAAGAGGGTCACTTTATCGATAATGGGAAAAATTTATACTTCACTCAAAGCAATAGAAAGGAACGCACATGGTAAAGAACAAGATCGTAGCAGAAGGGATTACTTTCGATGATGTTCTTCTTCTTCCCCGCTATTCGGAAATCACACCGGATATGGTTTCGCTGAAGTCGAGACTCACAAAACACATCACTCTCAATATTCCGCTTCTTTCGGCAGCGATGGATACGGTCACGGAAAGCGCGATGGCAATCGCTTTAGCCAGGGAAGGCGGTATCGGCATCATCCACAAGAACATGTCGATCGAAGATCAGGCGAAAGAAGTCGATAAAGTCAAACGAAGTGAAAACGGCGTCATCACCGACCCCATCACTCTTTCTCCCGATAAGACGCTCGAAGACGCTTTGAAGCTCATGGCCTCCTATCATATCTCCGGTATTCCGATAACGGATGAGAACAAAAAGCTCGTCGGTATCATCACCAACCGCGACATCAAGTTCGAAACCGATATGAGTAGAAGAATCGAAGACGTCATGACCAAAGATAACCTCATCACCGGAAAGGTCGGAACCTCCTTGGAAGATGCTAAGAAGATCTTAGGCAAAGCCAAGAAAGAGAAACTTCCGATCGTCGATGACGAGTTCCATCTCAAAGGCCTTATCACCATCAAGGATATCGATAAGATCCTTCAGTATCCTAACTCCGCTAAAGATAAATACGGCCGTCTTCTCTGCGGTGCCGGTATCGGTATCACCAAGGATGTCGAAGAAAGAGCTTCGGCTCTGATCAAAGCCGGTGTCGATGTCTTAGTCCTCGATTCCGCCCATGGCGATTCGAAGAATGTCGTTGTCGCTCTTAAGAAACTCAAGAAAGACTTCCCCGATGTCGATATCATCGCCGGAAATGTCGCTACCTACGGAGGCGCAAAAGACCTGATGAAGGCAGGAGCCGATGCCGTCAAGGTCGGTATGGGTCCGGGTTCGATCTGCACGACCCGTATCATCTCCGGTATGGGTGTCCCCCAGATCACTGCGATCATGGAAGCAAGAAGAGCCAGTGAAGAATTCGATTGCCCGATCATCGGCGATGGCGGTATCAAATATTCCGGCGATATCACCAAGGCCTTGGCTGCCGGTGCCGATACGGTCATGATGGGTGCTTTGTTCGGAGGTTGTGAAGAAGCGCCGGGCGAAACCGAACTTTATCACGGACGTAAATACAAGGTCTACCGCGGAATGGGTTCCTTGGCCGCGATGGAACAGGCGCATGGTTCGAGCGACCGTTACTTCCAGTCGGGACATCGTAAACTCGTTCCGGAAGGAGTCGAAGGAAGAGTTCCTTACCGTGGAAGTGCAAGCGATGTCATCTTCGAGCTTCTAGGCGGTATCCGCTCCGGTATGGGGTATCTAGGTTGTGCGACGATTAGGGAGCTTCAGGAGAAATCCCAGTTCATCAAGATCACCTCGGCTTCCTTAAAGGAATCCCATCCCCATGATATCGATATCACCAAGGAAGCGCCGAACTATCAGACCGATCCGAAATACTAAATTTCCTTCCGATTCTCTTCTCCCTGCTTCGGCTGGGAGATTTTTTTGGCCTGTTTTCGCGTGCGAGGAAGTTTTTCAACCTCTCTCAATTTTATAATGATTATTGTAGAAATACTCTTGAGGAGCAATGTATCTATGAAACGTACTGTTCTTAATCTAGTCTCCTTTGTATCCCTCTTTCTTTTAGGTTCCTGCGATCTGACCCATACAGGTGGAACCAGCGATAAGATAAACACGTATACCGTCACCTGGGTCAACTGGGATGGAAGCGTCCTAGAGACCGATAAAGCCGAAAAGGGATCCTATCCGAAATTTGAAGGAAGCGACCCCGTCCGTAAAAGCGAGGACGGAAAGAACTATGTCTTCACCGGCTGGTCTCCGAAAATCGCTCCGGTCTCTTCCGATATCACCTATACCGCACAGTTCTCCGGCGATAACAGCTATATTGTCACCTGGGTCAACTGGGATGGAAGTGTCTTAGAGACCGATAATGTCACTGCCGGTATCACTCCTACTTATGAGGGAGCTACGCCGAAAAGAACAAGCGATGACTCCAGAGAATATCAGTTTGTCGGCTGGTCCCCGAAAGTCGCACCGGTCTATTCCGATATCACGTATACCGCTCAGTTCACTCTCGTCAACAGCTACACCGTCACCTGGGTCAACTGGAACGGAGATGTCTTAGAGACCGACACCGTCTCCTATGGTGCTATGCCGAATTATGATGGCAAGGATCCGGTCAGAGAAAGTGAAAACGGAAAACAGTATACCTTTGTCGGTTGGTCCCCGAAGGTCACACCGGTCTATTCCGATATCACCTATACGGCCCAGTTCACCAGCGAAAAGAGCTATATCGTCACCTGGAAGAACTGGGATGGTACGATTCTGGAATTGGATCAGGGATTGGCTTATGGCGATATGCCTTCTTATGATGGTGCAACGCCGACAAAGCCTGAGGAAAGCAGACTCTCTTTCACTTTCACGGGTTGGACTCCGGAAGTGACTCCTGTCGATTCGGATGTCACGTATTGGGCTAATTTCACCAGCGAAGAAATCACCTATACTGTCACCTGGCTCAACTATGACGGAAGTATCCTTGAAACCGATACCGATGTGAAGTATGGAAGTATGCCTTCTTATGATGGGGTTACGCCGGTAGAACCTTCCAGCGGCAAGACTTCCTATGTCTTCACCGGCTGGTCACCGGAACTTTCGCCGGTCTATTCCAATATTTCCTACTATGCGCAGTTCAGGGAAGATCAGGTCTTCACGGTCACTTGGTTAGATTACGATGGCACCGTATTGGAGACGGATACGCAGGTTCCTTATGGCTCCTATCCTTCTTACGAT
>ONBI01000071.1 GCA_900316035.1 uncultured Eubacteriales bacterium
CCGGTCTACGCTTTGTGAGTCGCTATCTAGTTCGTCGACAACTACGCCTATTGGGACTTTCACCCTAGAGCAATGGCATGCCCATCATACAAAGAAAGGCTCCCAGAAACGGACGGGAGCCAATAGAACCAAAGAAACTAGAAGCAGAGCTTACGGAGAAGATCGACTTTATCGAGCTTCTCATAAGGAAGATCCAAGTCCGGTCTTCCGAAATGACCGTACGCCGATAAATCCTGATAACGGAAAGTCGGATGACGTAATGAGAAGCCGTTGATGATACCGGCCGGAGTGAAATCAAAGGCTTTTCCATCTACCAGAGCTTCCAGGATCTTATCCTTAGAAACTTTCTCAGTTCCATAAGTCTCAAGAGAAATCGAAACCGGAGCCGAAACACCGATCGCATAGGAAAGCTGAATCAGGCAGCGCTTGGCAAGACCGGCTGCGACGATGTTCTTCGCCGCATATCTTGCCGCATAAGCAGCGGAACGATCGACCTTGGTCGGATCCTTTCCGGAGAAGGCCCCTCCTCCATGAGGGGCAGAACCTCCATAAGTATCGACAATGATTTTTCTTCCGGTGAGACCCGTATCGCCTTTCGGACCACCGATTTCGAATTTGCCGGTCGGGTTGATATAGATTTCTTTGAGGTGGCTGCGGTCAATTCCGAAGGAATCGATGACCGGGAAAAGAACCTTATCACGGATCTGTTCACGGAGATCCTCTAACGCGATATCCGGGTTATGTTGGCAAGAGAAGACAACAGCATTGAGGGTCGGTTTCTCTTCGGTGTAATCAATCGTGACCTGGCTCTTCATATCCGGACGGGCAAAAGAGAGTGTTCCGTTCTTACGTAAAGCCGTCGCATAACGGACTAACTTATGAGCCATGACAATCGGAAGCGGCATATAGTTTTCTGTCTCATCGGTCGCATAGCCGAACATGATGCCTTGGTCTCCGGCACCGATCGAATGTTCATCGGCGGAATTATCGACACCCTGGGCGATATCGGCACTCTGCTGATGAATATGGACTTCGACCTTCATATGGTCCGCATCGAGGCCGACTTCTTCACTGGTATAGCCGACCTGACGGACGACATCACGGGCGATCTTTTCGTAGTCAACCGAGACTCCTTTTTTGAGAGTGACTTCTCCGGCAATCACCATGAGATTATCGGTCGCTAAAGTCTCTACCGCCGTACGGGCGTTAGGATCTTTGGTTAAGCAGGCATCGAGAATCGCATCCGAGACGCGGTCGCAGAGTTTATCCGGATGGCCTTCCGAGACAGACTCCGAAGTGAATAATTTACGGATTTCAGTCATGGTTCTTCTCCTCATAGTATTTAGCGATAGCTTTCGAAAGCTGATCGGGGCAGGAAGTGTTCTTGAATCCGCATTTGATTCCGGATAAAGCATCCATGACTTCCTTAGCGTTTCTACCCTTAACAAGCTGACGGATACCTTTTAAGTTGCCATCGCATCCGCCCAACACCTGAAAGTCCTGAATCACGTCGTTTGCATCGTCGATCTGAAGCGTCATTTTCACCGAGCAGGTACCGCGCGGCGAGTAGTCTACTGTACGTACCATATCACATTCTCCTTTTCTTTTTCTTCGTTTACGGGGAAGAAAAAAGCCCATCTTCCGATGGGCCTATGCGCTACATTATGGCGGTCCATCGATCCAAGCTTTGGCACATTTCCTCGTCTTAGACAAGGCACGCTGCCGACGGGTCAAGAGGCTTGGTCCCCAATAGCCGTACTCTTAATGAGCGTAAAAAGTATAGAGTCTCGTTATCCGCTTGTCAACGGATATGATTCAAAGAAAAACGGGAACAGCTTTTTCTCCATTCCCGTTTCTAATCTTTATGTCTTCTCTGATAGGTCCACTTCGCATCTAAGGGTGTTCCGTAATAGCTAAGGCCGTTGATATATTTGGCGAAGCTTTCGTAGTTGAAGCCGTTCTTGAGGATTTCCTCATAGGCCTCTTCCAGGATCTGGAAAGCACGGGAATGAAGTTCGAGGAAGGATTCCTCATGCCTTTCCCCCGTCACCGGATCAAGCCAGAATTCTCTTTTCTCGTTGAGAACATCTTCGTTCACTTCTTTCGGAAGACGCATTCCCTTGACCGAGATGTTCTTCGGGAAGACCGCTGCACGGAAATCGGAACCTTTGTTGAGATAGGTGATCATCGACTTCATATTAAGGAGAGCGTTCGAATAGAAATGCTTCGGAAGATGGTTCAGACCATACATCTGGCAAAGCGGCTGATTGAGGTTTTCGTCAATCAGCTTCAGAACCAGCTTATTATCCGGAAGAATATCCGCCGGATGGGAGAGGAAATAGTCGTAGTGATATTTCTGACAAAGAGCGAAGTCAATCTCAGATTCAAAATGGGCGTGGTCATAATGACTATGTCCTTTGATCTTCCCCGTCTCTTTATCAAAGCCGGATTCGTAGAGGATATAAGGATGACATTCTCGATCTAAAAGATAATGGGAGAACTGACCAAAGATAAACGCTTTGAACTGCCTTTGTGTGCGGTTCAGGTTGCCCTCAGGTTCAATCCGGTAGCTTCTTTCCACCAGCAGACGGAAGAAACGTTTTCCGTCCTCTTTATGGAGAGCGTTACCGATCTTCTTACTCGCTGCCACCAAATGCAAAGCATGCCCAGGGACGATCCCCAGATAGAAAAGGGGATCGGGGCCCTGAGCACCCAATGCTAAATAATCGAAATTACCCGTGATGAAATCCTCCGCACCGGGATAAGCGGAGCGGAGCTCAGCCTCTTTCAAGGCAAAGCGCTTGACGAGAAGATGATGAGCCAATAGATTCGGCATCCGTCAAAGCCTCCGGGAAGAAAACGGAAAGAGATCCTTAGAACTCGATATCGACGATCTCGCCTTCGACACCGGTCGCTAAGCCACCGATGGCGTTCGATTCATCGGTATCGATATGCATCGCAAGAGCATACTTCTCGCTGACACGGATGACGGTATCGCCTAAGACCGCACTTCTGCCGTTAGCAGAGTGAATCTTGACCGCGACGATCTGGCCATTCTTGACACCGAACTCTTCAGCATCCTTCGGAGTCATATGGATGTGACGCTTGGCGATGATCATGCCCTGAGCGCAATCTAACTTCTTGCCGTTGAGCGGATTGACAAACGTGAACGGAGTGGAACCATCTAAGTCACCGGACTCGCGGACCGGAACATTGGCCTTGATGGAACGGGCTTCGGTCATAGAGATTTCGACCTGGTTCTGCTTGCGGACAGGACCTAAGATACGAAGACCCTTGAGGGTGAAATCCTTCTTGACGATCTCGCCGGTCTTCTTATCCTTGATCGAAGCATGATAGACAACATCGAGTCTCTTGTCGGAAGCGAACTGGCCCGGCTGAGAGAGATACTTGACGACATTGAGCGGCTCGCCGTCAAAAAGATAATCTAACGCTTCCTGCGTCACATGGACGTGGTGAGCAGACGTCTCGACCATGAATTTCTTGGACATTTTTGTTTTACCTCGCGTTTGATTTTAACACACCGGGAAGAGAGGAGAGGAGAAAAGAACTTTCTATCTCCTTTTTATGCTTTCAGCCAAAAAATCCTCTCCCGAAGGAGAGGAGAAACTACTTTTCCGAAGAAGGATTGCCGTTATGAGTACGGTTGTACTCTTCTAATTCGCGGTTCGCCTTCTCTTCTTCCTGAAGGCGTTTTAAGAGATCTTCGAAAGAAACCTGTTCCGGCTGAACAAGTTCGACCTTCTTGATTTCGGGAATCTCGTCCATCAGAAGGACTTCCACCGAATCGGAGACATCGCTAGCGGCCATATAGCAGCCGTTGCAGGCTCCGACCATCTCGACATAGCAGATACCGGTCGAAGAATCAAAATGATTCAGCTTGATATCGCCGCCTTCTCTCTGCAGAAACGGTCTCAGTCTTTCCAAGACATCGTTGATCTTCGCATCCATCTCGGCATCTTTCTTCTCTTCCTCCGAAGAAATCACCGTCGCATTTTCTTTGTTTTCTTCGCTCATAGCTACCCCTTCGTTTTTCCAATTTCGCGGTATTATACCATTCTTCGAAAAGAGAATGGGATTTGACGCCTATTTATCGGCAAGAATCGCAATCACATGCTCCTGACGGCCGGCGACCATATGCGGTTTTCTCTCCCCGTCGATATAGACATCGGTCTCCGAACGCATACCGAAATCCGGAGCATAGATACCCGGTTCCAAAGAGAAAGAAATATGCGGAATGATGGCTCTGGTATCATGGGATTCATAGTCATCCATGTTGACACCCGGACCATGCGGGGAAACATCGATAGCGATATTGTGTCCGGTGCGATGGGTGAAATATTGTCCATAACCGGCATCCGTTACGACTTTTCTTGCGACATCATCGACTTCATAACCTTCGACACGACGATGAGGAAGATTCTCTTCGAGGAAGGCAAAAGCCGAATCGACCGCTTTCCGTAGAATCTGGAAACGGGCTTCCACTTTCTCTGGGACTTTCTTTCCGATATAACCCATCCAAGTGATATCGGCATAGACCCCATCCGGCCGATCCAATTTCGCCCACATATCAATCAGAACGACATCGCCTTCTTTGAGAGGATGATGTTCGTTTTCACTGGGAGCATAATGCGGATTCGAAGCATAGGCATTTGCAGCGACAATGGCCGCATCGTCATAGACCATACCCTCTTCGTGGAATCTCTTGCAGATGAACTGCTGAATCCGGTATTCGTCGCTGACACCGTTCTTTAAGATATCTTCTTTGATCAAGGCAAAGGCTTCGTCTTTGATCTGAAGAGCTTTCTTGCAGGCAAGAAGCTGACCTTCGTAGGCTTTTTCATCATAAGCAGCCGAGAACATCTCGAGTAAATCGCCGCTCGAAACAACTTCTTTTCCTAAACCTTTAATAAAGGAAACGGTGCCGTAATCAGCAAGGGAGACACGCGGAAGAAGTCCGTTTTCGGACATATCCATCAATACTTTCTTGCAGTCGGAAAGTACTTTTTTCTCTTCTTTGAACATCTCTTCCCAGGTGTGATAGACATGTAAATCGTAGTCTTTTTCTTCCCCGCGGAAGAAGTTGCTATCGATCGAATGGAGAATTACAACCGGTAAACCTTCCTTCTTGAAGATGAGGAAGATTTTTCTTGTCAGCATCTTATCGCCTAAGAAAGAGACCATGGTCGGATTGCGATTTTCGTAATCGGACATCACATAGGCATCGATGTTGTTCTTCTTCAGATAATCCTGCACGATCGGAATACGTTTATCGCTCATTTTACTTTACCCCCTTTAAGGATTCCCGTAACGCTATTAACTTTTTGTTGAGCTTTGGATAAATCCAAGTGTTGAACCAAGGCTCGGAGGAAACTTTGATGACTTCCTCGAGTGGAAACCAAGCTAAGGCTTTGTTCTCATCCGGTTTGATCTTCAACGTATCGTTTTCATCAGCAATCAAGAGATAGGTCACATTGAGATGAAGATGGGAAGAGACATATTCTCCGTGTTTGATATGTCCGTTGACAGTCAGAACCTCTAAGGAGAAAATCTTGCCATCATAAGGAACCGCCGAAGTGAGAGAGGATTCTTCTCTGGTCTCTTTCAAAGCGACCTTGAGGAGATCTTCTTCCCCATCCGCATGTCCTCCAAGCCACGTATAAGACTGATAGATATTGTGATAAGCAAGTAGCACCTTATCCATCGTCTTATTGGTGATCCAGGCCGAAGCCGACATATGGCCGACGCGGTTTGTGCGATAGAAAGCATCCTTGTTCTTTGCTAGGAAATCGAGAATGAAACTCTTATCTTTTTCTTCCTCTTCATCCACAGGAGAATATGCTTTAATATCGTCGATCAGGGTCATGATTCAATTCCTCACGAGAACTATTCTATAAAGATTTCACGAAAAAGGAAGAAAGACGATTCTTCTTCCTCAACACTTTCCTTAAAGAATGTTCTTTTCAAAACAGAAAAAGAGGTTAAACTGATACCGATGAAATCCCATTGGATCAATAAGGCAATCGCCTTCTATCGGAAATACCAGATTTCCTTCCTCATCTCGATCGTCGCCAGTATCGTGATGTTTATTTTCAACCTCGTCTCCTATTTCCGTTCCGGCGGTCAGATGTATGCCGTTTTCGCTTTGTTCTTCTTAGGGATGGCAATCATCCGAACGATTCTTTTCTTAGAGAATCTTTTCATCAAAGACGGAGACCGCGTCTATTACTACACGACTTCCCTCTCTCTTTTCCTTTTGCTTCCTTATATCACTACTTCCCTCGTCTATCTCGCCTACATCAAAGGACCGATTCCTTTTCCGTTTTCTTCTCTTAT
>ONBI01000070.1 GCA_900316035.1 uncultured Eubacteriales bacterium
TTGAACGCGCTTCTGCTCCTGAATCCGTCCGGCGTTTTGATCGGCTTACCTTCGTTGTATTCCTTTATATACCTTATCTTCTCTTCCTTCGTGAGTATCTTCGTACCCAATCCTTTCCGGCCGATGGCCAAGCTAGCTTGGCCATCCCCTCCTAGTTACCTGGTTGGTCCAAGAATTGGGTACAGTTCAGAGAGAAATATTTTTCTCCCTTTCTGCAAGAGACGAATCTAAAATAGAAAGCAGGAAACAGTTATGAGTGAAGCAAAAACAAGTAAAGACATGAATAAGGCATCCCCTTCAAAAGAGGAGTGCAAATCTTCCTCTCCTTTTTTGCCTCTTCTTCTGACTATTTTTTCTCCCTGCTTTCTGTATGGTTTACTTCTCCTGATTTTCTTCCTTTCTTCGGAACCGAAGACTTTCTCTCTTCCTACCTTATGGCAATCCGGAGTAGAAATTCTTCCTTTCCTCACTCTCGACTTAGGAATCTATCTCTTCCTTCGAAAAGACCGCTCCGTTCCAAAGAAAGACAGAACCCCCGATCAGATCAACTATCCTTTCAAAGATAAACCGAAGAACTGGAAAAAGCTTTCTTTTCTCTTCCTGATTCTAGCCATTCTCTTTTTCTTCTTAGCTATCTTTCTCAACATCTTCTTCTTTGAGAAAGCCTGGTGGACTTTATTCTTCTACTTCTTCGATTTCATCTATGGAGTCATCTATCTTCAGAGAAGAAACTGGAAGAAGGATTCTCTCAAGATCAAACACGATTTAGGAAAATTCGAATAATACAAAAGAGGTGCTCAGGGGCACCTCTTTACTTTTTCTTCGTCGGCTTTGTAGGAGCTTTCGGCTCTGGTTTCTTCGGCGTCTTCTTCTTGTTGCTCGGGCGTTTCATCTCTTTTCCTCCTTCTTCTCTATCTCTCAACAAGAGAGATTATTCCGTTATTTCTATTATAAGCAATCTTTTCAAAAGAGGAAAAGAACAATTTCTTTCCGGTGGGTCTCTTTTCCCATCCGAAAACAAAAGGCCTAGGTTTTGCCCCAGACCTATAGAATCTTATTCGGAGACTTTCTTGGTGACGGCTTTCTTCTTGGCAGCAGTCTTTTTTGCCGTTGCTTTCTTCGTCGTAGCAGTCTTCTCCGCAGTCGACTTCTTCGTGGCCGTCTTTTTCTTCGGCGTACTCTTCTTCGGAGCAGGTTTTTCTTCTTCTCCGTAAACATCCTTCAAGGTGCGCATCGGACGATTGATGGCTTCTTCGATTTTCTTATCCATCTCCTGTCCCTTATCGAAAAGATGATCGGCGATGAAGGTCAGTTCCGGCGTCTTATAGATATCAAGACGCTTCGCCAACATGGAACGGATCAGACCTTTGCGGTTATTGAGGAAAGCGACAAGTTCATCCGTCTTATCGGGATCGATATGGGAAACATAGATCGTGCAATAAGAATAATCCGAAGTCATCTTCGCTTCCGTCACGGAAGCAAACTGACAGATAGGAGCTTTGAGCTCATAAAGGATGATCTCGGAGATATCCTTCTTGATGATCTGCTGGACTCTTCCTTTTTTATCAGCCATTCTTACGTTCCTCTAAGCCGAAGGCTTCTAAGATATCGCCTTCCTGAAGGGCGAAATTCTCCGCAATCGTCGCACCGCATTCAAAACCGGTAAGAACTTCCTTGGCATCGTCCTTGAAACGCTTCAGGGAAGTGATATGGGTCTTGAGAACCAGTTCCTGGTTGCGGAAGACACGGATCTGACAGGAATTGGTGAGTTTTCCGTCGGTCACATAAAGACCGGCGATCTGACCGACCTTGGAGGCCTTGAAAAGAGAACGGACTTCCGCATGTCCGTATACGACTTCCTCCATGACCGGAGCAAGGGTACCCTTCAAAGCCGCTTCGACATCCTCCAATAACTTATAGATGATGTTGTATTCACGGATTTCAACCTTGCTTTCCTTGGCAAGATCTCTCATCGCGGAAGAAGTGCGGACCGAAAAAGCGATGATGACGGCATGGCTTGCCTGCGCAAGAACGATATCGCCCTGGGAGACATCGCCGGAGTTGCAGTGAAGAACGGTGACCTTAGCCCCTTCGACATGAATCTTGTTGAGGGAATCCCGGAGTGCTTCTGCCGTACCTTCGGTATCCGCCTTGACAATGAGGTTGATATTCTTGATATCGCCCTGAGTGACACCGGTCGAGATATCGCTTAAAGAAGCACCGTTTTGGTTGCTTTGACCGATCAAGGCCTGGGCACGCTTAGAGGCAGCTTCCTTTGCTTCCGCCTCCGTCTCAAAGACCATGAAACGGTCACCGGCAACCGGAACACCGCTTAGCCCGGTGATGGAGACCGGAGTCGAAGGCAAAGCTTCCTTCAGTTGCTTATTGAATTCGTTCGTCATACGGCGGACCTTACCGTAGTATGGGCCGACCGCAAAGAAATCCCCGACATGGAGCGTACCGTTCTGAACAAGCAGAGTAGCTTTCGCACCTTCCTTCTTATCGAGCGTCGCTTCGATGACAGAGCCTACCGCCGGACGGGCATTGTTGGCTTTGAGGTCGAGCATTTCGGCAAGGGTGAGAATACCCTCCAGAAGTTCATCGACACCCTGATTGCGTTTGGCGGAGATGTTGAACATCATCGTATCGCCACCCCAGTCCTCGGCTAAAAGTCCAAGACCGGAAAGCTGTTGCTTGACTCTTTCGGGATTAGCACCGGGTTTATCGCACTTATTGATGGCGACGATGATCGGAACCTTAGCGGCTTTCGCATGGTCCAAAGCTTCGATGGTCTGAGGTTTTACGCCATCATCGGCCGCAACGACGAGAACAACGATATCGGTGACCGAAGCACCGCGGGAACGCATCGCCGTGAAAGCTTCGTGACCAGGAGTATCTAGGAAAGTGATCTTCTTTCCATTGATGGCCTTCTGATAGGCGCCGATCTCCTGAGTGATACCGCCGGCTTCTCCGCCGGTGATGTTGGAGTGACGGATGCAGTCGATCAGAGTCGTCTTCCCGTGGTCGACATGTCCCATGATGGTGACGATCGGAGCACGGGGATCGTTATCGGAGGCCTTATCGAAGATAGCGACCTTGGTGAAATCGTCCGAGGTGATGTTGCTTTCCTTGCGGAAATCGAGGTTGTTGTTGATGCAGACTTCGCCGATAAGATCATCGTCAAGAATGGTGTTTAAAGAGATGAGTTTTCCTTTCATGAGGAAGTTCTTGATGGTGTCGCTGGCGGAAATTCCCAATCTTTTGCAGAGCTGGTCGAGCGTCATCGGGCCGTTGTAGATAAAGGTACCGTTCTGAACACCGACGTTCTGCTTCTTACCGAAGGCCGGCTTCATCGTAGCCTTACGGCGCTGCTGTGATTTTGACATATCATATCCTCCTTATTTACAGATAACGGAATCGTCTACTTCTCTTCTGTCTTATCGTTTTGAAGAATCGAAAGGATTGCTTTTCCAAGATGTTCGTCGACTAATCCTACCGCCTTCAGTTTTTCATAACCGCAGGCTAAGGCGATAGGATACGAGCCATCGTAACGGAAGAAAGTGACATCCTTCCTCTCTTTTCCCTGCTCTCTTAGCTTCTCTTCGTTTTTCAAAGAGCACTCTTTGGTGATGAGAACCACGCTGAGCTTATGGTCATAAAGTGCTTCTTCGAGTTTCTCCCCGACGCGGAGAGCTTTCATCTTCTGTAAGAAACCGAAGTAGGTATCAAGCTTTCTCTTTTCTTCTGAGGTCATCTTCCATCTCCTTAAAAAGCGCATCGAAGTCGGTGTTCTTGCTATAGCGCTTAAGAACCCCTTTCTTCCTAGCCGATTTGAGGGTCTCTTCGTCTTTATGAAGATAGAGTCCTCTTCCGCTCAAGGAAGAATCCTTATCCAGCTGAAGTTTTCCTTCTTCGTCCTTGACAAGGCGGAAGAGTTCCTTTTTGGGGAAGATCTTCCGCGAAACTACGTCAAGACGGAATACGACAAAGTTCTTGTTGCTCACTTGTTATCGTCGTAATACTCGTCGTAAGCTTCGTCGAGCTCTTCGCTCTCTTCGTCGTCCATATCGTTATTGGAATTGTCGTTCTGATCCTTCTCGGCCTCTTCCATTTCACGGAGTTCGGCTTCGGTGTAGATCGGCATTGCCTGGACTTTCGAAGCTTCGGACGGAGCTTCCTCTTCCTTCTTCTCATCCTTCTTGAAACGCTTATGGGAACGGGTCTCGGAAGGGCCTTTCTTCTGGCTTAAAGCTTCCTCGAGTTCTTCCAAGGAAATCTTCGGTTTATTGTGGATTTCAATGTGTTCGACCGGCTGAGACTGCTTGGCTTCCTTGATGAGGTCGACTTCCGGCTTCTTCTCTTCGACCGGTTTCACCTCTTCCGCAGGCTTGACTTCTTCGACAGGTTTTGCCTCTTCAACAGGTTTCGCTTCTTCGACAGGTTTTGTTTCTTCCGCGATAGGAGCTTCGTTCGGGATGACTTCCTCATCCTTGACGGCCTCTTCTTCTAAGTCACCTTCCTGAGAAGCTTCGTCACTGGAAAGAGGAGCCGGAGCAGGCTTATTCTCACCGACAAGCTTTTCAATATCGGCGACCATCATGTACTTGAGACCGGAGGAAATCGCATCATCGCTCTGTAAAACAGAAATGGTGCATTTCGTCAAGCGGGAAGCAAGACGGACGTTGACGCCCTGAGAACCGATGGCGACACCCTGGTTGCCGTTCTTGACAACCGCGGTGATCTTCGGATATTCGTAATCCTTATCGGCTTCAAGTTCCTCGTAATGGACATTGCTATCGAAGAAATCATCCGGACAGGTAAGACCGATGACGGTAGCAGGCTTCATGGCTTCGATGATCTGCAAAGCCTTGTTCTGATGATATTTGGCAATATCGATCTTCTCGCCCTTGAGTTCATTCAGGGCAGAGCGGATACGGGTGGATTCCGGACCGACGCAGGTGCCGACCGGATCGACGTTGGGATCCTTGGATTCGACAAAGATCTTGGTTCTCTTACCGGCTTCCCGGGCAAGACCGCGGATAACGACCGTACCGGACTGAAGTTCCGGAACATAGCGTTCGAGCAACTTCTCCAGGAACTTGTCGGAAGTACGGGAAATGACAAGAGACGGCGGGTTGGAGCGGTCAGAGACATCGCTGAGATGGACTAAGACCTTTTCGCCGACGCTGAAATGATCGTTCGGAAGAAGGTTGTGCGCATTCTTACGTAAGAAGCCTTCGGCCTTACCGAAGGAGATTTCATAGTTATCGTTTTCGGCCTTGATGCAGGTTCCTTCGATCAGTTCGCCGATCTGATCCTTATAGACGGTGAGGATAGCTTCCTTGCTGGCTTCCTTGAGTTTCGACTGGAAAAGCTGTTTGACACGGCGGACATAGGTCTTATCGAGTTTGGTGACATCGAAAGGAATCTCGACGATATCGCCGACCTTGGCATCCTTCTTATATTCCGCAGCATCTTCGGGCGAAATCTGGTAGGCGTCATCGACGATATCGTCTTCGTTGGTGACGGTCTTGACATCATAGATATTGAACTTATCGTAGGCATCGTCAAAGACGACTTTGGCTTTGATAAGGTCTTTTGCCGGATCATCGCTATCCTTATCTTTATATAATCCCGGATAGGACCATTCGAGATAAGCCTGTTCCATGGTCGAAACAAGGATATCGGCAACCTGATCCGAGGAGACCATCGAATCCTTCTCGATTTCGCTGATCGAAGAGGAGAAGTCATCGCTCTTGACTTTACCGGTGATGACGTTCTTCGGGGCAGCCTTCTTGCTGCGGCGTTTCTTCGGCGCTTCTTCTAAAGACTTCACTTCTTCTTCGGACATAATTTTTTCCTCCTGTGTTATGTCTTTCTATTTAAATACTAGTTCTGCTTTCTATCGGAAGAGAACTAGGCCTTGTAGCCCATATGGATCGACTCGATCTCGTCAGAAGAGAGAACCACTTTCTTCTTTCTTCCTTTGATAAAGTAAAGAAGATGTAACTTATTCTCTTCATCGACTTCTTCGGCTTTGGCTAACAGAGTCTCTCCGCTTTTCCTGACCTTGACTTCGAGATAATGGCCGAGAAGCTTCTTAACATCCTCGTAGGGAATCTCTCTTTCCGAACCTCCGGAAGAGATATCGAGGAAGTAAGGATCCTTAAGCTCTACGATCTCATCGAGTTTTGGAGAAACCCTGTCGGTATATTCTTCGATGGTCTTGATATCGATAGAATAGTCCTTATCGACGAAAACCTCGAGAATCTCGCCGTCTTTGGATTGTTTTGCCTTTACCGAAATCAGTTCCAGACCCATATCTTTGGCTTCATCGGCAAAGATCTTCTTGGCTTTTTCAAGTCCTATAGCATCCATTTTTCTCTCCTCCTTTCCGAAAATCGAGTAGGCTAGGAAATGGAAGGTCCTCTTCCATTTCCGTCGCCTCTCACACCACCCATCGTGCCGTTCGGCAATGGGCGGTTCAATCCTACT
>ONBI01000069.1 GCA_900316035.1 uncultured Eubacteriales bacterium
TTCGTGAAAGAAACAGCTTTTAGATAAGGAAGAACATCTTTCTTTTCCCCATAGGAAATGTTCTCCTTGATGGAAGTCGTGAGAAGTTCACTCCGATGTCCCATATAGGTGATATTGCCTTTGATTTCACTTATAGAGTAATTCTTCAGTTCCTTATCAAAAAGAATCACACTTCCTTCGTAAGGAAGATCCTGGAGGAAGACTTTTCCGAAAGCCGATTTGCCGCTGGCAATCGGTCCTGTCAAAGCGAGAATCTCGCCTTTCTTGGCTTCTAGATTCACATGCGCGAATAAGGTATCTGTCTCACTGACCTTGATACCGAAATCCTTTAATACAAGAGTGCCTCCTTCTCTTTGGATTGCATGTGGATATTCCTTATAGGGTTCGATATAGGGTTTGATTCTCTTCCAGGAGGAGAGACCTTTTTCGACACTGGAGAAGAGGTTTGCGGTGTGACTGGCTTTGGAAGCAAGAAGCACGAAGGTCGTGATATAGGTGGTGAAGGAACCGATCGTCCAGGTCGTCTTCATAAGCTGTGGAATCGGAGCGGATAAATTTCCTCCTTCGATGACATAACCGGTTCCTAGATAGATAATCGGTATCAGACCGATCAAGGCAATCACGTTGGAGATAGGGACCGTGGTAGTCGTAAGTAAAGAAGAACGGACATTCTTCTTTTCGTATTCTTTCAAGGTTTTATCGTAATGAGCTAAGTTATCTTCGTCTCTTGAATAAAGGCGGAACATCAAAGAGTGATCGAATAAGGAGAAGGTTTCTCCGGAAAGAGTGGAATTGATCTTCTTTGCTTCCGCACTTGCCTGATAGATTCTTTTCCGCATCAGGAAAGCAAAAAGAATACCGATAGCTACCGGTATCAAAGCAAAGAGAGTCATCTTCACATCAAAGAGGAAAAGATAAACGATATAGAAGAAGAATAAGAAGAGAGTATCGAAGATCTCCGTGGTCAGTTTCCGCATTCCTTCGACGGCTTGGAAACAATCGCTCTGACAGCGGGTAAGAAGAGTACCGATATTCTCTTTCTCTAAGTCGATCGCTTTGGTATTGAGGATGTTGTTATAAAGGATGTGACGGATTGTCAGGTTCGTGTTATTTGCAAACCGGCGGACGAAGTATCTTTTCAGAGCCCGGAAAACCATCGTGCCGAAGATGGTTATCACAAAAAGCAAGGTAACCTTTAGAACCCGATTCTCATCGGAAGTGTTTTCCTGGATGGTATCGATCAGGACACCTTCAAAATAAGGGTTAGCCAGCATTCCGAAGTTATAGAGAATACCGGTAAGAGTGATAAGGACGCATAACCCGAATTGGCTTGACCAATACGATGAGAGCCTTTCCGGATGTTGGATGCTTTTGGATTTATCCTGTTTCATAGGTTGTTAATATTATTCACGATAGAAAGAGAAATGAAGTGAAAAAAGTGAGGAAGAAGGAAGCGGAAGCCAGAAAAACGGAAGAAGACTCTCTAATAATGCCTAAGTTGTTTCCTCTTAAAGCCAAAGAAAATTCCTAGCTGTTTCCAGCTAGGAATCAAGATATCGATTTGTTTACTTCTTTTCTTCCGTCTTATCGTTTTTCTCGTCTAACGGATTCGGTTCGACATAGGCAGAAGAAGCTTTGAGACCTGCGATCTTGACATCGTTTCTTTCTTTTTCTTCTTCGGCAGTAGGAGCAGAAGGAACGATCCCTTTTCTTTCTAAGCGTTTCTCATCGCTATGGAAAGAAGCTTTGAGGAAGATCGGAGTAAGGAAAGAAGAAACTAAGATGAGAAGTAAGCAGAAGGCCATGATATCGCTGGAGACAAGTCCGGCATCGACACCCTTCTGAGCGCAGACGATCAAGACCTCAGCTCTTGCCATCATACCGAAACCGACTTTGAGAGCATCGTTGAAGCGGAACTTGAAGGCTAAAGCGGTTAAAGAGCAACCGATGATCTTTCCCAGCAATCCGACAACAATCCAGCAAAGACCGAAGATCAAGAACATGACGAAGGCAGGATCACTGAAATCGAAGTTCGATTTATACATTCCTAAGGCGATGGTGCCGAAGAAGATAGGGCCGAAGAGATAGTTGACGGTGGTTTCGGCTCTGTGATCGATATAACCGTGAGCGACCGTGCTGGAGAGGATAAGACCCATCAGGTAAGCTCCGGTGATATCGGCGATATTGAAGTATTCGGCAGAATAAGACCAGACGAAGCAGAGAGCCAAGGAAAGGATGGTGATACGGATGTGATGCGGATACTTGGTTCCTAACCAGTTGAAGAGTTTCTTGATGTAGTGTCCGGCAAAGAGGGTGACAGCAAAGTAGATTGACATGAAGATGAGGATGAAGAGAATACGCATCGCCGGATTCTCGCCTAAGCCATTAGGAAGAGCGCTGAGAGTAAGAGAAGCTAAATCGGTCCCGGAAGAAGTATGACCGGAGAGAGATAAGACAAGGGAGAGAACGATGATACCCATGATATCATCGATGATGGAAGCAGAGACCAGAGTCGCACCGATTTTAGAGTCAAGCTGATGGATCTCTTTTAAGGTGGCAACGGTGATTGAGACCGAAGTCGCAGTCAGAATAACACCGTAGTAGAGATCGGTGTACCAATCGATACCGGAAGTCCCGTTGAAGTTTTCCATGTTGGCGTCGAAAGCGATAGCGACACCGAAGCAGAGCAGCATCGGGGTGAGAACACCTATCAAGGCGACCATGAAGGCGCAGAGACCGACGGATTTGACTTTCTTCATATCGGTCTCGATACCGGCGGAGAACATGATGAGGATGACACCGATCTTCGAGAAGAAGTCTAAGCCCGTGTTGGTGTAGGTCGTCAAGATCTGCTGACCCGGAATCAGATAGATAAGACCGACGGTCAGACCCGCGAGCAGATAGCCGATGACCTGAGGAACTTTGATACGCGCCAAAAGTAGAGCGTATACCTTAGCGAAGAGAAGCAGAAGACCTAACGGTAAGAGAATCTCGTAAGCTGCTTCATTTGTCGCTTGGGGTACCTGAACCAAAAATGGATTAACCATAACAACACAACTCCTTTCCCAAAACGGAACTTTTTCTTCTGTATTATATTAGGAATATGATAGCCGGAGTCCTGAAACCCCTTACCCTTTGAAAAAGGGAAAGCGTGCACCCTGTTAACTTCTCCTTGTTATCGTATAATCAGAAGGGAAAGAAGGGTTGAAAGATGAACGAGAAAGATATCTTGGTGAGAGCTTTAAGCAAGAACGAGGAGGTCCGCGCTTTTGCCTTGACGGATAAAGGGATTGCGGAAGAAGCGAGAAAGCTTCATGAGACTTCTCCGATTGCGACGGAAGCCTTAGGAAGAACCCTTTCGGCAGGTCTTATCTTAGGGGATATGATGAAGGAAAAAGGAGACCTGGTGACGATTCAGTTCTTCGGAGACGGAGGCTTAAAACATATTCTGGTGACTTCGGATTTTGAAGGCCAGGTGAAAGGATATGTCTCGGTACCCGGATATACGGCTTTATCGACCGGAGAAGAAGGAGACGATATCCGGAAAGGAATCGGAAGAGGGACTCTGACGGTGATAAGGGATTATCACCTGAAGGAACCTTATTCTTCTCAGATTGCAATCCATACCGGCGATATCGCCGGGGATCTCACCTATTATTTCTCTCAGTCGGAACAGACGCCGACGAGTGTCGGACTCGATGTTCTTTTAGGAGAAGATGGGGCTGTTTTAGCAAGTGGTGGATATCTGATTCAGCTGATGCCTTTTGCTTCTCAGAAGACGATTGATACCTTAGTGAGGAATCTCTCCCGTCCTTTCCCGATTGCCCAATATCTTGTTTCTCATACCCCAGAAGAGCTTCTTTCGGTTGTCTTAGATGGTTTTGATCCACAGATAACAGGTACGAAGGATGTCTCTTGGCATTGCTCCTGCTCGGAAGAAAGAGGCAAGATGGTGATTGCTACCTTAGGGAGAAAAGAGATTGAAGAGATGATCCGGGAGAATAAACCGGTAGAAGCAAGCTGTGTCTTCTGCGGGAAGAAATATACGTATACGAAAGAGGAACTGGAAGAGATTCTATCCTCTCTCCCGCAGGAGAAGAGAGCGGCGTAGAGATCAAAAAGGCGAAATAAAAAAAGAGAGGAACCCTTAACGACGGGCTTCTCTCTTTTTCTTCTGTAGCGAAAGATCCTGGAAGAAGAATAGGAGAAGCAGGAGAAGAGCAAGAGCGAGGAGAAGGAACATCAGCGGATGAGGGGAGAGGAAAGGAAGCGGGGAAGTGATGTTATCGTAGTAGGGGTTCTGAGGTTCCATCGAGTAATAATAATATCCAAGAGGAGGATGGGGATAGGCTTCTTTCATCATGGTTTCGTTTGCTATAGGAAGGAAAAGGAAGAAATAGAGAAGGGTGCTGAGAACGAAAGAGGGAAGGATCTTCAGGGCTTCAAAAAGAAGGATTCCTAAATCCTCTCCTGCTTTTGATAATTCTTGGTAAGCATAGACTTTTTTGATGGTGATAAGGCCTCTCTTCTCCCCTTTGAAAGAGAGGAAACGGAAGAGCAAGAGGAAAAGAAGACAGAGAGCGCTGAGGACGTAATAGAGAATCGGTTTAAGGTTTCCCTGGGTGTAGTCGGGAATGACATCTTCTATCTCAAGAGAATAGTTGGTAGCTGCTTTTAAGGCCTGCTCATTATCGAAGAAAGGAGAGAGCAAGAAGATGGAGTGATAGGGTATACCAGAGAGGAAAAGGATAGCGATAGCCGCTTCCTTGCTCAGGGAAAGAGAGGAGAGAGAAGAACCGTCTTCGGTGGTAAGAACAAAGGAGGAGCCGACCTTGATCCGGCTGTTTTCTTTCTTGCCTGGATAAGCGAGATGGAAACCTTTCTCGTGCTGGATCGTAAGGGTGTTTCTTCCAAAGGTAGGGACGATTTCTTCCTTCACCGCATGGAAAGAGAAGAGCGGATTGAAGGAGACGGAGGCATCTTCCAAGGTGAGGCAGTCCGTGTCATAGGTCAGAAGAGAAGAGAGAAAGAAGGAGTTGACAAAACAGATCGGTTTCGAGGCTTTGCCATCGATTGCTTCCTTCACGAAGCGGATGTCTTCTCTGGAAGTGAGGTGGATATCGTCTTTCTCTATCTTCTTGACTTGATAGGAGAATGTCCCTTCAGGGGTTTTCAGAGAGAGCATTTCTCCTGAGGAGAAGAGAGAAGAGCCGTTTACGGGGAAGTAATAGAGATTGATATCTTCTTGGGGAAGAGTATCGAGAAAGTATCCTCCTCCGCGATGAACATCACTGGCCGAAAGATAGAGACGCCGATAGCTTGCTTTCGTTATCACTTCTTCGACAAAGTCATCAGGGAGCGTCGTCTCTTCGGTTCCTAAAACGGTGTGATATCGGAAAGGATCGGCATGTAAGGAAACAGAGTAATTCTCATAGCGGCCTTTGGGATTGAGGTAGGAAGTACCGAGTGCAAAAAGAAGAGAAAAGGCGAGCAATAGAAGGGACTGGAAAGAGAAGGAGAGCTTGCTTGTAGAGAGGAGATGCGAAAGAGCTAAAAAGGGGCGGAAAGGACGCTTGATCTCTTCTTTCTTCTCACGGCTCATTTCCTTCTCCTCTTCTTGAAGAGAAATCACTTCTACTTTCTCTGGGGTGAAGAGAATCCTTAGAGAAGGAGCAAGAGAGGTGAGATTCTCTTCATGGTTGATGAGAAAGACGAGATGGTCTTTCGAGAAGGAGTTGAGAACCTGGACTAACGTCTCTTTGCTCTCTTTATCGAGATTTGAAAAAGGTTCGTCGAGATAATAGACATCGGCTTTTTTGGCGAGACCGAAGAGGATTTCCCCTTTCTGTCTTTCGCCCCCGGAAAGCTGATCGAGAGGCGTTTTGAGAAAGGCCTGGAAATGGAAGAGGTCGATGAGTTCTGTAAAGCGTTCTTGGTCGATAGCAGGGAAGAGAGAAATGTTCTTTTCTAACGAATAGCGGTAGAAAAGGCTTCCTTCCTGACCACAGTAGGAAAAGGAAGCGGGAGCATCAACTTCTCCGCTATCGGGTTTTTCCATCCCCATCAGGATATTCAGAAGGGTGCTTTTCCCGCATCCGGAGGGGCCTTCGATGAGGACTAGGCCCTTTTCTATCTGGAAAGAGAGATGCGGGAAGAGGACTCGTTTTCCATAGGCTTTTCTGAGATTGGAAACGATCATTTCTTTTTGACTTCCTCTAATTGCTTGCGGTTATCTTTCGGGGAGAGGAACACATAGAGCATCCAAGCTAAGATTCCTAATCCTAGAAGAAGAGCCGAAAGGGAGAGAAGATAGAAAAGGGGATGATTGAGGAACAAGGAGGAAGTTAGGAATGACATCTGCTTGCGGAAAGCGGATTGGAGCAGGTAAGTGGTTAAGAAGGAACCGGCTAAGGAGAGAAGATAAGCGAGGAGAGAGGTGAAAGTGAAGGAAAGAAGAACATCACTCGTGAGTCTTTTCCGGGCTACTCCGCCGACGCGGAGAAGTAAGAAGGAGCGGCGGTAGCGGTTATAGAAAGCAAGGGAGAGAACAAGAGAGAGCGCAAGGATGCTTCCTATCCCTACCCGAGCGAAGAGAAGATAGCTTTGATCCCCGTAAAAGAAGTTGCTATCGAATGGTATTCTGCCTTCGTCGTTCATGTTTACTAAGCAGTTATTGGGAGTTGCCAGCAGATTTTCCTCAATGATCTCCCTTTTCAGCAACGCTTGGTTTTCCTTTTTTGCCGGAAGGTAGTATTCCTCCCCGCTCTGCTTCTCCTGATACCGGAAGGCGGATTCGATTCCGAAAGAATAGGAGTAACGGAGCAGGCTGTTATGGATGTCGCTTGCGATTCTTTCCTCCTGAAGAAGTGCTTTTCGTAGAGAGAAAGGTCTTTTCCTTGGTAGATACCGACGACCTGGTATGGGGAGGAAAGGATGGAGATGGAGAAGGGAGTAAAGGCTCCTTCTTTTTCTAACTGCTGGTAGCAATAGGAAGAAAGCAAGAGTTCCGAGGAACTCTGTTCTTTTTCGGTCATATGGTGGTGGTTCGTCGATTCCGGAGAGGAATAGACGGAACCACCACAGTTCCTAAACGTCTATCGCCTCTCTGGAATCGCCTTTAGGCGCTTTTCTTGTATGATGGGCATGCCATTGCTCTAGGGTGAAAGTCCCAATAGGCGTAGTTGTCGACGAACTAGATAGCGACTCACAAAGCGTAGACCGGTG
>ONBI01000067.1 GCA_900316035.1 uncultured Eubacteriales bacterium
AGTAGGATTGAACCGCCCATTGCCGAACGGCACGATGGGTGGTGTGAGAGGCGACGGAAATGGAAGAGGACCTTCCATTTCCTAGCCTACTCGATTGCATTGAAAAAAGCCTCTCTCCTTTTTTCTTCGGAGAGAGGCTAACAGGATCAGTCGAAGTCGTCGTCTTCGTTATAGATGCGAAGTGTCAAAGTTCCTGTGACATAGGTGATGTTGTAGTAATCGGTAACATCCTGACCATCCAAATTATAGATTGTTACTCCGAAATCTTCCGGATTGATTGTGAATGTTGCCTCTGTGTCTCCAAAACTATAGGAAGAAGAATCGCTCATGCTATAGTCTTTCGAACTGAGAGAATAGCGAACCTCATCGTCACTGGCTAAATTCTTGATACTGAAAGTTCTGCTATAGACACTCTTCGTTTCGCTCGCATTGGATACATCCTTCGTATAACTCTTTGCCGAGATCGTGAGATTTCTCTTGGTGATGGTGATCTTGCAAAGATCCTTTACCGTCGGATCCAGAGTCAGAGTTCCCTTTTTTGTGGAATAGGTAGTGTCGTTATCTAAAGTAAGGATGACATCCTCGTATTCTTCGGAATTCTTGGCAAAAACAAATTCGAGGCTTGTTGCCGAAGGACCGATCACCGGTGTTACTTCTTTATCGCCATCGAGATAATGAAGAGAAATATTACGATTGATCGTGGTAGTCTTCGGTTTACCATCATATGTGTAGTAATAGTTGAAACCTTTTGTTACAGAGACCGAAGACATAGAGACTACTTTATAGGTAGGTAAAACATAAGTGACATTGTAGTAATCCGAAAGAGTGATCGTCTGTCCGTTCTCGGTGACATCGAAGGATAAATCGGATTCGGTAAGAGTATGTTCTCCTAAGGTAAAGTATTTGCTTCCGGTTAAGTTACTGGAAACACTGACGGAAAGACCACTTGCTTTTTCTCCCTCGACTTTGACGTCGAAGTCTCCGGCACCGATCGAAGCCGTTCCATCCGCGATATAGGTCTTACCGTTTTGATCCTCAGGCAAGGCGATGGTGATCGTGACATCACTCTTCTCGACCATGACTTCACCGACATAAGTACCATCGGTTGTCTGCGTGGTTCCATCGGCGTAGGTGATTTCGATATCCGGTTTAGAGACGTTCTCGGAAGAACCTTCGCTGACATAATAGGAAAGTTCCTTAAGATAGAAAGGATACGTTCCCGGAAGCGAAGGTTCTTTTCCATTGACATAGTCAAGGGAGTAAACCAATTTGTTTTGGACATCGCTATCTTCGGCTGTGACGGTAACATTAGAAGAGTCAAGAACATAACCATTCGGGCCGCTGATCGGATCCGGGTTATGGAAAGTGACATTGACCTTGAGCTTCTTGATGGTCAATGTGCCATCGACGATACCTTGTTTCGGATTCTCGGCTGTGAGGCTGTCGACGAAATTGTAGTAGGCAGTTTGGTCTACTCCGTTACGCATGATATGGACATCGAAGTAATCCTTCAAGGAATAGGTTCCTATGGTAGTAGGAGTAAGAAGAGCGTTGCCATCGGCATCTTTCTTCGCTACGACCTCAAAACTATCTCTGGAGACAAGATTCTGAACGGAAACATGTTTTTTCATCTCCTCGATAGAAACCGACTCCTGGTTTGCATAATGAGTGAAAGACTCGAAGGTGACGATAGCTTTCTGTTGACCGACTTTGACGGAAGCTTTCTTCTTGATTTTGAGGTCAATTGTGTTGTCTTCGTCACTAGAAGAGAAAGAATAACTATAGGATCCTACGGTTGCTTCACTGATCGTGTATTCATAGGCTAAAGGACCACCGGAACGGGTTGTTCCTATGGAAGGTGTTGCTCCCTCGGGATAGTCACTTTCACCTGATACTAGGCTGAAAGTAGGAGTGAAAGTATCTAAGTTTTCATAGTCGACTTCATCTTCTCTTCCTTCGTAGGTGAGTTTCACTTTCTTGATGGTGAGAGTGCCGAAATCCGGATTATCGATTGTATAAGCCAAAGTGACATCGTCACCCGTGCTGTCGACAATCTTGATTTCGAAGTAATCGCCGAGATTATAAGCTGTCTTAGAAACAGCGGTAGGAAGCGTAGTTCCTTGTTTCTGAACGATCTTCAAGGTATCGCCAGCCTGTAAACCGGAGTAAGAGGCTTTAGCAAGAATTTCTTCTCCCGTTACCGATTTCTTATCGTAATAGTGAGACATCGGCTCGACTTTGAAGTTCTTGATGATGTAGTTCGGGTTCTTTTCAATGGTATAAGTTGTCCCTTGCTTCAGAGTTAAAGAAGCCATCTGAGAAGGAAGAATCTGCGAAGTTCCTTTTCCCAAATAGATGTCGCTAAGATCGATTGCATAGGTTCCCGGAAGCTTTGCGTCCTTCAGTTCCCCTTTTCCGTAAAGTGTGTAATCGGTCGGATAATCGGAATCTTCTTCGTCTATCGATAAGGATATGGATTTTGTTGACGTACCATCGTAAGTACGGGTGAGTTTCTCGGAAGTAGTTAGAACAAGAGTCGCTTTCTTTACCGTCAAGGTACCGGTGATTGAAGTGAACTCGTAGCAATCGGTGACATCTTCGTTTCCATGGTAGATGCGGAGGTTATCTTTGCTGAGAGTAGATAAATCAAAGGTAGTAGATGTTGCTGTAGTATCTTTCAGAACATCATCTCCGGAAGTATCCATACGGTCAAGAAGAGAGAAATTGAGTTCATCGCCATCGGCTAACGTGCCACTCGATAAAGAAATCTTCGTCTGATCGGAAGAAGTCGGATTCAGTGAAAGCTTTGAGAAAGCATAACTATTGCCATCGTAATATTTCGTCAAAGAACCGAAATCAACCGCAATCTTTCTCTTCTCTACCGTGACCGAGAGAGTGCTGTACTTGATATCGTAATTGGCGCTGACATCGTTACCGTCGGCATCTTTGACGGTCACTTCATAGGAGAGTTCGTTTTCTTTGTTCGGATTGCTGTAGGTGGTTTCGGAAGGTTTGATAATCTTTGCTAGTGTCGTCTTGACGCTCACCTGATGACCGGAGACTAGACCGGTTCCGCTATCGAGTCCATCGCTATTGGTCGTAGCTGAATCGTAATCGATCGAGAATTCTACTTCTTTGCCATCGTAAGTCTTTGTATAGGAAGAAGCGGTTCCATCGGCTTTCAGAGTGATGGAAAGAGGTCGCTTCTGAATCGTCAGAGTTCCGACATAATCGGAAGTATCGATATCGTAATACTTCGTGACATCGTTCTTATCGCTATCTTCAATTTTGTAAGGGATAGAGATGGAATAACCTTTTTCGTTAGCATCGGTGAAATTCTGATCTGTATCACTGGTGACGAAGGTATCTCCTTCGTGAAGATCACCAGTATAAGTGAGAGCATCTTTACTTAAGGTATGGCTCTTTCCATCGTAGACAAGAGTCTCACTCTTGGTATGGAGAGCTATTTTTCTCTTCTCGACTTTGGCATTCGGATTGGTGATCGTAGAAGGAATGACTTCATAGCAATCGCTAGCATCGCTTCCATCTTCATGGGTAATGTGATAGGAATAGCTGAGATCCATGGAATCCTCTTTCGCATAGGAAGCCGTTAAGGAGAAAGCGTCTTTCCCTGCTAAGGTTGTTCCGCTTTCAAAGGAATATTGCTCTAGAGAAGCGTGATCCTGTTCACTGAGAACCGGACGGTATTCAATAGAACCGGAGAAAGTGGTCTTCACCACGAGTTTTCTCTTGGTGATCGTGAAGGTTCCTGGGTTCTTAGTGACTTGGTAGTTAGATAGAGTGGATTCATTGGTTGTGGAGTTGACGATATCGACATCGAAGGTGAGTTCTTTGGTTCCGGGAACCATCGAAAGTTTATCTTTATAAGGATAAGTGAAACGGACTTCTTCTCCATCCGCAAGAAGGCTGCTATCGTAGGAGATTTCGGCATGTTCCAAAGTTTCTCCTTGGCTGTTATAGAGATTGGTGGTGTTATCGTACTCTCTAGAATAGGAGACTCCTTCGAAGGTGATGGCTTTTTTGTGGATTGTGAAAGTAGAAGGAACCAAAGAGATATCGTAATAAGCAGTGACGTTTACTTTATCGGCATTGAAGATAGAGATCTGGTTAGCGGTGATGTTGTTGGTCTGAGTCCCGACCGAACTTAAGGAAGGAGCGTAGTCTTCGCTGAGAGATATCCTATCTCCCTCTAATAAGGAACCACTAGTGACCTGGTAATCTTTGGTAGTTATTGCTTTGCCATCATAATCTTTGGTGACGGAAGCAAAGGTAAGACCGATCTTTCTTTTGGTGATGGTCAGAGTGGCTTCTTTTTCGGGGTAGGTAAAATGATAGCAGGCGGTTCTATCTTCGCCTTTCTCGTTCTGAATGACGATGCTTCCTTGCTGAATGGAAGATAAAAGAGGAGCAGCACCATAATTGCTATAGCTTACTTTGTAGTCGGTAAGTTTATCTTCGGCTAATAGACCATCTATTGTAATGGTTGGTTTAGAACCATAGGGGATTGTCTGATCCGAATAAGAAAGCGTAGCTTCTCTTGCTTTGATATGGAAAGGCTGCTCTTTTCCGTAATAGCTTCCGCCATAGTTATTAGGACTATAGGCTCTCATCACATAGTTCCCAGGAAGATAAGGAACCTCTTCCGACCATTCCTGACTGCTTTCTTGTCTAAACTGATAACGGGCCGAAGAAAGGAAAGAGGAAGAAGAATAAGTCAGAGGCTCACCATAGGTATATTCCTGACCTATCGGAGCATCGTCTTTGACCATGCCTTTGGTGGAGACGAGTGTCATCGTGATTCCTAAGGCAACCAGAAGAAAAGAGAGTATCCAAAAGCGGATATGGTAAAGGAAACTTACCTTCTGCGCCTGTTTGCTGACTTTCTTCTGGTATTCTTCGTAAAGCATGAAGAGTTATTCCTCAGAGTTGGTGTAGTTGTATTCGGTAGTGATGTCGTAACAATCGGTGACATCTCCATAAGTGCTATTGGTAATCGTCACTTTAAAGACAACATGACCATCCTCATCCAGAGATTTCTCTGTGGTAAAGCTATCCCCGTTAGCTAAATTCCCATCATCGGTGATAGTGGCACTTGTATCGCTGACATCGGTGGCACTTCCGTTATAGGTGAAGGTGATAAGACGTTGATCAATCGTGAAAGTAAGATCAGACAAATCCTTCTTTTCCGTATCCGTTACGAAAGTGACGTCATAGGCGGGATCCTTCACCTTGTCTTTGGAAGAGGAAGAGTAAACCATATTTCCGTTGCTATCTTTAATGTGGTAGCGGAAATGAAGAGGATACGTTCCAGCCTTATAGATAGACATACTATTACCGAACTTCACTTCAGCGGAATCGCCATCTTTCAGTTGACCATCCGTGATGGTAAACATGCTAGACGCATTTGGTGTCTGCTCTTTTCCGTTATATATTGTTTCGTAGGAAGAAACCTGAACGGTCAACTTGATCTTATCTTCATAAATAGCTTTAAAGGTCACTTCACTATCGAATTTAGGTAGATTCACATCGCAATATCCGTTCACAAGTTTGTAGAGGCTTTCGGTATCGTCACCCATTTGCCATCCCTTGAACCGGAATTTACCTATTTTTTCCGCGACAGAAGGAAGACGGTAGAGAATACCGCTTCCGCTTCGGATATCTTTTTTGGTTTCTGTCAGATTCCCTTTGGAATCGATGCCATCATAATAATTGACATGGACTGTGCAAGGCGTTGTGTATTGCCCGTAATAGGAAGTGGCTTTATAAGGAACTTTGATAGAAGTGCCAAGCGGTTCGGTATATTTAACGTGGAAGTCGCTATTGAGATGATAACCATCAAAGTAATAGTTCCCTTCTTCGAAGAAATTATTCGGGAAATATTTCAACAGGTCTTGCGGAAGCTTTGAAGGATCAAACTTGGTGGTAGTATCCACTACTTCACCTGGCTTTCCGGTCATAGTGAAAGAGTAATCCAGATAAATGTTGTAGAAAGGATAGAAAGTCAAAGTGATATCATCCGGATCGACGGTTTCTTTATAGACACCATAGAGATCGATATTCTCTTTTCTCATCTTGAAAGGGAAGGTAACGAGCTTTGTATGAGCTTCATCGTAATACCATTCGTAGTTATCGATTTTGATATTGAGGGCATCGATGACTTCTAAGGCGTTTTCGAAATCTTCATTGCCCGCAAGATAAGTCTTCGCCTGATCTAAGAGGTCCTGGGAAGGTTTCTCCACATCCATTCCGGCAGGATAAGGATGAGAGAGTTCCTTTTCTTCCTTTATCACAGGGATTTCGATGTGGTAGTTGATCATCGCCGAATCCCCGAGCAGTTTATCGAGGTCGATATCGGCGCGGGAAGAAGTCGTATCGATATACTTCCAGCCAGAACCATCGACATAATATTCGGTCCAGGCGTGTAAGTAAATGCCGTAGATGTTGTTTTCTCCACCACCCTGCTGTACCCCTAAGAAGCCGTTGACAAAGCGGGCGGGGATACCTCTGGCGCGGAGCATCATGACGGTTGCAGAAGCAAAATCATCGCCTTTTCCGCTCTTGCTCTTCTCTAAGAAATAGATGATCTTATCGGATCCTACCGGGGATTTCGGGGCTTGTAAATCAAAAGCGTAGTTTCCTAAGAAAGTTTTGATGTTATTCGGAAGTGTCGAGGTCGTAGTACCTTCGATCTGGTTGTGGTCCATGAAGATGTTAAGTTCGTCTTTCAAGGACTTATCAATCTTGAGATATTTCTCATGGACATAAGTAGAATAAGCTTTTTCTTCTTCTGTCAGTTTCGGATCCGAGAAGTTGACCGGCAGGTTATCTTCGGAAACCTGAGGGACAAAGTCGGCTTCATAGGTATAAATATCATTGCTACCTCTTCCATTGACAAAGCAGTCCTTGGTCTTGTCGTCAGGATAGAGTTCATCGTTAAGAACACCATAGGGCAGAATCTCCCGCTTCATCGGTTTCTGCATGGTGACGGAAATATGATAGGGAACGATATTGGCTTCTTTTTCTTTCTCGGCATAGTAGCGTAACGGGCTGAGACTGGTTTCTCCTTTATAGGCAAAACCGTTCTTGAATTTCTTCTGAGCCGAAGAGTAATCGCCACGGGATTCGTTCCGAAAATAGATGACCGGATCCGGGGCATCGGTTTCAAAAGTACCGACAACCGCATACTTCGAAAGATTCTCTAAGTCCATATCGTTGGCGATATCGGCGATGTTGTCCTGAAGGATACCGGCGATATCCAGCGACATCAGAAAAATACCCAAGATGGAAAAGAGGATCAGAAGCAAAGCGATACTGTTTCGATAAAAATGATGTCTTTTCATGTTTATCCGTTCTCCGCTAACTTACGAATGGCAAAGAGGCACTCTTCGGCATTGCCTTCCCCGAAGAGGGAGTTGATCTTCTCGGTAAGCTCCTTGCTTCTGGCCTTGACTAATACCGGGTTGCAGCTTGAAAGCTTTCTAAGAACCTTCTTAGCAAGGATGAGGTCAAGTGCCTCTTCCGCCTTTCCGCCGCAGGCGACATAGGCAGGGACGAAGGTCTTCATCTGACGTAAGATACGGTTACCGAAGCTGACACGGAAGGTGGAACGGAGGAAG
>ONBI01000063.1 GCA_900316035.1 uncultured Eubacteriales bacterium
GACTTCTCTTCTCGAAGATGGATTGGAAAGACTGAAAAAAGGTATCAAATCCTATCTTTCGGAAAAGAAGTAGATAAGCAATAAAAAGTCTATTGTCCGCTTTGACAACATTAGTCTCAGCGGATTTTTTTATTTGTTCTTCTCTGCCTTTTTCTTCTTCAGGACTTGGTAAAGGAAAACGGCATAGTGGATTAAGACGGTAGAGAGAATAACACCGCTGGCGATACCTAGAATCGTGAATCCGGCAATCTGGAAATTCGCAAAGAACAGATTGTCCTTCTGTTCTTCCAGATAAGCGAAAGTGTAGTAGATAGAACCGCCGGGATAAAAAGGAAGAAGAATGATCGAAAGAATCGAAATCGCGGGAGTCTTGGCAATACGGGCAAAAATCTCCGAATAGATACCGGCAATCAGAGCTAAAAGGAAACTCCAAAGGAAAGTAGGAAGAGGGAAAAGAGTCGAAAAAAGTACGTAGAAGACCGAAGCGATGCAGGATCCGGCTAAGGCTGCCAATATCATCTTTCCGTTCGCTTTGAAAAGAAGGGCGAAGGAAAGAGAACCTAAGAGGGCAACAAACATCGTGAGATACCAGGGATTGCTGCTTTCGGCACCGGAATCGGAGACATAAGGGAAAAGATAGATCGCTAGGACATAACCTAAAGAGATCATGACGACGGAAAGCAGAGATTCGATGAGCTTCAATAGACCGGATATCGTCTCTCCCAGGAAAAGGTCTCGGGCGGCGTTGGTGATATACATTCCCGGTATCACCAGCATGACGGTTCCGATCAATACCTTATCGAGATTGTGCCCGAAACCGAGGAAGACGAAGAGAATACCTAGACACCCAGTGACAAAGGTGACAAGGAATAGGTAGAGAAATTCATTGATATGGGGTTTGAGATAACGGTTCGCAAAAAACATCAGGATTCCCAGTACCGCGGAAGAGAGACCGTCAAGATAATCTCCGCCGAAGAACATCGCAAAAGAGAAACAGCAGAGCATATAGGCGAATAAGGAAATATACCAGGGGAAGGGTTTCGAGGAGAGAATCTCGGCGTGTTTCCTTTCGACTTCTTCAATCGAAAGGTGCTTCTCACAGGTCTCTCGGGATAAAGCGTTATATTGGGCGATCTTCGTAAAATCCGCATCGGTCTTCCCGACGCGCTTCATGACGGTATACGTCTTATTTTCAAACTTGGCCGAAACGGTGATCTGGGAAGTGATTGCAAAAACATCGGAGGATTGAGCCCCGAAGCTTTTCAGCATGCGGGTGATCGTATCCTCGACGCGGTGTACTTCCGCGCCCCGGATATACATCTCTTTACCGATTTGGGTGATTGTTTCTACGATGTGATCGTAATTCATAGTGTGATTTGGAAAAGGTGACGGAAGATATTTTAGACTAATTTCCCTCTTTTGCGCAGAGGAAGAAAAAGGAAAGAAAACCCACTTCGGAGCCGAAGTTTCTATTCCGAAGCGATAATCTGCTTTATAAAACTCGATTTCTTCTCGGATTCCCTAATAAAAGTAAAAATAAGAGCTGTATTCTCATTTTTGACAAATTGCTGATTTTTCAGGAATGAAAGCGCTATAATCATCTCCGAGAAGGAGATTCTTGCATGAAATATGATGTGACCATCATCGGGGCCGGTATCACAGGATCCTGCATTGCTTTCGAACTGAGCAAGTACGATCTTTCGGTATTGGTTCTCGAAAAAGAGAACGATGTGTCGATGAAGACGACGAAAGCCAATTCCGCCATCATCCATGCCGGTTATGACCCGAAACCCGGTACGAAGATGGCAAGACTCAACGTCTTAGGTTCGAAGCTTACCAAAGAGAATGCGGCGTGGATGAATTTCCACTATAAGCAGATCGGTTCCTTGGTTATCGGAAACAAAGAAAAAGACGGGGAACTGATCGATGCTCTTTTTGACCGCGGTGTCAAAAACGGAGTCGAAGGATTAAAAGTCCTCAAGACGAGAGAAGAAATCGAAGCAATCGGAGAAAAGAATCTTGCTCCGGATGTCAACTATGCGCTTTTTGCACCGACTGCCGCTATCTGCTCTCCTTGGGAGATGGCGTTAGCCTATATTTCCAATGCGGTTGTTAACGGTGTCACTCTGAAACGCAATTGCCCGGTTACGGGAATCCATAAGGAAGGTGATACCTTCACTCTGAAGACGCCGGAAGGCGATTTTGAAAGTGAGTATGTCATCAACTGCGCCGGTGTCGATGCCGATGATGTCGACTCGATGGTTGAAAAGAAAGCTTTCACCATCAAGGCGGTGAAAGGCGAATATTACCTTTTAGATAAGGATCAGGGAGACTTGGTTCACCATGTCATTTTCCAGACTCCTTCCAAAGTCGGAAAAGGTGTCTTGGTCTCTCCGACGGTCCACGGAAACCTCATCGTCGGACCGAATGCTCAAGGGCATGACGATAAAGAAGAAGTCCGGAATACTTCAGCGGGCCTAGCCGATGTTAGAACCAAAGCCGTAAGAAGTGTTCCTTCCGTCAATTTCTTCGACAATGTCCGCAATTTCGCCGGTAACCGAGCGACCATTGAGGACTACGATGATTTCTATATCGAAGAAAGTAAGACCTGCCCTCATTTCCTCAATTTCGCCGGTATCAAATCCCCGGGTCTCTCTTCCGGTCCGGCTTTCGGAAAAGAAGCGGTCGTGATGCTGAAGAAAGATGGTCTTGTCTTCCATGAGAAAAAAGACTATAAGCGTTATTCGCTTCCGACCTTTGTCAAAGAGATGAAGGAAGAGGATAAGGAAAAACTCATCGCCACCAATCCGCATTACGCCCGTATCATCTGCCGCTGTGAGACGATCAGCGAAGGGGAGATCCTCGCTGCTTTGCATTCTCCGGTTCCGGCCACCACGATCGATGGCGTCAAACGCCGTACCAATGCCGGTATGGGACGCTGTCAAGGCGGCTTCTGCGGTCCGAAGGTCTTCGATATTCTCAAGGAAGAGCTTCATCTTCCCTTTGACCATATCTATCAGGACCGGGAAGGAAGTCAGGTCGTCGTTTCTCAGACAAAGGAGAACCGAGAATGAAAACATTACATGTCAACCTCCTGATCATCGGAGGCGGTCCGGCCGGGTTAGCGGCTGCCTATGGCGCTTATCAGGCGGGGGAAAGAGATATCCTCATCGTCGAAAGAGACAATCGTTTAGGCGGTATTCTCAATCAGTGTATCCATAACGGATTCGGTCTTCACCGGTTCAAAGAGGAGCTCTCCGGTCCGGAGTATGCCCAGCGTTATATCGATATGTTGAAAGATACTTCCGTCAAGGTTCTTTCCGATACGATGGTGCTTGATCTCTCTTCGAATAAAGTAGCGACCATCTCCTCCTTTGAAAACGGCCTGATGAAAGTCGAAGCCAAGGCCGTCATCTTGGCGATGGGTTGCCGTGAGAGGAGCAGAGGAGCCATCTCGACTCCGGGAGACAGAGTTGCCGGTATCTATACCGCCGGTGCTGCTCAGAAATACTGCAACATCGATGGCTATCTTGTCGGTAAGAGAATCGTCATATTGGGTTCCGGGGATATCGGTCTTATCATGGCGAGACGTATGACGCTGGAAGGAGCCAAAGTCTTAGCCGATGTCGAGCTCTGCCCGTATTCGAACGGCTTAGCCCGCAATATCGCTCAGTGTCTCAACGATTTCGATATTCCGCTTTATCTTTCCTATACCGTCACCGATATCATCGCCGATAAAGACCATAAGAGAGTCAGCAAGGTCGTCATCTCCAAAGTCGATGAGAAGAGAAACCCGATTCCGGGAAGCGAGATCTCGTTTGATTGCGATACGCTTCTTCTCTCCGTCGGTCTGATTCCGGAAAACGAACTTTCGAAGAAAGCCGGTGTCAGACTCGATCGGAGAACAAAAGGGGCCATCGTCAAAGATAACTTAGAGACATCGATCGAAGGTATCTTTGCCTGCGGCAATGTCCTACAGGTCCATGATCTTGTCGATAATGTTTCGGCCGAAGGCGAAAAAGCAGGGCGCAGTGCTGCCGAATATATCAAGGAAGGAGAGAAAGTTTCCGCTACCGTCTCTTCTCTTCCGGGAGAGGGTTTAGGTTATCTCTGCCCGCAGATACTGAGAAAAGAGGGAAGCGAAGAGAATGTCGATCTCTTCTTCCGTGTCCGCACTCCTCTCAAGCAGAGTGTTTTAGAAGTCTATGGAGACGGAAAACTGCTGAAGAGAATTCCGAAGATCCGTCTTGTTCCTTCGGAGATGGAATCCGTGAGGCTGAAAAGAAGCGAGCTAGCGGGACTGAAAGAAGTCTCGGTCGTCGCTAAGGAGGTAACCAGATGATCAAGAAATTCATCTGCATCCAGTGTCCGAGAGGCTGTCATCTTGAAGTCGATACGGAGACTCTGAAAGTCACCGGAAATTCCTGCCCGAGAGGCGAAGCCTATGGAAGAAACGAAGTCACCCATCCTCTCCGCACTCTGACCTCGACGGTGAAGATCAAAGGCTCCGATATTCCCCGTTGCTCCGTGAGAACCTCTTCCCCGATTCCGAAGGAGAAGATGTTCGATGTGATGAGAGAACTCGATAAAGTGGAGCTAGAGGCACCGGTTGAGATCGGCGATATCGTGATCAAGAACGTCCTAGGGACAGGGAGCGATATCATCGTCACCAAGAAGATGAACAAGGCCGATTAGTTTCTGGTTTTTGATCCGCTGGGGAAATTCTTCAGCGGATTTTCTTTTCATTCTGTGAAAAAAGACGTATTCTTTCTCTGTCTAGGAAATACATATATATGAGCGAAGAAAAAGAAAACAAAATTACCCAGATCGGTTATAGCGGTATCGAAGAAGAGATGCAGAAATTCAATCCGGAGTATAAAAGACTGCCCCTGAAAGAGATTCAGTCTCTTTCTCCGGAAACCTATCAGCTTTACGGGACATTGCTCGATGACCATTTCACCTTGCTACTGAGAAGTGGAAGTCTGGATGCCGTCAAGAAAGCACAGGATTATCTTCTAAAACAAGGTTTTCCGGTGTTCGGGAATCAGGATACCTATGGTTTAGATAGGATAAGAAACTACTTCTTAAATAAGAATCTTCCCTTAAACGATGTCGAGATGACTCTGAAGAAAACCAAGGAATATCTCGGTATCGATGAGAAGAAAAGACAGGCGATAGGAAAGAATAAGGAAGGGGATTATTATTTCTATTTTCTACCTCTGAAAAAGGATGTGAAGACCTATTCCGATTTCAAGAAAGGCACCTACCTTGACACTCTCAATGTCTTTGCCAAAGACTCCCATCAGTCGATCGATCTCATCTTCGCTCAGCTCGATAATGTGGTCTACGGAGGATTGAAGCTTCCTGGTATCGCATCGATGGATTATTATTCCGCTTTCTTTGAAGCGGTCAATGTGCAGGTGTTGAGAGGAGATAAGAGGAATCTTTATATCGCTTCAAAGGTTCTTCAGGAACTGGCAAGTGAAGAAAAAGAAGTCTATGAGCTCGGTCTTTTCCAGATGTTCCTAGTCGATAAACCGATATTTGCCATCGATGAAACCGAGGAAATCTACCTCGATTTTCCGAACGAAGTCGACGAATCCTCTCTGAAATAAACGTTTCCGTCAACATTTTCCGCCTCTTTCGAGCCGAGAAGCTATAATAAGTTGGTTTTGTTGGGAACACTTTTCCCTTTAAGAATAGGAGATATCTTTTTATGCGTTACATGACCAGTGATGAAATCCGTGATACGTGGCTTCATTTCTTCCAGGAGCACGGCCACTATATCGAACCCTCCGCTTCTTTGATTCCGAATAACGATCCGACTCTTCTTTGGATCAATGCCGGTGTCGCTGCCCTGAAGAAGTACTTCGACGGTACTCTCACCCCGAAACACCGCCGTATCACCAATGCCCAGAAGTGCATCCGCACCAACGATATCGATAATGTCGGCCATACCGCCAGACATCACACCTTCTTCGAGATGCTCGGAAACTTCTCAATCGGCGATTACTTCCGCCCGGAAGTCATCCCGTGGGCGTATGAACTCCTCACCAGCGAGAAATACTACGGACTCGATCCGCATAAGCTTTATGTCACTTATTATCCGGATGATAAAGATACCCATGACCTCTGGGTCAAATGCGGTATCCCCGAAGAGAACATGGTCCCTTCGGTCAACAACTTCTGGGAGATCGGCGAAGGACCGTGCGGCCCGGATACCGAAATCAACTATGACCGCGGCGAAAAGTGGGATCCTGAGCATCTCGGACTCAAGCTTTTAAGAGACGATCTCGAGAACGACCGTTATATCGAATTATGGAATATCGTCTTCTCCCAGTTCAACTCGATGCCGGGTGTCCCAAGAAAGGACTATAAACCTCTTCCGCAGAAGAACATCGATACCGGTGCGGGTTTGGAACGTTTAGCCTGCATCATGCAGGGTACAGATACCAACTTCGAAACCGATCTTTTCATGCCTTATATCAAGGCGCTGGAAAAGAAGGCGAAGTATCCTTATGACGATGCCCATAAGTTGGCTTACCGCGTCATCGCCGATCACATCCGTTCCATCACTTTCGCTTTAGCCGATGGTGCGGTCTTCTCTAACGATGGCAGAGGTTATGTCTTAAAGAGACTCTTACGCCGTGCTTCCCGTTATGCGCAGACGATCGGTCTTCCGGCCGGAACGTTAGCCGACCTTGTTCCGGAAGTCACGAAGAACATGGCTCACTTCTATCCTTATCTCAAGGATCATGAAGAGAGAACCATGAAGATGATCCGTTCCGAAGAGAATAAGTTTGCCAATACGTTACGGACCGGTGAGAAACTTCTGAGCCAGTATCTTGCGAAAAGCGGTGATACCCTTTCGGCCGAGGATGCTTTCCGTCTTTCCGATACCTATGGTTTCCCGTTTGAGCTCACCAAGGAAATCGCTCAGGATGCCGGAAAGAAAGTCGATGAGGACGGTTATAACGAACTTTTAAAGAAGGCGAAGGACTTAGCCCGCGCTAGCCGTGGCGAAAGAGAATCCTTCGGTATCCAGTCGAAGGATTTGATCGCCTTCACGACGCCGAGTGAATTCACCTACGAAGAACATAAGGATTTCTCTTCGAAGGTCATCGGTCTCTTTGAGAACGGAAAACGTGTCTCTTCGATTGACGAAGAAGGCGATGTCGTCTTTGAAAAGACCGATTTCTACGCTCTTTCCGGCGGTCAGGTTGCCGATAGAGGAACCATTAAGAACGATACGACGGAAGCTGAAGTCAGCGATGTCACCACCGCAAACCACGGTCAGCACCTTCTCCATGTGAAGGTTCTCTATGGAACCATTCATGAAGGCGATGTCTTTGAAGAGAAGGTCGACTGGGAAAGAAGAGATAAGATCCGCGCCAATCATTCCGCTACCCATCTTCTCCAGAAGGCTTTACAGGAGATTGTCTCCGGCGATATCCATCAGGAAGGCGCCTATTATGACGAGGAACTTCTCCGTTTCGATATCAATGCCGAAGCTAAGCTCAGCCAGGATACTTTGGATGCGGTCGAAAGACGCATCAACGAGATGATCTTCGCTGCTCTTCCGGTCAAGACCGAAGTCTTAACCAAGGACGAAGCTTTGAAGAAGAACGCGATGCATCTCTTCAGCGAGAAATACGGCGATAAGGTCCGTGTTGTCGAGATGGGAGACTACTCCTTAGAGTTCTGCGGCGGAACCCATGTCGACAATACTTCCGATATCCATCTTTTCGCTCTGGTCAGCGAGGAATCCGTTGCTGCCGGTATCCGCAGAATCACCGCTTTTACCGGAAAGAAGGCTTTCGACTTCTTCAAGGAAAAACAGGGAATGTTACTGGAAGCCGCTTCTCTTCTCGGTGTCAATTCCGATAAGGGAGTTCGTGGAAAAATCTTAAACGACAATGCTTTGATTTCTTCTCTCAATAGCACCATCAAGAGCTTAAGAGAAGAGAACACCAATGTTCTTCTTTCTTCCTTGGAAGACGAGATCAAAGAAGTCAATGGTAAGAAGTTCTTAGTCAAGACCTTGAAGAATCTCACCCATGAACAGGAAGATTCGCTTGCCCATAAGCTGATCGATAAGAATCCGACTCTTGTTCTCTTCTTAGGAGTCGATAACGGCGAAAAGAAGGATCTTGTCGCTGCCTGCGGGAAGGAAGCCAATAAGAAAGCCGGTGACATTATGAAGGAAGCTTCGAAGCTTTTAGGCGGAAGAGGCGGTGGTAGAAGTGATGTCGCTTATGGCGGAAGTGCATCCTTAGCCAATATCGCCGAAGTCGAAAAGGTGTTAGTCAAGTAGTGAAGAAGAATCTTTTAGCCTTAGACCTCGGGAAAGGGTCTTTAGGAATCGCCATCTCCAGAAGCGGTATGTTCATCACTCCCATCACCAATCTCCGCTTCCATGCGATGCGTTTTGAAGAAGCCATCGATTATCTTAAGGAGTTGCTCCAGAGAGAAAAGGTGGAGACGTTTGTTCTCGGTCTACCTCTCTTCCCTTCCGGGGATCCCTGCGAGATGACGGAGGTCGTCCATGATTTTGCAAAGCTTCTCGAAGCGAACTTCCCTTCGGTTCCGATTGTTTACCAAGACGAGCGCTATTCGACCTTGGAAGCTTCCTCTCTTCTCCATGAACAGGGAAAAAGAAGCAAGAAACAGCATAAAGAGATTGATGCCGCTGCGGCCTGTGTGATTCTCGAACGGTATCTAAGAAGTATCTCTCAGATGGATTAGCTTGAGACTCCCTGTAAAAAGGGAGTCTTTTTTAAGGGTCGGAATCTCACTGGCTATTAGACAGATAGCAGGATTTGTCTTGTTCCTACAGGAAGGCGAGAAAAAAGACAGAAGAAGAAATTTGGTGTCTTTTTCATCAATCTCTATTTAACCTGAACTTTTATCCACACATCCACACAGGATTCATTCAGGGAAACCGATTGTGACGAATTCGTTGGCCAGATCCAGCAGGTTGCGGTTTGTCAGGCTG
>ONBI01000061.1 GCA_900316035.1 uncultured Eubacteriales bacterium
AGAATCCTGTTATGGATGAGGATTTTGTATACCTATATATCGATTCATCACAAAAACCAAAAATATATATACTTGACAATTTAGAAAGTCAAATATAGGTCACAGATAAGAAAAGGTCTTTGGAGTAAGGGAACATTGTAGAGGCAGGTGACGCCGGGGCTCTTCTCATGTTGATAAATAGTACGCTTTTCCTTGGGAAAACGGCTTTCTAGAACTCTCATAACGTCATCCCGAGAAAGAATATCCTCTTCAGTTTCTCTTAGAAACGCGTAAACAAACTCTATCCGCATGCCGGTGCTCCAAACGGTCTAAACAGATCGACACGCTTCTTTCCTGGCCGGACATGGTTCCGAAGGAAATCAGAGGCACCAGGCGCCTTACCTCTTTCCGCTCTTTTCCGGCCTGAGGTAAGAGAAAGCAGAAAAGAATTCTTTTCTTTCTCCTTTTGAAGTCGTTTTGAGTTATCGTAGAGAAGAGAGGAAATGACCATGGTCACACTGAAACCTTTAGAGCCTTCCGATAAGTAAGCCTTTATCCGCGATAATCAGGAAGCTTTCAATTACGAGGCGTTAGAAGAATTCGGAAAAAGAGACGACCATTTCGAAGAGCCGGGACAGATTATCTCCCGGAAGACGATTGAGATCTCCTTAGAGGAGGGAGAGGCTTACCGCATCGTCGAAGACGGCAAGGTCGTTGGAGGAGTGGTGATCCGGGTAGAAGGAGATAGAGGAGATCTCGATCTTCTTTTTGTCTCTCCTCATTCGCATAGCCACGGGGTCGGATATCAGGCCTGGTGTGAAGTCGAAAAAAGGCATCCGGAAGTGAAGGTCTGGGAGACAATCACTCCCTATTTCGAAAAGAGAAACATCCATTTCTATGTCAACCGCTGCGGTTTTGCGATCGTCGAATATTTCAATCCCCATCATCTCAATCCCAATATGCCGAATGCCGAAGAGGAGGCAAAGCAGTTCCCGGACGGTCTCTTCCGTTTTGAGAAACGGATGAAGTGATTTTTTCTTCCTCGGAAGCGAAAAACAGCGGACCCGAGAAGCCTTTTTCTTCTTAGGACCGCTGTCTTTTTATTTCTTCTCTTCTTTGTTCTTATCGGAACGGAAGAAAGCGTTACCGGAACGGATGGCTGCGATGAGGTCATTTTCTTCGAGAGGATGATAGAAAGCATAACCCTGCATTCTCGCATCGGGACGGATATCGAGGATGAGTTTTGCCTGCTGCTGGTTTTCGACACCGAGTAAGATCGGGATGAGGTTAAGATTCTTGGATTCGTCTAAGAGCGCTTTGACGGTGTTGTATTTGACTCTATCGGTATCGATCTTTCCGGTTAAGGAGCGGTCGACCTTGAAGGCTCTAAAGCCTAAGTCCTGAAGTTTATCTAGGCTCAGATACTGTCCTTTATAACCATCGCAGATGAGATGGATCGGAAGAGAGGAGAACCGTGCAAGGTAGTTCTTCATCTCCTGGTAGTGGGCATTGACATCCCACTCGTTGATTTCAAGGCCCAGGAAACCGTCCGGGAGATGGTATTGACGGACGATAGAGGAGACTCTCGGTAGGAAGTTAGGATCGGCGAGATATTCGTAATCGGTATTGAGGGTGAGAGAAGCAAAACCGAAGACACGGAAGATGTTGATGCCGTATTTCTGATAGAGGTTAGCGATGACATCGAGGAGGGCATCGGAGATAAGACCGATCTTTCCGTTCTTGGCAGCGGTCTGGATCAGCTCTCCGGTATTGAAGTAGGTCTTGCGGTAATCGTCCTTTAGACGGAGCAGTAACTCGGAAGATACGATTCGTCTTCCTCTTCCTTCGACAACCGGCTGAAGCAGGACTTCGAAGTCTTTCTTGGAGGAGAACTTCTCTTCGATGACGGAGAGCATGAAGGCGTTCTTATCCGCGCTTCTCGAATAAGTGGATTCATCCAGATAGATGAAGTTCCTGTTGGTCTTGTAGGAACCGGAAGAATAGAAGACTTCGGTGTGTTTGACAAAGCTAGGAGCATCCGGATAACCCTGCGGATAGGAGATCGGTAAGTAAGTGATGTCGAAGAGGGTCTTTTTATCTTCGAAGTAGGATTTCCGGGAGAGATCGAAGATCTTTTCGCACTGGGTGATGATGTCGGTCTGACCCATCTCTTCGTAAAGAAGAGCTAAGGTATCGGGTTTATAGGTGTAGACGTTAGAGACGTGATCCAATTCACAGAGAGCGTTTGCAAAGGAGCGGATCGCGAGGTTGATCTTTTCCGAGCCGAAGGTAGGAAGAAGAGTCGATAAGTTATCGATTCGTAAGAGTAAGAGATAACCTCTACCGCTTAAGGAGTACTGTCCGTTCATGCTCCGGATGAGGGAGCAGAAAGAATGGGTGAGCCAATCGATATCGAAGAGATCATCGGAGGTTCCGTTTTCTTCTTCTTTCTTGGAGACTAAGAGGAATCTCTGTCTGTCGTCGTTATTATCGGCTAAGGATAAAGAGGTTTCCACCGGATAGGGTCCTAAGGTAGAGCGTTTCTTTAAGGAAGTCGAAAGAGGGCAGTCGTTACAGGGAGAAGATAGACCATAGAGAGCTTCGTAGCAGTTATCGCCTAATCTGGCTTTCGGGCAAAGAGAGTGCATGCCATCGGAGAGGAAGTTGAGATGATAGGAGTTCGTCTCGATCGCATAGAGGCTGTTCTGGGTGAGTTTTAAGACCGACAATGCCATTCTCGTCGAGACGTTATAGAGACGTTGACGGAGAAGCGAGAGAAGATAGTCTCCGACTTTGTTGCAATAGAGACGTAAAGATTCGACAAGATAGGAGTTGAGCAGGAAAGGATGATCGACGTTGAGGAAAGAGATCACCGCATAAGGTCTTTTCTCTTCGTCTTTGACGGCATAGAAGAAACCGGAAGAGAAACCTAAGTGATCGAAGTATTTTCCTAAGCCTCGTACGACATAACGGCGGTTAGGAGCATAGAAAGAGGAGTCTTCATCGATGTTTTCGGCGATAGCCAAGGTGAAGTCTTTATCGGCGTATCCGCCTTCTTTGAAGCCAAGATGTCCTTTGACGTTTTCTAAAAGGAGCAAAGAGAGGAACTGCTCTTCTCTTTCCTGATAGACGACGATGCTTCCGATATCGATATGGAGATAGTCCATCACCTGTTTCAGGGTGGAACGTATCATCGGAAGCGCTTCTTCTTCTCTCATCAGGGAATTCAAGGAGGATACCGTAGAAAGGATTCTCGACATGAGGTTCAGATCCATGGAGGTGGTGGTGAGTCTATTTTTATCGATGGTGAGAGGATCTAAGGCGTTAGGGAGATAGAAGTTGATCGGTAATCCCATACGTCTCGCATAGGCGATATCCGGGAACAGGTCATCGATATCCGAGTAAGGATAACAGACGAGAGCAAACTGCGGAGGAACCAGGATCGTCAGTCCTTCGTGGTTTTTCCGTAACAAGGAGAGTTCTCTTATCATCGATTCGATCTCTTCGTGGATCAAGGTGAAGGAACCGATGTTCGGAAGATAGACATAGTATCCTTTTTTATCCTTGAGTTCGGATAGAAGCATTCCAGGATACGCAGAGAAAGCTTTTTTCAGGACGGAGATCAGGAGTTTTTCTTCTTCTTCGTTCAGAGTCGACTGTTCAAAAGGATAGGAGACACAGAGTAAAACATTGCGATAGGAAGGAGAAGAGGCGATCAGCTGAGGTAAAAGAAGATGGAAAGAATGATGGTCGACGACTTTTCTTTCTTCGTCAAGATAGACCAAAGGGATCCTCGAATAATCCGTCCCGGCATTGGCTAAATGGGAAATCGAGAGATCGACGTTGATCAAAGCGACCTGACGGTTGAGTTCGCTGATCTCCTGAACTTTTCCGGCGACATAGAGAGCTAGGGTGTTCTGATGGTCGGAGATCTGATGGAGGTTATAGCGGGTGGTTTCAAAGACGTTATGGTAGAAGAAGCGGTAGATGTTCCGCATCGAGAGGATGACATAGGTGACAAGGAGAAGGAGGAAAACAAAAGCGATGGATGTCATCACATAGTGTCCGATCGGATCGTAGTTCGGAATGAAAACGATGAGAGTGATCGAGACAACCACGAAGAAAAGGAGGATCATGCCGAGGGTGATGGCATTCCGGAAGTAGGATTTCAGGGTATAGGTTCTGTCGTTCTTTTTCTTCATACCTGGTCTCCTCCTTCCTGTAAGATCTCATCGGAGGAGATCGCGGATAAGGCGCTCAGGATGACTTTTCCGAGTTCCGTATAGGTCTTCAGGATATCGTTATAGCGGAGATAGTCGATCTTTTCTCCGACATGGGCTTCGATGACTTTCAGAGATACAAAAGGGGTATGGGTGAGTTCACAGCTCATCGCAATTCCTGCCGAGGTGCAATCCAAGACGACTTTCTTCTCCAGTCCGAACAGCTTTCCTTCGACGAGATAAGGATCCAGTTCCTCTTTCTTGGTCAAGAAAGCGTTGGTAGAGATAAAGGTTGCTTCTTCGTATTGGTTAGGAAGTCTTGCTTCTAAGCAGGGGAGTAAAAAACCCATGACTTCTTTCGGGGTCCTGAAGAAAGCAGGATAACCCGGAATCTGTCCGACATTGACGGGTTTTAGAGGGGATTGATCAACATCGCCGAAAGCGACTTGTTCCGATACGGCGACTTTCGAGACTTCAAGATCGTCCGTATAGGAAAAGCAGGTACCGATCGAGAAGACAAGAAGAACGAAGTAACGGTGCATGAGATATAAAGTCAGAGCACTTGCTTCGGGTTCGGTATAGACTTCACTGACAAGACCGATCTCCTGATTGAACAAGCGGCCATGGACAAAAGGATAACGATCGAAGAGCATCTCTTTTTCGGGGTGGCTTAAAGAAGCTTCGAAGAAGAGGGTATCGTCACGGGAAGAACCGAGGATAAGGATCATTTCTCTTCTCCTCCTTTCTCAAAGGGATTCTTACGAAGGAAGTTGACATAGTCCTCGTAAGGCATCGGTTTTGCAAAGTAGTATCCTTGGATGACATCACAACCGAAATCCTTTAGTATCTCCACCTGATCCCTGTTATCGGCTCCTTCGGCAATGACTTCGAGGTTGTTGATTTTACCTAGGGAGATAAGAAGCCGTACGACTTCTCTTGCCTTAGAGTCAGAGACGATCGGATCGATATAGGATTTATCGAGTTTGATAGTATCAAAAGGAACTCGTGAGAGGTTTCCGATATTGGAGTAACCGATACCGAAATCATCCATTAAGACTCTAATCCCTTTTTCCTTGAGTTTCTTGATCAGGGAAACAGAGACAAAGGGGTTAGCCTGAGAGGTAGTTTCGGTGATTTCGATCTGAATCAGTTTCGGATCGAGGTTATATTTGGCTAAGGAGTCCTCAATCAGGGAGAGGAAGTTCTGGGAGTAGAATTCATATAAAGCGAAGTTCAAAGAGACCGGTAAGACTCTTCGTCCTCTCTTTTTCTGTTCGCTTAAGTCTTTTAAGACTTCGTTAAAGCCGTAGACATCAAGTTCATGGGTTAAACCGGCTTCCGAGACTTTCGGAACAAAGTAAGTAGGACCGAGTAATCCTTTGGTCGGATGGTTCCAACGCATCAAAGCTTCGGAAGAGGTGAAACGGTTCTCCTTGAGATTGAATTTCGGTTGGTAGTAGACGACGAATTCATGGTTCTGAAGAGCACGTTTGATCTCTTCGACTTCATCCTCTCTTACGTCGACTCGTAAGGAGGGTTTATAGACCGTCGTCAGTTCGAATCCTTTATCGGAGATTTCTCTTGCATAGGCAGCATCTTCGACACCCTGAATGATCGAGGTATCCTTATCTAAGAAGCGGATACCGAATACCGGCATCAGTTGGATATGGAGTTCTTTTTTCGCAACGAGTTTAAATAAGTCATCGGAGATACTCTGACATAAGTCGACCGCTTCTTTCTGGGTATATCCGAAACCGAAGAGGAGGAAGTTCCCGCGGTTGAAGCAATAGGTGATGTCCCTGCTTCTTTTTTCTTTGTTGGTCAATTTCGGATTCTTAAAGAACCGGTTCTGAAGGTAATCCATGACTTCCCTATTGAAGGAGATCGATAAAGGAGTATGGGAGTTATAGAAGAGCAAAGAGTCTCTTACACCGGTAAAAGCAATCAGCATCTGAGACTGGTTCCGATGTCTCATTCTTCTTCGATGGCTATTGACCAAAAGCTGGAAAAGAGGAAGGGTATAGTATTCGTTAGTGGTCTTGCCTGGACCGAAATCGTAGGAGATCTGTGCGATACGGCTGTTGTTTTCTCTTTTTTCACTTACATATAAAGAAGTAAAAGAGACAAAAGCCACAAAGGAAACCAGAGTCGGAAGAAAAGTGAGGACGATGAAGAGCGGATTCATTCCGCTATAGAAACCGAAGTAGGCTAAAAGGACATCGGTTAAAAGAGCTCCCAGAGAGAGTATGCCGGTAACGATAGCAAAGATCCGCATCACTCTTCTTTTCTGCATGCTATTTTCCTTTCTTGGCCTGTTCTTCTAACATCTCTTCGAGCATCTCCTGCTTGAGTCTTTCTTTATCTTCTTCGGATAGTCCTTTGAGAGGATCGTCGTTGTTGTTAGTAGTAGAAGTAGCCTCATTCGGAATATTCGTAGGAGTATCTTTCTTTTCCCTTGCTACTTTCTTCTCTGCAGCAACTAACTCCTGATTCTCTTCTTCCTCTTCCTGTTCCTTGAGTTTCTTATAGAGATCGATACCGGTAGAAACAATCAGGTAAGTAGCCGGAATAAGAAGAAGAATCAATAATCCCCAAGGAGAAACCACAAACTTAAGGAATCCACCTAAAGCCGGAGAATTGAGCACTACTTTTCCGTAGATCGCATCTCCATAGATCGCTTGGTATTGATCACTGGCACTATAGGCCTCAGCCGCTTTTGTATTGATACCGGCACAGATGAAGATGTATTTCCCTTTAGAGGTATCCACGGTATTGTCTACTACATTGATCAGTCTATGGGTGATAGGAGCGCTATATAACGCCTGTACTAAGCTTGTTTTTCCTTCGACCCCGCTTTTCACATTGACCGGTTCTCCATAATAGAAAACAAGATCGATATGGATTTCATCGGCACTTTTTCCGCTTGCTTTCTCCGTTAAGAATTCCGTGGCTATATTTTCGGGATCCTCTTTCTTAGAGACGATCGCAGTACCGACCGGATATTCGGGTTCCATGGAGTTTGTCTCAATCACGAAGTTTCCATAGCCAAAGGAAATCTTCTGTCCGTGATTGTTTTTCTGATTGACTAACCCGTCAATCTGGAAAACCGCCACAAAGACAAAGAGAGAAGCAAGTAGGATCGTTATGACCCATTCGGTGATTTTTCTTCCCAGTTTTTTTTCTTTTTCCGGGGTTTTCGGATTGGTTTCTTTATTATCTTTCTTTTTCATAGGCGAATGGTTCTTCCGTGTTTTAAAAGAGCGAAACAATCCGCTTCCTGTTTACTATCAAAGCGTTTTGCCTCTTTTAACTCATAGGTATATTCTTCATCACTGACTAAATATCCATCTAAAGTGAGGACAACATAGGTTTCCTTTTCTTTTTCTTTCTCTAAAGGAAGAGAAGAAACTAAGGAGCGATAGTTTTCTCCGCTCGGAGAAATCTTCGCTTCCGTATGAGCCGTAAGATAACGGTAGAGATCTTCGACACTGGAACCTCTATTCTTGGCATTGGTACCGTTGGTAAGTATCTCATAAAGAGAGAAGTTGACCTTCGGGAAAGAAATCTCTTGATAGTTATAGGCGTTTTCTTCGATCTCTCTTATCTGACTTACATCCGGCATATAGGAATAAGAGATAAAGGCAGCGGTATCTAAGTCGAATTTGAATTTTCTTGCTTCTTCTACCATTGCAAGCCTCGAGCGGTGAAGGAATACTTCTTCTTCTCTTAGTCTTTTCTGAACGAGGTATTCCCGATACTCTTCTTCTTCCCGATCCCTTCTTGCGATGACGTCTCTGACATGGGCGTCAAAGACGATCTTATCTTTGGATTTCCGCTCTAAAAGCTTGGTCTCTTCTTCGACCTGTTCCTGAGAGAGAGATTCCTGCCTGATTTCGTTTTCGTAGTACTTCTTTTCCTGATCGCTGAGCTCTTTCGGTAAGTCCTTATCGTCTGCTTTGCTTTCCAGGTATTTCCGATACGGAGCATCGACTCTCACAAATTGAATCGGACCATTATAATACGGTCCGTATTCAAATTGTTCATCGTCCGAGGAAGTGAGAATCTTCGGTTTATAGATGCTTTCTTTTTCTTTGACGTCCAAGCTTTTATCTTTTCCCTGAAGAGAAAGATAATTGGCTAACATCAGACAGTTGAGTTCTTTGAGTTCTTCTGGGGAGAAGACAGAGAAAGTCTCTTTGACGAAGTAATTAGCACCTAAAAGGTCATAGGATTCAATAAAACGATAAAGGCGGAAACAATGATGATACTGCGGGTTTTTACGGATGATGTTGGTCTGAAGGATCGGATTTCTTACATCTCTCTCGTTCTTCATCTTGGCCATGAAGTCGGAGCGATAGTAGTAGATCAGATACTTCCGGATCGTGGTGACACGGTCTAAAAGTTCCTCGTTTGCTTTTCTCACCTTCTCCTCTTTCGGGGAGACGACTTTGACCTTGGTCTCCAAAGAGACTTCGGCTCCGTTGACAACGGAGTGGTTCTTGATATAGAGCGTCTCCTGATCGTGGAGATCGGTATGGTCCTTGATGAACTCGTATCTCTTATCGACGAAGAGAACAAGTCTTCGAATCAAGGTAGCGATGAATCTATTTTCGTAGGTGTGGTATTCGTCGTCGTTTCCGATATTGAGGATCTTAGAGGGTATGACATCTCCGTTTTCTTCGATTTCTTTGATGAATTGGCTATGGCTTGCTAGATGTTTGACGGAGTCCATACCGGTCTTTCTTGCCAGTTCTACCGGTACCAGCTCTTCATCGGTCTTGGTGACGATCTTCGGATTCTTGACAATCGTTCCTAAATCATAAAGACAGTCTTCGATGACTTGGATCCAGGTTAAGTCAAACGAGGTGTTTTCGACTCTATCCTGTCTAAGATAAGTAGTTTCTCCGCTAGTTAAAGCAGCATAGAGAGACTTGCTTTCGTCATCGCTTAAAAGGAGAT
>ONBI01000060.1 GCA_900316035.1 uncultured Eubacteriales bacterium
TGTTCAAACAAAGTGACGTATATCTCATCTACGTCAGCCTTCAAAGCGTTATCGAAGATAATCTTCAGGAATCTTTCCCCTAATCGGAAGCCTTTAAGATTGCTGTCGATTTTGAAAGTCCCTACCTTAAGTCTCTTAGCCGGAGAAAAAGTTGGAGTGATATCCGAATAGGGCTCCTCCTGGGTTTCAATCTTCAGATACAGGAAACCGTGAATGCCCTCAGACTCAAAGACATATGCTTCCTGTTCTCTCTTATTACAAAACCATTGCTCAAATCCCGGATAATCTTCCTTTAGAGAATCGAAAAACGGATCGTTCAAATCCAACGCACCGAACTTTTTCTTTCGCACCGAAAGCATTTTATAGTCGATGAGTTTTGGGAATTCGGTTTCTGCTCTTTTTAAGAACTGATCAACCGACATCACACGGTCAGTCAAATAAAGCTGTTCTGCCTTCTGTAGAAGAACTTTATCATCCGTTACAAGAATATCCACATTCCCGCAATAGGCTTCATATAAAAGCTTGTTAGTCGTTTCTTCATAAGGATCGTTGTCAAGAGAGGCGATTGCCTTTTCAAATTCGTCATCTGTTTTAGAAGAAGCTTTCAAAACTTCATACGGAGTCGCATTGTTCGCCGTTGTTACTTTCGAATCCTTTTCAACGAACTTATCAATTTCCTCAGCTGAAATGGGATGAATCAATTTCGTGCAATTCAGCTTATCAAGCCATTGATAAAGGCTCGAGACTTCGAAGGTGACACTTTCAAAATATTCCTTATGGATAACGATGTCGGCATCGAGAAGAACTCTCTTCTTTTGTAGAGAAAATACCATATCCGATTGAATGCCAAAAACGATCACGCCCCATTGTTGAATCTCTTGGGGACTATAGTATCGGCGCAATTCCTCAAGAACTGCTTCTTTTGAACTATATAGATTCGAAAAATCCTCTTTCCAATAAAGATCGAGTGGTTCATACCAATCCGAATAGTGCTTAATATCGATAACATTCACTCTCGCATACTTAGTTGGATCATCCTTTCCGACCAAAACAAGCTGATCGCCGACTTTCACTTCTAATCGATTCGGTGTCGCCACACGATATTCATGGCCTTTTTCGCCCCGGATAATGGAGGGGAGATACTTCTCGCAAATTTTCATCTTGAACTGTCTCATCGCTTTTCTCCTTTCGCTTTATTCGAATGCGTTTTAGCAGTGGCTTTTCATCTGCTGGTTTTTTCTTAAAAATATCATACCGAAATATCACCAAATAGTCTCGCTTACTCTGATGAAAAAATGAGAAATTATGTTTCCTATCAGTTCCTTGGAAAGAGTTATTTACCAAAGGCTTTAGACTAAAGGAGAAAATCTTCAGCGGTCAAAAACTTTTCAAGAGCGTGTTGATTCAAAGTGACAGACGATTATTTTTACAAAAGAAAAGCTAGTTCTCCTAATATTACTTGGTGAAGCAGCATATTTTTCATAAAGCCATTTTTCATTTTCAATTTTAGATTGGCAAAATATTTACAGTATAGACTCAATCCGCTTCTTTATCTTCTTTGAAACAAAATAGTTAGATACTAAAATATTCTTAAGTTTTGGAAGTAGGAATAAGGAGTCATTATGGAACCCAAAAAACTAAAAGTAGTCGTCATTGATAAAGACACCTTACGTCTCGAAGAAGACGGTAACAAAGGTGACTTTATCGATCTAAGAGAACTGACAGAGATAGATACTTCTTCTATAGAGAAAGCTATCTCTTCTAATACCGATAGAGTCTATGCAAAGAAACTAGAAGAACAGGAAAAAGTCTTAGATGCAAAACATCAGAAAGAATTAGCGGATCTACAGCATCAAATCGATTCTCTTTCCAAAGAGAAAGAGAATGCTCTTTCTAAGCAGGAAAGTGAACTGAAAGAAACCTATAACAAACAGATTTCCGATTTAGAGAAGAAACTTGCTCTTGCGGATCAGAACAAAGCAGCAGAAGTAGCGAAAACCGAGTTTGATTATAAGAGTAAGTTACAAGCTCTAAACGAAGAGAAAGAGAAAGCCATAGCTGCAAAAGAGAACGAATGGAAAGATACCTATAACAAGAAGGTATCGGATTTAGAAAAGCAGATTGCCTTAGCAAATCAGAGTAAAGAAGCGGAAGTAGCTAAGAAAGAACAGGAAGTCAATGCAAAATACGTAGAAGAATTGGCTTCCCTGAAAGAGCAGATCAAGACTTTCGAAAGCGAGAAAGAAAGAATCCAGAAAGAAGCGGATAGCGATAAGAAGATTGCCTTAGCAGAATTAGAAAAGACGAAAGACAGTGACTATCAGAAACTTCAGAACCAGCAATTACTCGATAAGAATACCTACGAAAGTAAGATCAAAGACTTAGAGAATCAGATTAAGACAAATGATCTTCTCGCTAAGAATGAACTGGATAAGAAACTCAGCGAAGCAAAAGAAGCCTATACGGCTTCTCTCACTGAGAAGGATAATGAGATCTCTAACCTTCAAAGAGAACGTAACTTACGTTCGGTAAAGGTGCAGGGCGAGAACCTTGAGAGATGGTGTAACAACGAAGTTCTCTCCTATATGCAGAACGGATTGAAGAACTGCACCTGGGAGAAAGATAACTTAGTTGTCAAAGAAGAAGGAGAAAACAAAGGAAGTAAAGCAGACTTTATCTTCAAAGTCTATTCGGATGAAACCCATTCGGATGAGACTCCTTTAGCCAGTGTCTGTATGGATATGAAATCCGAGAATCCGGATTCCACGAACAAAAAGAAGAATTCAGATTACTACAAACAGCTGGATATCAACCGTGACAAGAAAAAATGTAAATATGCGGTCTTAGTCTCCGAACTGGAGATGGAAGATGCGAACGATATCCCGATCTTCAAAGTCAACGAGTATCCGGATATGTATGTCGTAAGACCGAACTACCTGATGACTTTCCTGAATATGATTGTCTCTCTGACCATGAGATATGCAGACCTCATTCAGGAGAAGAGTGAAGAGCAGGAAAAGTTCAAATCCAGACAGGAGATTGAAGCGAACTTCGAAGAGATCAAGAACCGTTATCTTGATAAACCCTTAGAGACCTTAAAGTCGAAATTAGAGGATATCAGCAAGAACAACGAAGCGATAAGAAAAGCCAATCTCAATATCGAACAGGCTATCGCGGATATCACATCCCGCTATATCCATCAGATTGAAGATAAGCTCGAGCGTTTCGGATTAGCTCTGGAAAAAGACGTCAAGAAGATAGAGAAAATATAGTAGAGAGAAAAGCGGACTTTCCGGTTTCTTAAGAAGGTCCGCTTTTCTTTTACTTGTTCAAGTCGGCTAGATAGGCTTTGGCTTCGCTTACCAGTTCTTTTACAAGGTTTATCATCTCTGCTTTACCATCTTTCGCATTCGCCACCTTATCAAAATCCACGTGATAGGATTTGAAATTCCAAAAAGCCTCATCCTTATTCTTCGGAGCATGTTCTTCTCCGATCTTAGCTAAGATCTTATCTTCCATAGAACGGGTATTCGGTAAACAACGTAACGTAAGATACATGCTATCGTTCTTAATAGAGAACTGAAGATAAGCAACATGCTTCGTAAGCACATTATCCCAGACGATAGGTTCTCCTTCATAAAGGAAAAGCTGATCCATCTCAGGGACCAAGAACTTGATCCAATCCGGATGCTCTGGCATCGTCTTCGGATCATACTCTAGGAAACCTTCTTCATTCAGTTGTGTCAAAGCCTCCTTCAGCATCTCCCTTTCCTGATCATCACTTAGATGCTTACGGATAGAATCCTTACGTAAAAGGATAGACATCGAATCCAAAGGAATCCATAAAGCCTCAAGGATCTTTGCACAGAAGACAACACGGTAATTCGCCCAAGAGTTAGCACGGAAATAAAGACCAGGTTCTATCTCTATATCCTGACTCAGTTCCTGTTTCCCTCTATAGATACGGGAACCCGTATCCGTATCAAAGGCTTTCCATCCTTCGTCAACTAATGCAAGAATCTTATTCGGATAAAGACTATAAATGACTTTCCCAAATTGCTGTAATAGACTTCCGAAATCAGGAATCGGATACTCTACCCCGAAAAGGCGGAAAGCGACAGGAACACTATTTAAGAAGATGCGGTTAGGAGTATCCGAAAGAGGAACCTCCACCACCGCTTCAAAATGGATTCCTTCGATATTCACTTCCGGTAAGGAATACTCTTTGTAAAGAATAGTGGAAAGAGACTTCTCTCTTTTCTCTATCTCCTCTACTCCGAACTTATCCAGTTGATCTAAGCCTTTATTGAGAGTCGTAAATTTAGAGCTATCTAAAGCCATGATCGACTTCTTTCTCGTAAAAGAATCATTCCCCATCGAAGAATTCTTCGATTGGGAACTAAGAGATAGATTCCCTAACGTATTCAGATACTTCGACTGAATATCCTCCCAAGAAGGACCTAACATCTCTTTCCAAGAATCCGATAAGTTCTGAGGCATGATATGTTCAACACTCACATTCTCTGCTCTTGTATATTCTTGATGTTCCTCTGGATATCTTCCGTTTTCAATCCGGTAGAGAAGATAAGTAGCAAACCTGGTATTGATATAAAGCGGATATGTTTTAAGACCCTCTTCAAAACTCTTAAGAGTAGGCATCCTATCGTTGGTATCTAACGTAGAGAGAAACGCATAGATGGATTCGTAATACTTTTGATAATTTGCTTTGATCTTGAAAACACGGGAATAGAGACTCAGCATCAGCCCTCTTAAAGATCTGGAGCTGATTCCGGAGACTGTTCTTCTTACAAGATAGACGACAATCAGATTGATCACCTGATTCAAAGTATTCTCGTTGATCCTGTTCTCCTGATAATCCGAGAATACACGGATCAGGAAAGGATACGGAGTACCCTGATGCATGTCTCTCAGTTCCTGCATCAGACGATTCGTCTCTTTCGAAAAAGAAGAATCCTCCCTTAAAAACACACGGTAGATACCAGCAACCCGATAAAGATCCGCTAATAACTCCACTCTATCCGGACTTCTTTGATGATTACCGGTAGCATAGGAAACAAAGGTCTTATAGACATCCCCATAAGCGACCGGAGAGGAAAGAATCGACATGAGATAATCACTGACAAACCCATCCATATTGTTCTCTCCGATCAACTCCTGTTCGATCGGTTTCCAATATTTCCGGTAATGTTCTTCCTGAATCTCATGATGGTCTGACATCAATAGATAATTACGGATCAGATCCGCATTGGTAAGTTTCTTTCCTAACGAGTTGATGGATTCAAAAATCTCCTGGGCATCATCTCTAGGACTAAGTTCCATACGGATAATCGTCAACCGCAACAGACCTTCAAAGAAGGTAGAACGGATTCCTTCTCCTTTATCCAAGAGCTTCTTAATATATTCTTCGATACAAAGGAAATTGGAAATCATCATTTCTTTCTTTAACGAAGAGAACTTCGGATTCTTCTCTAAGTCTTCCATAGAATACGAAGAAAGGATAAAATCTAACGCTTCTTTATCCTCTTCCCCAGGAACAATCTTCCAACCTTCCCTAGGATCCTCGGCATCTCGAAAAAGATACTTCTGGCATTTCTTAGAGACATAGGCATAATCGTCTTTCTCCGTATCTTCGCTCTTTTTCCTTGCGATAGAGAGCATCTCCATCGCTTTGATAATCAAAACGATGGTCGTAAGACGCTGTTGCCCATCCACTAAGAAACAGGAATTGAAATATCCCTGCTGATAAACGATGGTACCTGTGAAATGCTCTCTTCCCTCTTTTCCGGCAATCACGATATCCTCGATCAATCTCTGGCAATCTTCATAATCCCACCGATACTTTCTCTGATAGATAGGAACATTGAATTGTCTATTCTCTTCTCCTAAAAGCTTCATCAGGCCTTCATTTGTTGCAATCATATCAGAGGTACCTCTTCTCTTTGATAGAACTCTGCTTTCATTCTATCACGGACGTCTCTTTTCCTTCGGAGAGTGTTCTCTTTCTTTCCTTTTCTTCTTTTAGATTCTAAGCCTCGCATAGCTGTCAAAATCGCAAATCAGTCGAATCGACCGTGCCAGGATCTAAAGGCGCTTTCCTCATTTTGTTCATAGGATGCAATCCCCCAGCAATCTTTTTTTTATAAATTCAAGGATTGACTTGTTATAAAGAGACTTTATGTCTAAAATAATCTTAGTTAAAGTCACTTTATAGGATAGGAGGCCGTCTATGGAAATAATCGGCCGGAAATCGGAACAAGACCAGCTTCTTCGATGTGCGAAATCTAAAATGCCAGAGTTCATGGTCATCTATGGCAGGAGGCGCGTCGGGAAGACTTTTCTTATCAGGGAGGTTTTCAAGAATGACTTCACGTTCTATACCAGTGGAGTCAAGCAAGGGACTAGAAAAGATAAAGTCGCTCTTTTTCACAAAGATATTGTCGCCTACGGAGGGAAGGCGGAGAAAAAGCCCGAAAGCTGGTTCGACGCCTTCGATGAGCTGAAGGACCTCCTGAAAGGGGATTGTCACCGAAACGCAGTGACCGGGAAGAAGATTGTCTTCCTCGACGAAGTTCCTTGGATGGACGGGAAAAAATCGGATTTCAGGCCTGCGCTTGACCGCTTCTGGAACATGTTTGGCTCGGCCATGCCGGATCTGATGCTCATCGTCTGCGGGTCGGCAACATCATGGATCATCGACAACATTCTGAAAAACACCGGCGGTTTCTACAACAGGGTGACGGAATCGCTCCACCTCCTCCCGTTCCACCTGGGGGATTGCGAGAGGCTTTGCCGCTTTTGCGGCTACCATTTCGAGAAATCTGAGATTCTCGAATACTACATGGCATTCGGGGGCGTGCCCTTCTATTGGCGAAACCTGAACGCATCACTGAGTGTCAGCCAGAACATCCAGTCACTTTGCTTCGAGGAGAGCGGGAAATTCCGCTACGAGTATCGGGAGCTTTTCCGCTCGCTCTTCTCCCCCAGGGGGCGCCACCGCGAAGTCGTCGAATTCATTTGTAAGAAGAACCAAGGGGTCCCGAGGGATGAAATTTCGAAATCGTTCAAGATGAGTGGCAAGCAGCTCACCAAAACGCTTGAGGAACTCGAAGAATGCGGATTCCTGCGCGAGTACGTGGAGCCGGGCCACATCAAGAGGGGCAAGACCTACCAGGTGATAGATCCTTTCGTCCGCTTCTCCATCGCTTTTCTTCAGGGCGCCAGAAAAAGCTCATGGACGGCTTACCGCGGGACGCCCGCTTACTACGCATGGGCGGGGAACGCCTTTGAACTCGCTTGCCTCAACCACGTGACTGAAATCAAGAATGCCCTTGGCATCGCGGGAGTCGAAACCTCGGAGTACGCATGGAGAAGCAAGGAAAGCAACCCAGGCGCGCAGATCGACCTTCTTATCGACAGAGCAGACGGCGTCATAAACCTATTGGAGATGAAATACACCCAGTCGCCTATTGTCATAGACAAAGACTATAGAATGAACCTGCTGACGAAGGAAGATGACTTCCGAAGGGAATCGAAGACCAGAAAGGCGATACGGATCACGCTTGTTGCCTCATCTGGGCTAAGCAAGAACGGGTATTCGGACGTTATCGACTCTTTGGTGACGGGAAAAGATCTTTTCCAATGAAAAGAGACCTTATCTTGCGTTTCAGTCGAGATAAGGTCTGTTCATGGCAATTGCTCATTCCTCATTTTCTTCACTTTTCTTTCTTTTCTTTGTCTTCTAGGTAGTACTTCTTCTCGATTTCAATTCTTGCCTTGATGGCTTCCTCTATAGTCCTAAAAGCGCCAACATGGATCTTGATGTTGTGGAAGAAGAACCTCACTACCCATCTGTCCTGCTACCTGGTGTAGCTCACCCCAGGAATCCCCGATGTGTTGTTGGAAGATATCCTCCTTCTGCTTGTCAAAAAGGCTTTGATCTCCTCATCAACCGGGGCGATGTCCTTCTCCTTTCTTGGTTTTGGCGTGCACCCACATGAATAGGGATGCTTTGCGACCTCATCCCCCGAAAGGATGAATTCCCTCCCGCGGAGCTCGCATCTGCGAAGGTAATAGACGAGCCTCCTCCCTTTGGAGAGGCCGTCCCCGCGTCCGTGGAGGAGATGAGGCGCATGTTCTACGAAAAGCGGAGCTTCTCCTTCGACGCAGAGCCCACCGAAGATCCGTATGAGCCTGAACGTTTTTTGCTACTGAACCGCTATTATATGCAGGAATTTCCAGAGGAGGGAGGGCTGACGAAGGCCCTGCTCATCTCAACCGGTGCCGTGACTCCGGATGGCTTCCTCACCCGGGGCGGCGCTCTGTTTACAGACGGATGCGAGAACCCGAACGCCAACTGCCACTGCCGCCTTTGGCCGGGATTCGACAAAGGCGAGGATCTCGCCATGGACGGCAAGGAATTCCGCGGTGATCTGCTCTCGCTTTACGAGTTCATGATGGATTTCATCGAGCGGAACACAAGGAACGCCTTATTGAAGAAGGACGGGGGCCATTCCCGAATTCCGTCCTACCCCAAAAGAGCCATTGAGGAGGCATTATGGAACGCCATCGCGCACCGCGACTATCTGATCGACGGTGGGCAGATCGACGTCGATGTCTTCGCGGACCGGATTGAGATATGCTCTCCGGGCTCCTTCCTCCCGGGCAATGTCGGGGAGGATGTCGATCTCACGATGATCCCCTCGAGGAGAAGAAACAACGTCATCTGCGACACGCTCGCGCTCGTGAACAAGATGCAGCGCAACGACTCCGGGTTCAGGAAGATCGCCGCGGAATACAAGGCCTCTCCATCATCGAAAAGGCCGAGACTACACATACTGCCAACCTCCGTACTCATCACGCTCTACGACATCGGGGACGACGCTCCCCTGGAAGCACCATTCGGCGCGATGAGCCCCAAAGAGAGGGAGTACGCCATGCGGATACTAAGCGCCGCCAAGAAGCCGAAGTCTTCCTCGGAACTGCTGGCCCTGACGGACTACAAGAGCAAGAACTCGCTCATGCATAACCTGATCAAGCCGCTTTTGGAGGCCGGGCTTTTGGAATGCACGGAAATCGAGTAGGGTAGACAGTCAGGTGTCAACCTGACTGTCATCCCCTCTCACACCACCTAGCATGCCGTTCGGCACTGGGCGGTTCGTATCCTATCAGG
>ONBI01000059.1 GCA_900316035.1 uncultured Eubacteriales bacterium
AGCCAGTCCAAGGACCACCACGTCAAAGAAATGGCTGACTCTCCTTGTCGTTCTTTGACAATATGAGTGTCGTAACCATTATACTTAAAAGCGGAAGAGCGGCACCAACAAACTGCAAATAGGTAACCAAATTTATTAGTTTGCTTAACAAACAAAAAGGAAAAGCTTTTTGTCTGTTTCTCTGTTTTGCCTTTGTAGTTGAACCTCTTTGTGAAAAACTCCTTTGCTTTACTGAAAGATGCTTTGTTGAACAGATAACCTCTTACAAACTATTATTAGATACTTTTTCTTTTACGCTCATATTTCGAGCAGAATTCCTTCTCTTTCCATGCGCGGGCAGTGAACAGGAAAAAATATTTCTGACATAGAAAATAGAGGTTTTCTTAAAGAAACGGAAAAGGCAGCTCTGGGAATATGGATAAGCAACCCTGAAAAAGGCATTCCGGCGATGGCAGAGCAAGGGAATCTTTCAAAAAGAACAACTTGCTCCACTTGAAGGAAAAATAGAGTGCATCGGAACGAAGCAGAATTATCGTTGGATTGTCCTCAAGTGAGTCACGGAAACAGGCGAGAAAAAAGAAAGAAGTCCTTCTCTCCTTGGCAGATGGGAAGAGGTCATTCCCATCCAAAGGGATAATCCCGCTTTTACAATTTGCCTGTCTTTTGCTTTTGCCTATTAATTCCTTTCTCTCTCTATATATATTGTCAGGGAAGAGGTGTTTTTCTCTCCTGTACTGCTTCTTTTCTTTCCTTTTGTTTTTCCCCGAAGGCAAAGAGAGTGCTACACTTCTTACGTATCCTTCTCATGAAAATAGCTCCGATTTTAAAAACAGAGCGTCTTCTTCTCCGCCCTATCGAAATCGAAGATGCTCCTTCTGTCTATCGCTGGACTCATTCTGAAGAAGTGACGAAGTATCTTTTCTATCTTCCGAATCTGACTTTGGAAGATACGGAAAGACTTGTTTCCAAATGGGTGAAGAAACGGAGAAACTATGAATGGGTTCTATTAGAAGGAGAGGATGTCTTCGGAGAGATCCAGGTCATCAAAGATCTTCCTCCGGACGGCTTTGAGATCGGTTATGAAAGCAGAGAAGATAGGTGGGGAAACGGTTATGTGAAAGAAGGATTGATAGCGGTGTTCCATTTTCTTTTTGAAGAAGCGGGCTATTCCTATGGCTATGCTATCACTCGGAAAGAAAACGAAAGGTCGAAAGGACTTCTTAGGCATCTAGGTTTCAAAGTCATAGGAGAGACAACCCGCCATATCGATAAAACCGGAGAGGATCTTCCGCTCTTAGAATTCCGGTTAGAGAAAGAAGATTTCGAGAACTCCATCTCTAAGGAGAAAGAAAAATCCTAAGCAGCATTTTCCTCCTTGTTTATTCTTTGCTTTCTTAGAAAAAAACATATTCATTTCTGAAAAAGATTCCTTAAAATAGAAAAGAAAGAAGGCACATCCATGAATAAAAACGTAGTTATCACCGGTTCTGCCCGAGGATTCGGCTTTGCGATGATCTCCGATTTCTACAATCTCGGATACGATGTCGTTCTGATCGATGTCAGCGAAGAGAATCTCGCTGCGGCAAAAGCAAAACTTCTCGTCAATAAAAAAGGCGAAGTTCTCACCTTTGTCGGCGATGTCACGAATCCCGAATCCATCGAGAAGATCATCTCTTCCGCCGTTGCCGCTTTAGGGAAAATCGATATCTGGATCAACAACGCCGGTGTCAACCAACGGATGAAACCGATCTGGGAACTCGATGAGAAAACTATTTCCCGCCTGATCGATATTGATCTCAAGGGAACCATCTTCTGTTCCTCTCTCATCATGCAGCAGTTTGTCAAACAGAAGAGCGGACAGATCTACAACGTCGAAGGTTTCGGTTCCGATGACGGAAAGATTCTAGGATTATCGGTCTATGGTACCGCGAAAAGAGGTGTCACTTATTTCACCGAAGCGTTAGCTAACGAAGTCAAGAAGAGCAATCTTCCCCTTCAAATCGGTAAGATCACTCCCGGTATCATGATCACCAACTTCATCAACCACAATCTCGGAGATCAGACTTTCGAACTCAGTGAACAGACCAAGAAGGTCTATAACATCTTAGGAGACTATCCGGAGACGATTGCCGCCTTCATGGTGAAGCATATCGATAGAAACAGCAAGAACAACGTGAAGTTCACTTGGCTGACCAAGGGAAGAGCCTTTGCCCGTTTCCTGAAAGCCCCTTTCAACAAAAGAGACTTCTTCAAGGACGAAAACAAGTAATATCATCCGTTGCAGCAACCGAAGAAAAAGGATCCCATCCTAGCGACAGGATCCTTTTCTTTATCGGGAAATCATTCCGTACGGAAGCCGGTGTTGCCATCGGAGAAAGGCATATTCTCTTCCGGATGGGGATATTTGGTGTGATACGTCGCCGGAGAGTGCTAGCACTCTCTGCCTCCTTACCACAGTTGTCCAACTAACAGGACCCAATCAGATCCTGGTTTCGAAGATAGTGAAGGCCCAGAAAGCAATTCTTTTCCGGGAAAAGAGAAAGAAATCCGCTAAACCAAAGAAAGGATTAACGCCACTTATCTCCACTTTACGATTCAGTTTACAATAATTTGTTTCAAAAGTTTATCATTTGGTTTACAATGAATAGAGAAGGAGGTATGCTTCCATGAAGTCGGATTTTGAAAAACTATACGATTACCAAAAGACGCTAAAATATTTAAATAAACGAGAAATCTGTTATGATGCCTCCTATTCCTTTGATTTCAATCCTCATCAATATGAGGAATATATGAAATTCAAAGAAAAAAAGATGAAGAACAGAGAAGAGCCTGATTTGGTTTCCTTGCCTATTCTTTCTTTTAATTCTCCTTTTGTCTATTATTCACGGTGCTTTGATCTGAAGAATGCACTTGCATTTTATCTGGAAGCAAATCACCTTCTCCTATCAACGCTTTCTTTATCTTTGCCTGAAGATCTCAATCAAAATAGCGAAGTTCTACGTTCTCTTGTTTTCTCCGAAGTAGAAGGAAGTCTCAATATCGAAAACGTCCCCACTACCAGAAAGAAAGTCAAGGAGCTCTTTGACTCGGAAAGAAAGCCGGAAAATAGAAACGAGCAGATCATCCGGAACATGTCTTTGGGAATCGATTTCATTCTGAAAAAGCCAGACTTTAACAAAGATAACCTTCGTAAGCTCTACACCATTCTCAGTGATGAATGCCTGGAGAAAGAAGACACATTAAAAGAAGGACAATACTATCGAGAGGATGAAGTGGAAGTAGATCATTACCTTGGATGCCCTCATTCGGAATTGGAGAAAACCATGAATTCCCTGTTTGACTATGTCAGGGAATGCCTGGACAAAAAAAGAAACCTGATTCTATTGCCTCATCTTGTCCATTATGCCTTGGTCTATTACCACCCTTATTTTGACTACAACGGAAGAACAGCCAGGATGGTATCCTTCTGGATCAGTCTTTTGGAAAATTCTACCTTTGTACCCTTGTTTTCGGAAGCTATCAATCAGGATAAGAACCGATACTACCTTGCTTTGGAAGAAACCAGGAACAACCATAATGATCTCACTTATTTCCTTCTCTATCTTCTGAATACATCGACAAGATATTGCTATCTCTATATCGATATTGAAAACCTTGTCCAGAAAGAGAAGAACCAATCTCTAGCCCCTCTTTCTTCTACGGAACAATCCTATCTGAGGAAGATCCTGATGAAAGCAAAAGGGAAGTTCTCCTATTCTGACTTCCTGAACTTTGCTGGTCTTGATATCACAAAACAGGGCGCCCTGAAGATCTTAAACCGCTTCACTTCTTTGAAGATACTGAAATCAACCATCTTCTCCAAAACCAAATTCTTTGAAGTCAATAAGAGCCTGTTCCCTTATACTTTTCAGGGAAAGAAAGTCAAAATAGGAAAATAAGTCTTGTTTAAGAGAGGTAAATGGGATACTAGTTGCTTCTTTGTCTTTTCCTTATTGCTTCCTCATTTTGTTTTCGGGATGTGAAAAGAGGGGAAGAACCGACGCGGAAGGAGAGGAAGGATAACGCTGATATCTTCCGCTAGCTCCCCTAGGCGGAAGAGTTACGATGCAATACCGCCTTCCTAATCGGCGACTTTCGACTGAAGATCGGTCCGGAGGGTAATTGTCTTTTTTTATGAGATCGGATACTTTTCTTTTCGGGTCAAGACAAGTTGCTTTTTGAGGCGGTGTTCGAGCTTGTTTCAAAGGTTGGATTATGAGATAATTGGCTTTATGGAAAGCCAAGAGATTTCGCTTCCTTCCCCTTATCCCTGGCAAAGGGAAGCGATGAATATCTGGGAAGCAAAAGGTAAACACGGCATCGTCAAAGTAGCTACTGGGGCCGGAAAAACGGTATTCGCCCTTCTTTGCGCCTTGAAGCAACCGGAACCTACTCGCATAAAAATTGTTGTTCCTACGATTGCTTTGTCGAGACAGTGGAAAAAGTTCATTCAGACCTATCATATCCCGGGCGGGATCGGTGAATGGAACGGAAAAAGGCATAGTTTTGGGGACTATCGTTTCATGATCTATGTCATCGATTCCGCACGCTTCTCTCTTTCCACTCATATTCTTTCGGATATGAAGCAGAACAGGCCGGTGATGGTCATCTATGATGAATGTCAGCGATATGGTAGCGAATACAATCGGAAGATTTTCCATTTTCTTAAAGCCCCCTCTTTTCGGAAAGATCTATATTTTTCCTTGGGCCTTTCCGCTACCCCTGACTGTGCGTATTTCCATGAAGTCATCTCTCCTTCCATCGGCGATATCGTCTTTGATTATGACCTGAACAAGGCCGAGGAAGATAAGCTTGTCAATCCTTATTTCCTTTTTCATATCGGCGTATCCTTCCATGCCAAGGAAAGGGCGGATTATCTTGAATTAACTGATAAAATCTCTGTTCTTCAGAGAAAAATTCTCAACCGATTTACTATTCTGAGGACTCTGGATGAAATCGAGTTCTTCCGTGCCATCGAAAAGAAATCAGAAGAAGGAGAGGAGGATTGCACTCTTTTGGTCAACCTGACCTACCGGCGGAACAGCCTTGTCGAAAACGCCTCCTCTCGTATCGAATGTGCTAGGGATCTCGTCTTATCCTTAGATAGGAGAAAAAGGATCATCCTCTTCTGTGAAAGAATCGAACAGACTATTGCGCTGAAAAAGCTTCTCACGGATGCTTCCCTCACTCGGATCTGTCTTTATCATTCGGAGATGAGTGAGCAAGCGCGAAAAATCTCTCTCGATGACTTTTCCCAGGGGGAAGGACGGATTCTTCTCTGTTGCAAAGCACTGGATGAAGGACTCAATGTCCCGGATGCCGATGTCGGTATTGTCGTCTCCTCGACCAAAAGCGAAAGGCAACGCATCCAGAGGCTGGGGAGAGTTCTCCGCAGCAAAGAAGGAAAAGACATAACCTGCCTCTACTATATTCATGTCCATGGAACGAATGATCCGAATATCTATTTGGAGAGCAACCGGAGCGCCTTGCGGATCTTTGAATTCACTTATGCTAGTGGCGCTTTTGATAATGATGCCTATTTCGATTTGGCCGAAGATTTCTTTTCGTCTCTCGCTTTTTCTCCTTCGGCGGATCTTCCCGAAAGAAAACAGAAAGTACGAAAATGCCTAGAGCTCGGCGCTATTCGTGGAGATGGCTATCTTCCAGCTTCTTCTCTTCTCGAAAAAAGGGACCAAGCTTTCACGGAAGATGAACGGTTCTATTACGATGTGATGGCAAAACTTTCCTCTTTCCGGGAAAAGGAAAAAGAGGACAGGTAAATCGGTATAGCGGGAAAGCCTCTTATGAAATATAATATATCCGATTGACAAACTATTCTCTCAGCATGAAACAGAAAAGGAGCCTCCTATGGATTATGAAGAACTATATGCCGCTTTAACCTCTCTTACCGGAGAACTGGAAACGAGCCTGTCGCAATCAAAGAAGCTTCTGAAAGCAATCGATAAGGATTTGGCTTTTGGCAATCTTGAAGACCTTCTTTCCTCTTCGGAGAAGCTTCAAGAGTGCGCCGTCTCCCTTCAGAAAACCGCCGAAGAGACGAGGAAGAAGGTTTCTTCCTTTGATGCGAAATCCTATATTTCTTCCGGAGACTATGCCGCCCAGATGTTAACCTGCTTCCGGGAAGAAGGCATCGATGTTTCCGGGGAATATCCGGTATATGAAGTCTTCCCCTGCCGGGTCAAGCTCGACGAAGAAAACCAAGAAGTCATCATCGATAAGAAGCGTTTTGCCTGCCTCCGCCCGAAGAAACTTGTTGAACTGGTCAAAGCGATTCAGGATCGCCTCAATAAAGCTTCCTTCAATGCGCAGACTTTCGTCAATGAGCTCTATGACGCTTATTCCCTTTCCCTTCTGAAAGGAAAGAAGACCGAAGGAACGGATATTTATCTGACCGTTCTTTATAAAGCTCTGGTTCCGATGTCTCGCAGCCGGAAAGATTATGATATGCAAAGCTTTGCTTTCGATTTGGCCCGTTTGTATCAAGTCAGAGATACTATCGTCACTCGGGACAATCATCATTTCCAGTTTGGCTCCAGCCGAAATGCCTCTAAAGCGATTCGAATTCTGGATGCTGACGGCCAGGAACAGTTTCTCTGTACCATCAGTTTCTATCGTTAGAGGGGAGTGAATCATGGGAAGATTTATCCAGAAAGGGACGCTGGAAGAACTGAATGCCTTTCTCACCCGTTTCTATCTTAAGGAATTCATCGCAAACGGAAGAAGTAAAATCAAATTTGTGACCGGTTCTCAGGGCTCTGGGAAAAGCTATTTTCTTACTCTCTCTGAAAAGGACGCTTTAGCTTGTGGTTACCTGGTTGTTTCCTTGGACGGAAGAGAAGTTCCTCTTTACGATTTCAAGGAAATCTATGCTTCCATTCTCCATAAGATTGATTTGAATACGGTAATCCAGAGATGGGCAGACAAAGTCATCGAATATTGTGGCTATCGGCCAGAAGACATTCCCGAGGGAGCTCTCTTTCTCAACTATCTGGCTAGCCGTGGGGAAACAGACGGCCTGACCAGAAGAAAAATCCGTAAAGCCTTGAATGAAATGTTTCTGAATTCTTCTTCCTGTGACGGCAATTATGCTCTGGCCTGCTCCATGCTGACCAGTTCTAGGCTTGGTTACCCTCTCTTCCCTGAGGGCTCGGAAAAGACGCTTTTTTCTTGGCTTTATGGCGAAAAGGAACTGAAGATGAGCGAAATCCGTTTGGCTGGTTTGGCTCCGTTCAAAATCACAAAAGTCAATGCCAGAAGAATGTTTCGCTCCCTTGTTGAAGTCCTCAAAAAAGCGGGATACAAAGGCCTTTGTGTCTATATCGACAATTTCGATTCTCTTCTCAATCTCTCCGGTCTCGATACCATCCATTATACGAAAATGAGAAGAGAGGATACCTATGAAATCATCCGGGAACTGATCGATTCTATCGATTCCATGCATAATGTTTTCTTCGTCTTCGCTTTTGCGAAGGCCCTTTTCGAAGATGAGGACCATGGAATCAAATCCTATCAGGCTCTCTGGATGCGAATTCAGAATGAGATCATCGGCACAAAATTCAATTGCTTTGCCGACACCATTGATCTTGATCGTTTCGAATCGTTCTTCTTCGATGCTGGGGTCCTAAGAGCTATTTATGATAACTTCAGGAAGGTTTATGGCGTCAGTGACGCGGCTCCTGTCAGCGATGAAACGCTTCTTTCGCTGAAGCGGAAAGCCAGAGACAGTTCCTGTGGAGTGCTTTCTCTGTTAGAGGAAGAGGTGAAGAAAGAACAAAGGGCAGAAGAAGGAGATTCTCTATGATAGATATGGAAGCGAGGACGATTATCGAAGCCCTACGTTCGGGAATTCCTTCGAAGGAGGTCGGTCGGTATTTTTCTGAGGCTCGACCTGCCCTGATGAATAAAACGGTTTCCCGACTCGAGGATGCCTGCGAAGCAGGGAAATCCAGCGGTATGGTTGTCATCGGAAAGTATGGTGAAGGAAAGACACATCTGCTTAGCGCCGTTCATGTCATCGCTTCCGATGACAACATGGTCGTCTCTCAGCTCAGTTTAGGAAAAGAAGGCCCGATGGATAAGCTTTATGTTATCTATCAGAAAATGATCAATAACACCTATCTTCCGGGTCAGGATAATCCCGGTTTTGCGGATAAGCTTCTCTCCCTGACTCCGGAGAATCCGCTTTCGGATAAGATACTCGATTACTGCAGCAACTCGTTAGAGACGAACAAGCTTTATTATGTTTTCCGCAGTCTGATCTATTCCGACGATTCCGAAGATCGCTATCGGCTTCTGATGGATTTGCAGGGCGACCTTCTTCCGAACGCTACTCTCCGTGCCATCGCTAAGAAGACCAGCACCGAAAAAGTCCGTTTCAATATTCCCTTCGCCAAATCAAAACATATGATGGACTACTTCTTTGCCATGTCGCATCTCTTCCGACTTCTTGGCTATAGCGGATGGGCCATACTTTTCGATGAGGCCGAGCTTCTGGGAAGATTATCCAAGAAGGCACGCCTTCTTGCTTATGACAACATCTATTCTTTCCTTCACCCGAAGGCGAAACTCGAAAATACTTTTTCTCTCTTTGCTCTCAGCGCTTCTTACGAAGAAGATGTGATAGAAGGAAAAAATGAATATGAAAATGCTGAAGCATTCTTTCCCGAGAACAGGCAGATTCCTTCTGTCCTCGATTCTTTGAAGAAGGGGACTAGGCTTACTCCGCTGACGAAAGAAGAGATGCTTTTCACTTTCGAAAAACTGATTTCCTTCCATGGCAAAGCCTATGACTGGAATCCGCAGATCGATGCCGAAAGCCTTTTAAGACAGGCCGGTGACGCCGGGTTTCTTTTACGGACCAAAATCCGCTATGCCATCGAGATTCTCGATGAACTCTATCAGTACGGGGAGAAGGGAGAAACCACGGTCGGCACTCTGACGGAGGAAGATATCGTCAGGGAAGACGATTCCTCAGAAGAAGAGAATCCTGAAGAGGGAAAATGACGGACAGACCGGATTATCGCGAGGCCTACTTTTTGGTAAGACGCCGTTCACCTTTCTTCCCTCTGTCGCATCTTTTTTTCTCCTCGTCTATTTGGCAATGAGGTAGAAAGAGGGAAGCGTTACTGAAAAAAGAGAAGTTTTCATTAAGAAAGAGCAGCTTTTCGTTTCTATCGGCTTTTTCCGGAAAGGAATCGTAAGCGGAAATTGGGGGTCTTCGGGCCCCCTTTTTCAATGGTATCCTCATCATCACAAGGAGGACGAAGAGGATGACATATCCGCTCACAGAGAAGCA
>ONBI01000057.1 GCA_900316035.1 uncultured Eubacteriales bacterium
CTGTCTCCTCACCTTCGCCGATAATTTTAACGCGCCCTTTCCCTAGGGAAAGGGATATGTGTGAGGATACTGCTGATCACCTATATTTATGATATGAAAAAGAGAAAGGGTAGGAATCCTTTCTCTTTAACAAGCTTTGAAAAACAGAGAAGATTGCTTCTAGTTGAACGGAACGAAGAGATGAGAGACGGAATAGGAGAATTTGGCATTGAATCTTCCGATAAAACCAGGAAGGACAAGCGGAGAGACCAAGGAATGATAACGGATTCTCTTATAAAGACGCGGATTGACTTCCTTGAATTCTTTCTGGAACGCTTTCAGGTCCGCTCTTGCTTCTTTCGATTTGTTCATCTGGGTATGAACATAACCGAGGGTGATGAAGATACGGAGTTCATGATAAAGGATGCGGAAGAGATACTTATCTTTCTTATAGTCGTAGATGTTGTATTCCTTGATACAGGCCATCGCCACTTTCAGATAGTCCTTATAACGGCGGATAGCGACATCCTTCTGAACCGACTGCCCTGCTCTTCCGACAAAGTAACAATAAAGAGAGACCGGAACATAGCAGACGGTCTTGACGTTTCTTAAAGGAGCATAGACACAGTAATCATCCTCATAGAAAGTATGAACCGGAATATGAAGATCCGAATCTTTTAAGATCTGGGCACGGAACATACAGGAATGGATCAGTAAGTTCTGAGAAAGACGAAGACGTCTTACCTCTTTCCAGGTGACGATCTTATCCTTCGGGAACTTATCGGCAAAACCGATGGTGGAACCTTTATCGTTTCCATGGTAATAGGTGTAGTCATTGACAAAGAGATCGACCTTATCGCCTTTTTCTTCAATCTCCTTGAGCATTCTCTGATAGGCTTCGTCATCCACCCAGTCATCGCTATCGACGACCTTGAAGAATTGGCCGGTCGCTTCTCTGATACCTGCCTGAACACCGGCTCCATGTCCGCCGTTAGGCTGATGGACGACTTTGATGATACTAGGATAACGGCTCTGGAAATCATCGGCGATCTGAGGAGTCTTATCTTTCGAGCCATCATCGATGATGATGATTTCGACCTTTTCTCCACCGCGGAGCAGGGATTCGATCGCATGGGCCATATAGTCCTGAGAGTTATAACAGCAGACGACAATGGATAGAAGTTTCATCGCGTGTTTTCCTCACTTTTTCTATCTTTATTTTACCACATGTCCAAAATCGGCCTCAACGAGAGAAAGAAATCCCTCCTCCTTCCTCAGGGTTGAGAAAGGAAGAGGGAGAAAAGATTCACCTACTGACTACTTCTTCTTCGGCGCTTTCTGATAGTGGTTCTCTTTCGAATACTTCGGAGCGTTAGGATCACCCTTGATGAACTTTGCTAGCCCTTTGTGGAAATGACCATCGAACATCATGATCAAGCCATCGGCTTTTGCCATCGGCATATTCATCATACGGCTGACCGCACGCATCGGGAATCCCCACGGGCCCATGACGATAGTATTGCGTAACCGTTTATTATGTTTCTCGCCGTAGTTGACTAAGAACTGAAGGACTCTTCCGGTGAGTCTACCGGTCCAGCCTCTGGCTCGAGGAAGATCGCAGAAGAGGTTCGTTCTCGTGATATGGATACGGGTATGTTTCTTATTGGAATAGAGGAACTCATCGTTCGGAAGATCTCTTCCATAAAGAGTGCGGAACTCTTCTTCAGAGACATTCTGAACATCGCCGGAAAAATAAGAAGGAAGCTTTGTAGCATCGTAAGGATATTCGGTAGTGGTTCCTTCTTCATGGATTTTACCGGTGAGACGGATATCGGCCGAAGACGCACCGATATAGATATCGTAATCGCCTTCTTCGATTTCCCACTTATTCGTCTTGACGTTGAAGTAACGGAAGCTCTTGTCGTCGAAATCGATACGAACTTCTTCTTCCTCACCCGGCGCTAAAAGCTTCGTCTTATGGAAGCCTTTGAGTTCCTTCGTCGGACGGAAGATATGGGAATCCTTTAGACCGATATAGAGTTCGGCGATTTCCTTACCGGCATAAGTGCCGGTGTTCTTGATACGGAAAGAAACACCTTTTTCATCGACCTTGAGGTCGCTATATTCAAACGTTGTGTAGCTTAAGCCATAACCGAACGGATACTTGACAGGAAGATTTCTCTTTTCAAAGTAACGATAACCGATGTAGATGGATTCCCGATAAGGAATCTGGACTTCACCGGTTTCAAAGGTGCGGAGAGAAGGCGTGTCTTCGTACTTGAGAAGATAAGTTTCACTCGTCTTACCCGAAGGGTTGACATCGCCATTGAGCATATCGAGAATCGAGTTGCAGCCTGCCTGACCGGATAATGCACCATTAAGCAAAGCATCGCAGTCGCTATCCCAGCTTAAGTCGATAACCGAACCGCCGGATAGAATAGCGACAATCTTCTTTCCCATCGCCTTAAGCTTATGAAGAAGGTCGATCTGGTTCTGATGGATGAAAAGATCATCTCGATCCAAACCTTCACTCTCGGTGACTTCATCCAGTCCTAAGAAGTAAACGATGATATCGGCTTTGGAAGCTAATTCCAGAGCTTCTTTTTCTAACTTCTTATCTTTCTTTCCATAACGGTTGAAGCCCTGGGCAAAACCGACATAGTTGAACTTGAACTTATCCTTGAGATCGGTGAAGTTATCTAAGCGAGTGCAGTTGACCTGCGAAGAACCGGCTCCCTGATAACGAGGGGCATTGGCAAAGTCACCGATGATAGCAACTTTATCTTCCTTACGGAGAGGAAGAATATGGTCAACGTTCTTCAGAAGAACCATCGTCTCATCGCTGGCGCGTTTCGCAATCTCGTGGTGAGCTTTGGCAACTTCCGGATAGCAGTTCATACCGGTGACTTTCTTGCCATCGATCTCGCTGACCGGTTCCTTATAATCCTTGAAGGCTTTGGAAGTCTCTAGGGCATAATCGATGACGTTATCGGCAGCTTCATCGACATACTTTTCATCGAGTTTTCCGCTCTTGACAGCGGCGATGATCTCACGGTCGGTATCGCCGTTATTGCCGGGCATCTCAAGTTCATTGGTGGCTTTGAGACCTTCGATACGGTCGTTTTCTCCACCCCAGTCAGTGACGATAAGACCGGTGAAACCGAATTCTCCACGGAGAATATCTTTTTCGAGATGGAGGTTTTCGTTGGTGTAGGTGCCGTTGACCATGTTATAAGAAGACATGATGGCTTTCGGATGACCTTCCTTGACGGCGATTTCAAAAGCGGTGGTATAGATTTCTCTTAAGGCTCTTTCATCGACGACGGAATCGGAATTGATACGGCGGAGTTCCTGCGAGTTGCAGCACCAATGCTTGATGCAGCTACCGATACCGTTGGACTGGATACCTAAGACCATATTCGCGGCCATCTTGCCGGCGAGATAAGGATCTTCAGAGAAATATTCGAAGTTTCTTCCACAGCGCGGATTGCGCTTCATATTCAGACCCGGGCCTAAAACCATCGAAACATGAAGACGGACGGCTTCATCGCCTAAGGCAGTACCGATCTCCTGAACCAGTTGTGGGTTCCAGGTGTTTGCTAAAGCACAGGCAGTCGGGAAACAGGTAGCCGGAAGAGAAGGGTTCAAGCCGAGCTGATCGGCCGCTGCCGCCTGTTTACGAAGGCCGTGAGGGCCATCGGAGAGGAAGAAAGAAGGAATGCCGTATTCGGGCAGATCCATGCTCTCCCAGAAATTCTTTCCGGATAAAAGACTAGCCTTATCTTCCAAGGACATCTTCTTGATCAGATCTTCGTGTTTCATAACGCTTTCCTCTCTGAATAGGCGCGTTTTCAGGGCAGAATAGAAAGCTCCTGAAAGCGCTTGTTCCTGATAATAATATATATAAATAACTTTTTCCGTGAAAGAACTATGACACAAAATGCTGATTTTCTAACGCCAATTGCAACATATTTGACACTTGTTCACTCTTGTATAGTCGGCACAAAAGAAGTCTTCTTCTATAAACCGATGGACAAAATAACATAATAACCACATAGAATAGAGGAATTCTTGATTGAAAGAATGGGGAATGCTAAACTAATCAAGCTTTTTTGAGTGCTTAGCTCAGCGGGAGAGCGCTTCCTTCACACGGAAGAGGTCGCAGGTTCGATCCCTGTAGCACTCACCATCGCGTATCCTTGCCGGCTTAGCTCATCCGGTAGAGCAACTGATTTGTAATCAGTAGGTGGCTGGTTCAAGTCCGGCAGTCGGCACCAGGGAGAAATGAAAAAGTCCTCGTTCGCGGGGACTTTTTTCAGTTCAGATAAGCTCGTAAGCCTTTCGGAAGATAGTTCTTTATCTTCCCTTGGTTACTCTTTCCAAAGCCTAAAGAGTAACCTTCAAAAGTAAGAATCACTTCTCCTTCCGGTGCTTCTTTCCGTAACTCGTTTCCGGAAGCATAGGAGATAGCTTCGTCTCTTGTTAAAGAAACATGAGGAAGAGAGGAAGCGACTTTACAATAGGCATGATCATAAGTGCCTTTTGCGTATTCGCTTTTATCGAAGACTTTTCTTCCCGGAGAAAGGAAAGGTAAATCGACAAGTTCTTCCATCATCCTAGTAACTACATATTCGTTATCCTTGAAAGCAAAATGAGGTAGACCATCTTCTTTTCCTTTTGCTAAAGCAAGAGGAGTAAGAGGATAACGGTTACCGCCTTTCTTCTTCAGTAAATCAAAATAGATTCCTTCGCCTTGATAGATGCCGGGAACAAGGTGGATACCATGGTTATTTAACCCTTGGATAAAGCCTTCTTCTATAGGAACCTGTATTTCTTCCATATACGGATGATGAAAAAGAAATGTTTCTATCTGTTTTTCATCTTCTTCTACACTTAAAGAACAGGTGGAATAGGCAAGGATTCCATCCTTTTTCAATAGGGAATAAGCTTTCTCGAGAAGATCTTTCTGAAGAGGAAGAAGTCTTTCTACTTTTTCCTTTGAGTAATCAAGAGCCATCTTCGGCTCCTTCCGGATCATACCGGAACCGGAGCAAGGAGCATCGAGGATCACACAGTCAAAGCATTCCCGAAGTCTCAATTTTTCCGGATCTAAAGAGAAAGAGCAGAGATTCTCTAAGCCTAAGCGATCGGCATTCTTGGTGATTTCGATAGCTCTCGTATAAGAGATATCGTTACAGAAATAAAGGCCGTCTCTTCTCCGTAAATCCAAGGCAATGGTTTTTCCTCCCGGAGCACCACAAAGATCCATCGAGACAAAATCACGAGGGAGCAAAGGAGCTAAATAATAAGAGATAGCCGCACTGGAAGGATCAAGGAGATAGAACTCTCCGGCAAAATGCTCCAAGCTTTTCCCGAGTCTTTCTTCTTCTTTATCAAACCGAAAAAGAAGCTTATCTTTCTTATCTGGAACAAGCGAAGGAAAACGTTCTAAGAGTTTTTTCCCCTGTTCTTCTTTGGTAAGTAAAAGAGAAGAGAGAGGATGCTGTTTCAATCCTTCCTGAAACTTTGCTTTCTCTTCTTCGTTTGCATAAACAAGAAGAGAAGAAAAATCAAAGGTGTTTTCTTTGTGCTGAGAAGGTCGGAAATTTTTATGTTTTGCCATGGTTTCTTCGCTTCGCTATTCTACCATAGAAACTCAGGAAAGAAGTTCGGTTTCAAGGAAAAATAAGGGTGTTAAGCGATAGAAAAGAACTTGTTTTTCTCTCTTCCGCTCGCTCACTGAGCAAAGCAAAAAAGAGAAAGGAAAAGAAAGGTTGACATAATAATACAAGCGTAAAAGATTTGAACGGATTTCCCCAAAACTAAGGCATTTTAGCCCACTTTCAGGCTATAATGAAATAAGAAGTAAACAAAAGAAAGGAAAGGGACACACAATGAACAAAAAAGTCAATTCGCATCCGCGCAAGAAGACGATCAAACCGCTTCGGGCTAAACCGCTCGTCGAAGTCACCAAATCCACTGAACCGGATACCCACGAAGATATCTATCTCGTTCAGGGTAACGTCAAGCATCAGTTCTCTTCCCAAATCTCTGGTCTATATGGAACCAAGGAATACTTCTGGAAGGGAAAGCTCACTCCGCACGAAGAGATCAAGTTCTGCCATAACGATGGCCGTAACATTCCGGTCCACGGCGCTTACAACTGCGGTTACACCTTAGTCGGCAAAGCGAAGAACTTCTTCGAAGCGAAGAAAGCTCTCTGCACCAACGGCGAACCGAGCGACGATCAGGAATATGTCTATGTCACTCAGTATTCCGAACTCTATTATGTCGGCGATACTGAGGAACACACCGTCTTCTTACGTATCTACGATAACAACCAGGGTAACGATAACGATCGTTGGGTTGTTCTCTATATCGACTGATGCACTATTGCCCTAGGAGATTCTCCTAGGGCATTTCCTTTTTTGGGTTCCTAAAAAGGCCACTTTCCGCATGTGCTATAATGGAAAAACAGCGAGGAAACACGTATGGATATTCTTTCGATCATTGAGAAAAAAGCGACTGGACAGGAGCTTACCAAGGACGAAATCAACTTCTTCATCCAAGGGGTATGTGACGGCTCTCTTCCGGATTATCAGATTTCGTCTCTTTTGATGGCTATCCGCCTCAAGGGAATGAGCAAAGCGGAGACTTTCGCTTTGACCGAAGCGATGCTCAACTCCGGTGATAAACTTGACCTCTCTTCCATCAAAGGAGTCAAATGCGATAAACATTCGACCGGTGGTGTCGGAGACAAGACTTCTCTTGTCCTTTGCCCGATGGTCGCCTCGTTAGGAATCAAAGTTGCTAAGATGTCCGGACGTGGTTTAGGTTTCACGGGCGGAACTCTGGATAAACTCGAATCCATTCCGGGTATGCGGACCGAGCTTTCCGATAAGGAATTCCTCGATGCCGTCAACAACGTCGGAATGGCGATCGTCTCCCAAAGTAAGAACCTCGATCCTGCCGATAAGAAGCTTTACGCGTTAAGAGATGTGACCGGTACGGTCGATTCGATGCCTCTGATTGCTTCTTCTATCATGTCCAAGAAGCTTGCTGCGGGATGCGACTGCATTCTTCTTGATGTCAAGTACGGATCCGGCGCCTTCATGGAGACCAAAGAGAAAGCCGAGACGTTAGCCAAACTCATGGTCGAAATCGGAACTCACTTCGGAAAGAACACCCAGGCGGAAATCTCCTCGATGAACCAGCCTTTAGGCAAAGCTATCGGTAACATCCTTGAAGTCGAAGAAGCGATTGCTACTCTTCATGGAAACGGTCCGAAAGACTTCACCAATCTCTGCCTCTCTAGCGGTGCCACCATGTTACTTCAGTCCGGTATCTTCCATAATCGGGCCGAAGCGATTCACGCCTTAGAGAAGACATTAGAGGATGAAAGAGCCTATAAGGTCTTCCGTGCCTTTGTCCATAACCAAGGCGGAGATATCACCTATATCGATGATTCGAAGAAGTTCCCCGTTGCCCGTTATTCCGTTCCGGTCCGTTCGGTCAAGGAAGGTTATATCTCCGAGATCGATACCCGTCAGCTCGGTCTTACTTCCGTCCGCTTAGGAGCGGGAAGAGAAAAGCTCGGGGATGCGATCGATCCCGCAGCCGGTATTGTGCTTTCGAAGAAACTCGGCGAGAAGGTTTCGAAAGGCGATGTTCTTCTCACCCTTTATTCCGAGCGTCCAGGAATGCAGAGTCTGGTCTCGCAGATGCTCAACCTCTTCGAGTTCTCCGACTCTCCGATCGTGGTTCCTTCCACCGTCGAAGAACGTATCCGTTTAGACGATGTGACGAAGAGTTTCGTCATTGAAAAAGAAGCCTGAAAAGTAGGCTTGCTTCTATATTCAGAAAGGTAGTCTATGTCTGTTATCTTAGAGGTACAGAACGTTTTTAAAGAGTTCAACGGAGAACAACTTTTTGCTCCGGTCTCTTTTATCGTACGGGAACATGACAGAACCGCAATCCTCGGTCCTAACGGAAGTGGAAAATCCACTCTCATCAAGATGATCTTGGGCCAGGAAGAGACCAGCGGTGGCAATATCATCTTTTCCAAGAACATCAAAATCGGTTATCTCTCCCAGGACGTTGTCAGCGATGTAAATCAAACGTTATATGAAGAAGCTCTTTCCGTATTTTCCGACCTGATCGCCGAAGAGAAGAAGATTCACGAATTAGGTGATAAACTGACCATCGATCCGAACAACGAGAAGCTCTTGAAAGAGTACTCCGATGCCGAAAGCGACTTTGAGCAGAGAGGCGGTTATAACTACCACTATAAGATTGCTTTGATCCTCAATATGTTCTCTTTCCGCAAAGAGGATTACGACCGCAAGATTGCTACTTTCTCCGGCGGAGAAAAGACGAGAGTCGCTTTTGCAAAGCTCCTTCTTCTCAATCCGGATTTATTGATTCTCGATGAACCGACAAACCATCTCGATATTCTCTCCATCGAATGGCTTGAGGATTATCTTAAGTCCTATCCTGGAGCCGTTCTTTTCGTCTCCCACGATATCGCGTTCGTTAAACATCTTGCCAATCACATCTTAGATATCGAAAACAAGGTCTTCACCATGTATAACGATACCTACGATGATTTTGCAATTGAGAAGAAGAACCGCTACGAGAATGCCTTGGAACAATATAAAGCCCAGGAAGAAGAAAGAGCAAAACTCGAACGCTTCATCGCTTTCTATATGCCAAAACCCCGTTTTGCTTCCCGCGCCCATGATCGGGAAAAGAAGTTAGCCCGTCTCGATGCTGCTTCGATCAGCGATCCGACCGTTCATCAAAGAAAGATGAATATGGCTTTGAAGGGTGGCGTGAGAGAAGGAAAGAAGCTGATTGATTTCAACGATGTCACCATCGGTTACGATAAACCTTTGATCTCCCATATTTCGTTCACCCTTTTCGGAAGAGATCATCTTGCCGTCATGGGAGCTAACGGTATCGGGAAATCCACGTTCGGTAAAGTGCTTCTCAATGAACTGAAACCCTATAGTGGCGATATCCGCAACTATTACCATATGTCGATGGGTGTCTTACGTCAGGATATCCGTTCCTATTCTTCAGAAGAGACGCTTTTTGAGCATTTCAAAAACCGTTATCCGAGAATGTCGAACGAAGAGATCTACGCCGGTCTTGGAAGATACGCCTTCTCCTACGAAGAAGATAACACCAAGAAACTCTGCGATCTCTCCGGCGGAGAACTGATGCGTATTGAGATTCTTCAGCTTTCCTTAGAAGACTACGATCTTCTGCTTTTGGATGAACCGACAAACCATCTCGATATGCTTTCTATCTCGGAGCTTGTCGATGCTTTAAACGATTACGAAGGAACTCTGGTCATCATCTCCCATGACCGTGATTTTGTCGATAAGACCTGCAATAAGCTTCTCTATCTTTATAACGGAAAGGGTTACTATTACGAAGGTCCTTATGAAGAGTTCAAAGAGAAGGAACTCAATAAGATCATCCAGCAGGAGAAGGAGAAGCTTGCTCAGGAAGAAGAAAAGGAAAAGCAAGAAAAAGCTCTGAAGAAAGCCGAAGAGAAGCCTGTTTCCGCTCCGCAGAAAAAGACCCGTCTCACCAGAGAACCTCCCGAGAAGATCATGGAGAAGATTGATAAACTCGAAGCCAAGAAGAAGGCTCTTTCCGATGCCTGCTACTTAGAAGAGAACTATACGGATCCTCAGAAAATGAAGGATCTGGAGAATCAGATGAATGCTTTAGATGTCGAGCTGAAGAAGCTTTACGATGAGCTCGACTTGGCGATGCAATAGCTTTCTATAGTCCTGTAAACGTTTTTATCGAAAAATTTATTTATTCTCGCTCTTTCCCTTTCTATAATAAGAAAGTTTGAAAGCCGTTTTACGGTGCAAGGAGAATATGTATGAATGATAAAATCCGCAATGTAGCGATCATCGCTCATGTCGACCACGGCAAAACCACGCTGGTCGATGCTCTTCTCAAGACCAGCGGTACTTTCCGCGACAATGAAAAAGTCATGGTCCGCGCCCTCGATTCGAACCCGCTTGAACACGAACGCGGTATCACTATCTTAGCCAAGACCACCGCGATCCGTTATAAGGATTACAAGATCAACATCGTCGATACTCCTGGCCACGCCGATTTCTCCGGCGAGGTCGAACGTATCATGAATATGGTCGATGGCGTCTGCCTTCTCGTCGATGCTTTCGATGGACCGATGCCGCAGACCCGCTTCGTCCTGAAGCAGGCGATCGGCTATCATCTCAAGACTGTCGTCGTCATCAACAAGGTCGACCGTCCGGGCGCGGATCCC
>ONBI01000056.1 GCA_900316035.1 uncultured Eubacteriales bacterium
ACGATACCTGTCTTAAGATCTATGGTCGTCGCCTCAACTCCAACGAGAATCTCGGTGCTGCGGTCGATACCCTTCCCGAGGAAGCGAAGGAGGCGAAGTGATGGCTACTGCAATCGACCGTAAAAACGCCGCCGATGCCAGAAAGAAAGCCCGCAAGGAGAAATTCTGGGCTTCCCCATTCGGTAAATGGCTCGACTCCTGTTTCTACCAGAACGTCACTATCGATTTAAGCGAGGCGCAGGACGGTAGCGACAGGAAGACAATCCGAAAGCCCCGTCCGACCAAAGCGATTCTTATCGCCGTTCTCTTCTTAACTGTCGTAGGCATCTCTTTCATCCCCTTCAAATTCGGACCTGTCAAATGGCAGTGGGGAACCTTCGGAAATTCCTTTGCTACCCTCTTTACCCCGAACCCTAACCGCACGGTGGATTCCGCCGGTTGGTGGAGCTTTGCCTGGACTTCGTTTGCTATCGGTATCAACTCCGCCTTAGCCAATTCCTCTCCGTTCCTCACCATTTTCGAAATCTGCTTCTTAGGTACGACGATAGGTGCTCTCCTCGCTATTCCGGTTTACTATCTCTGCGCCAACAACGTCAACCACAACACCCCTTCCCGTCTCATCGTCAAGATCTTCAACGATTTCCTCCGTTGCATCCCGATGTTCATCCTCTGCGTCTTCTTCTCGATGATCATGGGTATCGGAAACATCTTACCGGCCGTTGTCGCTATCTCCATCTTCTCCTTAGGTATCATGTATCAGATGATGTACGAGTATATCGAAACGCTGAACATGCAGCCTTTCGAATCCATCCGTTCTGCCGGTGCCAATAACCTCCAAGCTGTCAACCTTTCGTTGCATCCGGAAATCAAGCCGATGTTCTTCGCTTACTTCATCTATACGCTTGAGATCAACATCCGCGGTGCGGTTGTTCTCTCTTATGCCGGTGTCAGCGGTACCTATATGTCCGCTTTACAGGCCTACATCGAAAACGGCTGGTACGATTATGTCGGTGCGATGCTCTTCCCGCTCTTCATCGTTGTTGCCATTTTACAGCTTGTCTCCAATAGCATGGTGAGGAAACTGAGATGAACGACGAAAACAGAATCCCTACTCCGGAACAGAGTCCGAAACCCGCTCTGGACGATAGAGCCAACTCCGGAGCCTATACCAAGAAAGTCAGCGGTTTCAAGAAGTTCCTCTTCTTTTTCACCGGCGATAAACAGGGTATCACCCACTACAAAGATCCTGTCAGCGCCTATCAGGCCAGACCGAAGATGTGGCTTGTCAACCTTGTTGCCTTCCTCCTTTTCCTCGGTCTTCTCGTCTATATGTGCTACCACACGAAGATCACCCATGCTTTCGATACTCCGGTCAACTGGGCCAATGTCCGGGAACATGTCCATGACTTCTTCACTCCCGATTGGAGCCACTTCTGGGGATACGGAGACTGGGAATACACCGAAGGTGTCTTCCACAACCTCCTTACGACCTTAGGTATCACCGTTGTCGGTACTTTAATCGGTTTTATCCTTGCGATTCCCTTCGGTCTCTTTGCTTCCCACCGTCTCTTCGGAAGATGGGCCTATATCAGTGAAATCCTTCTGATCACGATCCGTACTTTCCCGGAGCTCTTACTCGCCCTCTTCTTCGTCAACCTCACGGGTCTTACGTGGGTCACCGCCATTCTCTGCCTATCCATCCATTCGATCGGCATGGTCGGGAAACTCTTCTCCGATCAGCTCGATGAAAGTGACTTGTTAGGTCTTGAGGCGATGGATGCTCAGGGTGCTAACGGTTTGCAGCGCATTCATCTCGCCGTTGTTCCGGAAGTCACCCCTGCCTTCCTCTCTGTCGGTCTTTACCGCTTCGATATCAACCTCCGTACGGCGACGATGATCGGTCTTGTTCTCAACGATTCCGCCGGTATCGGTTACGTCATCCTACTTGATATGGCGAAGAACAACTACCATTGCCTGGGTGCGGATACCTTAGGTATCATCATCCTCATCATCTTGGTTGATCTTTTCTCGAGCTGGTTACGTAAGAAGCTGGTCTGATTCGGATCTCTAAGCCTAGGAATTCTTCGGTTCCTAGGCTTTTTCTTTCCGTTGAGAAAAAAAGAACACTTTCTTCTCTTCGGTTGCTTCCTAGGATGGGTTTTCGCATCCCTAGCCTCTAGGAATCCTCTTTCTTAGGCCTTTTTCTCCTCTTTTCTCCCACTTCGTGCTAGGATAATACAAGTTATGGACAATAAGGAATCGAGTTTCGGAGAATCTAGCGCCTTCTTGAAAGATGTCGGTCTTTATCCAAAGGGAGAAAAGACAGAGGTTTTTGATGCTCTAGAAAAAGAAACCCGATCGGAAGAAAAAAAGTCGGTTCCTTTTCCTTTGAACAGGGAATCCACCGAGTTTTTAAGAGACCATCGGCTCTTAGAAGAAGCCAAGAGAGAAAAAGAATACGGAGAAAACTATGCTTTCTTAAGAGAGGCATCCTATTTGGAACCAAGTATCTATAAAGACCCAACTACTTTCCTTTCTCCTTATAGTGAATCCACTTCCCTGATCCGGGAATGCGGTCTTACTCTTTTGGAAGGAGAGAAAGCCAAGGTCTTTTCTTTTGCACTTTTCGGAGAATCCGCTTCTCTTCTCCGTTCTCTCTATGTTCCTTCTTTGAATCCGCTCCCTCGGAAGCTTCTTTCTTTTGTTTGAGAAGCCAATATCTACAGTGAATCCTCTTCTTTCATCCAATTCTTCTTAGAAGAGCATCATCTCAATGAACAGCATGTTCTTTTAGACGAAGCAGAAGAAGATAAAGCCTTAGTGAAGAACGCTCTCACCCATAAGAAGTACGTGATCCGACATAGCTGAGAGTCCTTTTTTTATGCCTCGAAATTACACCCTGAAAGAGATCAAGGAGGAACTCAATAGAGAGATAGAAGAACTCTACAAGAAAGATTCCTATTGGAAGAAATGTCTTTCCTGTCCTTTCAAAGGAAGATGCTGTGAAGAGAACGATATCGATATCAGGGAAGACGAATGGGAGGAGATCTCTTCTTTCCTATGGGAGAATCCGGAAGTAGAAAAGAAAGTCTATGAAAACTATCTTTCCCATTCTAGATGTTATTTCCACACTTCTGCCTGTTGTCTGATCGCTCCTATCCGTCCCACCAATTGTCTTTATACTCCGTATCAGTTGATTCAGAACCTTTACGATCATTCTATAGAATACAATAAACCGACAGAGGACTGCTTCTTTGAAACAATAGAAGAACAAAGTAAGGAACTTCCTCTTACTCCTTATCTTATCCAAAGAGGAGAACGCACCTATCTCTTTCTCAACTACTGGTTTGAGAACTATGAAAACCAGTCGGAAGGAACTTATAAAGAGACCGGAGAAGAGAGGCTCAGAGAATACTTCACGAAGAAAGGGATGCTATAACATTTCTTCTCTTTCAGGCAGAAAAAGCATCCGCCTTCTTCTTGGAAGATAGCGTAACCTAAGCAAACAATCTTATAGCGAAAACAGAATTTGTTTTCTGATCCGATGCATAGCCAAGCATTGCTAAATTTGTAGTAACTGTTTCCTCACTGCTCGTCAATCCTTAAAGGAAATACATTCGAAGTCAGAGAGATTCCTGTCGGGATTGTTTTCGGATAAGCGTATCACGAGCTTCTGTCTAGGGATATCGCTGACAGGACTTCCTTGACTTCATTTCCCGTATTTTTTGCTATCGAATCCTAAAGCATTGACGGAAATTCTCTTGATATCTCCGATTGCAAACCCGGTAGAGAAAAATCCGTATTCTCCTTTACCAATGAAAAAGCGCCCTAAGGAGTTTTACCCTAGAGCGCCATTTTTCCTATGAGAAGAAGATTTAAGCGAAAAGGTTTGCCTCTCTTTCTTCCTTATGGGCAAGACGGATAGCTTCGAAGTCTTTCTCGACGGCAGCATTGTAGGCGTCTTCTTTCGCCTTCAAGGCATCCTTCTTCTCCTGCGGTAAAGCATCGTATTTTGCTTTCTTCACGGCTTCCTTCTCGGCTTTCTTCTTATCGGCAGCTACTTTCTTCTCGTAAGCCTGTTTATCCTTCAGAGCTTTCTGGTCCTCATACTTCTTTTCTTCTTCTTCAAAGCTGAGTCCCTTCTTCTCGCAGGTAGCCTTGAGTTCGGCCTTGCGGTCTTCCTCGGCTTTGGCATCCGCTTCGGCTTCTTCCTGCTTCATCTTCTCGGCAGGATCGACATAGGCGATACCTTCTTTCGCACATTTTGCCTTCTGATCTTCGCTGATTGCTTCATGGTCAAGCTTCGAGAACTTCTCGGACTTGAGGAAGAAGAACATGATGCCAATGATAAGATAGCAGAACATTTCGCCACCGAAGAAGAGCAAAGACATAGCCGTACGATAGGCCGCAGTATCGGAAATGACCGAATTACGAATGGCAAGGATGATAGCGTTGGAGATACCGGTCATGGCGATCATGATGGAACCATAAACCGACATGGTGAAGCCGTCGGTACGGACACCGTAGACCGCTTCTTCGTGATCGAGGACATCGGCGAGCAAAGCCATCGAGACATACATCGCCGGAACCGTACCTAACGCCTTGAGGCAGAAGCCGACAACAGAGATGATGGAAACCTGAGTTCCAACCGATGTGAGGACAACCGCATCGTTCGCATCGAGCGTGTTCGTCGTTCCATTCAGCATAGACGGAACGAAAACAGGAATGAGACCGACGAAGCCGAAGAGGCAGGCGATGAAAGCACCGACGCCGATCGATTTCGTCTTGGTGAACTTATTGACTAACGGCCAGACGACAAGCATACCCAATGCCGTCGGGATAGCACCAATAGTAGAAATAAAAGAACCCATCGAGTTACTTCCCGTCCACGCCTGAGAATAATAGTTGAGCGCATTGTTCTTGAGCATACCGCCGAGCTGATAGAGGAGGAAGAAGATCATGACGATCCACCAGTTCGAATCCTTCATGCATGCGGCAATCTGCTTCTTCATCGGAATCTTCTTCGGAGCATTCTTGTCTTCCTCTCCCTTTTTGAGAGAAGCGAACTGTTCTTCCGTGATACGTTCACGCGTGAAATAATATTCAAGAACGACACCAATGAGGAATAAGACGATCATAACAATCATCAAAACTACCCATTTGTTATAGCCCTTGGCACAATCAGAAATATAAAGATCACGATTGAAGTTAGAGGAATAATCTACTCCATCGATAACACCTTTGTGATTGGGATTTCCGTCGACATAATACTTTGCAGAAGTACTGGCCGGGACAAGCCCAAGAGCATCGGATATGAAACCGCCAAACATACCGGAGACACCGGCAGCACCTAACTGAGCGGCATTGACGACCGTCGCTAATAATCCACGCTGAGATGAATTACGCGTTGAGAGGTTGACGATTGAGGAGTGAGCGGTGTAGTAGATCGGCCACCCAATTGCATAAAAGAGAATGTAGCCGACTGTGACAACAACCAAAGTCCAGACACTGACAGATTGATTCAACGTCCAGACTCCATTGACTTGAGCGTATGGGAAGGGTGCGATGAAGCAAGCGACGATTGCCAGGGCAACAAGAGGAATAGAGAGGAAAAGAAGCGGTCTGGCTTTTCCAGCCTTTCTCGGTTTTCCTTCCATCAGTTTGCCTACGAGCAAGTTGCCGATGACGATCAGGATCGTAGAGAGGAGAGGCATCAACCAAATGAATGTCGTTGCCCACTCCTCACCCATCTGGAGAACATTCGTCCAGTACTGGGGTAAGAAAACATTGATGATGCCGTTAGGAACCAACGCGAAGAACGGACCGCCTAAATAACCGAAGAACGCCTCCGGGAAAAGCTTGACGTTGGCGCTTTTGATCTTGCTTGAAAACAAGGGATTTGACGCGGCGCTCTTCTTTTCCTTTTTCGTCTCTGCTTCTGCCATAAGGATACCTCCATATCATGAAAAAGGGCGGTGCATTCTTTCCCGCGCTAAGAGAAAAAAGAAAAAGGAGAAAAGCATTGTTTTCCCCTCTTGCCCACCGAGATTATTGTAGCGCTTTCAAATGGCACATAGCAAAGCTCTTTTCGTGAATTCGCAAAAACTGTCCGTAAGATGACATAAACTGCAATGGAGTCCTATAATATTGACTAATTGTTTAATATTACTAAGTCACACAAGATTTCCTTTTAACCCACTCAGGAACCCCTTTCTTTTTTCAGCCAAAAGAAAAGGAAGAAGCCTCCCTAAGAAGCCTCTTCCTCCGAAAACGACTCAGAAGAGATCAACGATAGTAAACAAGCATCGTCGGCATATGGCAGTTATAGGTGCCGTTATAGTTATCGTATAGGACAACCGTCATCGTCTTCTTGCTTTCCCCTTCGCCGAAATCCTTGCTGGCGAGGAAGGCTTTGGTAGGATAGGAGACCGTGTTATAGACATAGCTCCAGCCATCGCTTGCCTTAAAGGCAGCTTCGGCTTCGGTATAGATGGAATCGTCCCAGGAATCCCCGGTGATTGTCATATAGCTATCCGAATAGGAGTAGTTGACCGAAGGTTTCCCTGTACCGAGATAGACATAAGGAACGGCATTGCCGTCAAAGGCATTCTTCATCTTGGTGACATCGGAAGCTTTCCAGATAGCGTCCTCTCCCGTAGGAGCAACAAACGGCGCAACATAGGTGAGGTAGATCGAATAGTCATAGTTTCCGTTGCTGCTATAGGAGAGATCGACAAAGCCGTCTTCCTTCCCATCCGCGTCATAGGCTTTGACACGGGCAAGAAGTCCCGGCTTACCGGAATCGGAAGAAGCGGAGAGATAAACTTCGGCACTATTGCCGCTTTCCTTGAGAATCTGCTGTTTTGCAAGAAGGAAATAGTTGAAGGAGAAAGCGGTCTTTGTCGATTCCGAAAGATTGAAAGTAGTAAGAGACATATCGTAAGGATCGCTATAGTAAGCACCGGAAACATAAGATGGGGCATCGGGAATAGCAAAATAACGGATAGTGTGGCCCTGAAGGTATTTCTTCATCGCCGCTTTGGTGTTATTGTCCCAATCGGTCATGGTGTTAAGGTTTGCGGCATTCGTCGCCGAATCGAGCTTCGGAGAATAGTCGATTTCGAGCTGAACAGGAGAATTCTTCGAAGATCCGCCTTTCGTCATATAGAAGCGGAAAGAGGAAGTTGTACCATCGCCCATCGACGAAGCGGCTAAGGCGTGGTAATTCCTGGTGCTGTATTCCTGGAACTGATAGCCCTTCTTGGTAAGGGAAGTCTTCATATCGGTAAACATCTCATCGCGGAAAACGGCGCCTTCCAAAGTGACGGTGTTGGTATCGGAAGAAGTGACTTTGACATTGTCGGTTCCAAGATAGACAAGAGGAACTTCGACATCCTTTCCGAAAGAAGAAGTGAAAGCATCCTTAACCTCTTTCGGCCAAGCGGTAAAGGAAGAAGAATCGTATTTCTCATGATAGGAGAGTGACATGACCGGAACGCCGTTTTCCTGTCTGTTCAGAGTGACTTCGACGGTGCTTAAATCGGTATAGACACCGAGAGCCGAATAGACTTCGGTACCGTCATCCAAAGCTTCCGTATCGCCGATCGACCAAGTCCAGCCGCTCTGGGCTTTCCCTTTCGAATCGAAGGCGGTATTGAAGTTATTGATAAGGCTATTGTCCCAGGTGTTGCCATAGATATAGAGAGTGCGTCTGAAATCATCATAGGAAGTAGTGTCCATCTTAGTGCCGAGATAAAGATAAGGAAGAACAAGATTCTTGGAGATGTTCTTCTGATAAGCGCTCACCGTATCCGCCTGATAGGAACTAGAGGCCGAAGCATCAAACTTCTCGTCAAGCTTGAAATCCAATACGGAGTTCACATACATCGAGGAATCGGCTTTGTGGAAAGTAGCGACGATTTTATCGCCGTCAGGGAAAGTCTTGGAAGCTTTGAGGGTGCTGCTTGCTTTTTCGTCAGAAGCAATGTCCCAGGAAGCGTCCTTGAACTGCTTTTTGACCGCATCGTAAAGTTTATCGGTGTAACGGCCTCCCTCGATACGGACAAGATGGGAAAAAGGAGTGAAGGTGGTCCTTTCATCCGCGCCATCGAAATCGTTAAGGTTGAGATAGATATAAGGTACTTCATGGCCGTCTAAGTAGGTATCGAGAACCTTCTTTGTCGAAACGGAATACGTCGTGAGCTTACCGGCATCGATACGTCTATCGATCGTGATATCCAGTTCAAATTTCACCGCATCCCCACTTCCCGTTTTTCTCAGCATCGCCTTGAGATCACAGCCATCGGCATAGGTCTTCCTACCCTGAGCGACATAGCTATCCGGGAGATTATCCTTGGTGAAAGTCCAAGAGGTTTCCCCTTTGGCTTTGTTCTCCTCGGTAGGAACATCGGCTTCGAGAGCTTTCTTCATCGCTTCGATACCATCTTCACTATAGTACGAGCCGTAGAGATAAAGGGTATTGGAGAATCCCGTGAAAGCAGGTCTCGGATCGTTCGTGCCTAAAGAGAAATAAGGGACAATATGGCCGTCCAGATTTTCTTTCATCGCATCAAGAACGTCCTGACTCCAATTCGTATAGGCAGAAGTATCGTATTTCTTGACGATACGGAAGCTGAGTTTGATGTTTCCGGTTTCCGAGGTTCCGCCACCGGAAAGAGTGAGGATGAGCTGATCTCCGGAGGCGTTGACAATGCTGGCACGGAGAGAACGCTTATCGTCATAACGGCTGACCTCCGTGATAGTCACATCCCATAAAGGAGCGTTAGCATCCTGAGCACTTAACGAAGCATTCGTATTTTCAAAAGTCGTTTTCGCATCATCGATGACTCTGTCATTCCATTTTCCGCCATAGAGAGTACCGAGATCCGAAGTAGTGGCATCGCCTTCGTATTCGGAATAGTTATGGGAGGTCCCTAAATAGAGAAACGGAATATGGAAATCCGGGATGTTGGTATGGATGGCATTCATAATCGAAGCATCCCATCCGGTAGCCGAAGAAGCATCGTAAGGTTCGTCGTAAACGATGTGAAGAGAGATAAAGCCGCTATCATCGATGAGTTTAACAATCAAATGGCTGGTGCTATTGGTATAAAGAACCTGATAGGAGGATTTGCTATCGTCTTTGACCCAACCGGAAGCAGACGGGAAAAGAGCATCCAATGTCTGAAGATACGCAGGTCAAGACCCCAACGATCGAGCTGAGGCACGTAGAGAAGCACTTTGGCGACCTCCACGTCCTGAAGGACATCAGTCTTCAGGTCGAGAAGGGCGAGGTGCTGGTGCTGATAGGCCCGTCCGGCTCTGGCAAGTCGACGCTATGCCGCACGATAAACCGTCTCGAGACCATCGACTCCGGAGAGATCCTGATCGAGGGCAAGCCGCTTCCCCAGGAGGGCAAGGAGCTTGCCGCGATGCGTGCGGAGATCGGCATGGTCTTCCAGCAGTTCAACCTCTTCGCACACAAGACGATTCTCGAAAACGTGACCATGGGCCCCATCGAGGTGCTGCACGTCGATAAGAAGAAGGCCGAGCAGGAGGCCATGGAGCTGCTGCGCCGCGTCGGCGTGGCGGAGCAGGCAAGCAAGGTGCCCGCGCAGCTCTCCGGCGGCCAGCAGCAGCGCGTCGCCATCGCGCGCTCACTGGCGATGCACCCGAAGGCGATGCTGTTTGACGAGCCGACGTCCGCCCTTGACCCCGAGATGATCAACGAGGTGCTCGACGTCATGGTCGAGCTTGCGCGCGAGGGCATGACCATGGTCGTCGTCACGCACGAGATGAACTTCGCCCGTCGCGTGGCCGACCGCGTCGAGTTCATGGCGGACGGCCAGATCCTGGAGGAGGGCGACCCGAACGAGTTCTTCGACCACCCCAAGACCGAGCGTGCCCGCGAGTTCCTCGAGTCCATCAAGGGCCACTAGCGAGGGGAGGCGAGGCCCATGGCAGACTCCGCGCCCGACATCGCAAGCTCTTCTCGCATGGACAGGCTCTGGTACGTGAAGTCGCAGTACCCGTGCATCGCGGACTGCGACCAGTGCGGTCTGTGCGCAAGCTTCCACGGCAAGGACCCGACCATAGCATTCAAGGACTACATAGACGGCAAGGCGAGCTTCATGGAGGTCTCGCTGCGCTATCGCTAGGCACGACGCCGGGCGAGAAGAACTACCGTGCCGACAGGGGCGCGTCCGTGAGGGCGCGTCCCTTTTTCTGCACGCCAGATGGCTCATGTGGAGCGCCTGTGTTCGGACGTGCGCAAGACGAGGCAATTGACCAGCCAATTAGTGCAATGTAAGCGAAAAGTAAGGCCTTGCCGCCCTGTGGGTGATTACATTGTTGGTAGTGGCGCCTCCCTTTATCATCGGGATGTAAAGAAAGGAGTCACTTTGGTCAGCTTTTCGCAGTTTTT
>ONBI01000055.1 GCA_900316035.1 uncultured Eubacteriales bacterium
ATTCTTCCTCTTTCCCCGGTTCGATATTATTTGTCATATCGATATAGCATTCATCGATGGAGGCTTTCTCCAAGATCGGATAGCGGTTCTTCAGATACGTGAAAAAACGGTTGGAATACTGCCGATACAAGGCAAAATGATCCGGTACGAGAATCAGTTCCGGACAGGCTCTTTTGGCTTGGCTTACCGGCATACCGGAAGTGACGCCTTTGGCTCTTGCCTCATAGGAAGAAGTCGAAATGACACCTCTGGAACCGCTATAGCCGACTGCCACCGGTTTTCCTCTTAAGGAAGGATCCGAAAGGATCTCACACTGGACGAAGAAAGCGTTGAGATCGATATGGACGATGATTTTCATGTCGGATAAAAACTACTTTTCCGAATTCACTTCCGCTATCAGAGCTTTCGCGGCATCCAAAGCAGCGGCATTGACCTTTTCTCCGGACAGCATTCCGGCTAAAGCGTTCACAAAGCCGTCTTGATCTAAAAGTTTTGCCTTGGTCGACGTCATTCCGTTTTCGGTCTTCTTTTCGATGCGGATTGCGCTTTCCGCACTGGCGACAACCTGCGGAATATGGGAGATGACAAGAATCTGGCTCGAGGAAGCTAAGGAACGGATTTTTTTTGCGACTAAAGCAGCCGTCTTACCGGATACACCGGTATCGATTTCATCAAACACCAATAGGTCATAAGGATCTAAGGCATTGAGAACAATCTTGAGAGCCAGCATCAAACGGCTTGCTTCTCCGCCGGAGGCGGCTTTCGCAAGTTCCTCTTCTCCTAGTCCAGCATTGAGAGATACAAGGAACCGAACCCTATCTTTTCCTTCGCTGGAAAGTTCCGCATCCGCAACTTCGACACGGAAACCATTCTTCCTTAATCCTAAGGAAGACAGCTCTCCACCGATAGCCGCAGACATCTTCGCTCCCGCTTCTTTCCGGAGTTTAGAAAGTGTTTCTGCTTTAACGGAAGCATCTTCTTTTGCTTTCTCTATCTTCTCATCCAGCTCTTTGATTTCCTCTTCAAAGGAATCCAGCCTCGAAAGCTTGTCTTTATAGTCCTTCAGATGGCTAAGAATCTCCGCCGTGGTCTTCCCGTATTTTCTCTGTAGTCCTTTCAGTTCGAAAAGACGTTCGTTGATCTCATCGATTCTTTTTGGATCTCCGTTGAGATTCTTAAAAGCATCCGTAAAGTCGTCTAAGGAAGCTAAGGTATTCTCACAACTTTCTCTTAAGGCTTCCGCTTTCTCGCTTAGTTCCGTATCCCGAAAAGGACTTAAGGCAGAGATTGCATTCCCTAAGCGGTCGCTCAAGGTAGGAGAACCTGCTTCGGTCTCCTCATAGAATGCAGAGAACTTCTCCTTGATCCTTTCATAGCTCCGTAAGGACTCGTATTCCTTGTTGAGGTCTTCTATCTCATTTTCCTGAAGATGAGCTTTTTCAATCTCCTTGATCTGGAATTCAAGGTAATCCCTATCCAGTTCTTTATTGGCGGCTATTCTCTCTTCTTTCTCTTTCTGAGCGGAAAGATAGAGAGAATAGGCTTTCTGATACTGCTCTTTTGCTTTCTGAAGCTTTTCTCCTCCGTAGCGATCGAGATAGACGATCTGTTTTGTAGGATCCAATAACTCACTCTTAGCACCCTGCGAATGGATGCTGATAAGATGAGATGTCACGCTTTTGAATTTCGCTAACGTCAATGGTTCGTCGTTTAAAGAACACCTTGTACTTTTATCCGGAAGAAGACTTCTTTTCAATAACAGAGTATGGTCATCTCCAACATACTCTTTCAGTTCCGGATGGTCGTTAAGGAAACTATCGGAAAGCGAGAATAAAGCGCTGATCACGGCCTTCTTCGTCTTATCTCTCACTAGGGAAAAATCGCTTCTTTCTCCGGTCAACAAAGAAAGAGAATCGACAACCAAGGATTTACCGGCTCCGGTCTCACCGACCAAAGCCGTATAGGAAGTCGGGAAAGTAAGAGTCGTATCTTCGATGACGGCAAGATTCTGAATGCGGAGTTCTTCAATCATGGGTATTCTCCTTTTCCAGTTCTTCCAGAACCGAGATGGGATCGAGTTTTTCCTGCTTCAGCAAATCCGAAATCTGTCCGAAAGGAACAAACTTCCGCGGGAAAGCAAAACAAGTAAATTTCCCTTTATAACCATGCGAAACCAGGTATTCGGAAAGAACCGAAGCCGTTCCGTCTTTGGTCGAATAGGGATCATAAAGAGCAATCTCTTCATAAGAAAGAAGACCGATTTCCTCTAGAATCTTATCTTCCGGAAGAAGATTGATCAGCATCACCCGGCTATAGCGTTCCGGATTCAAGGCAGCTTCCACTTCATAACCATATCGTCCGATTGCTAAGACAAGTTTCTTGGTGTTTCTCTTAGAGAGAACGGCATAGCTATTGTCTCCTAAGAGAGGTAATTCTTTTTCCACCTTGGCAGGAACACCTTTGGAGAAACGAAGGAAGGTCGGTCCTTCCTCCTCAAAGGAGAAATTCATCAGTTCCTGGATTTGCGAAGCACAATACGGCATATAGACATGGGAATGCGGAATCGTCTTACAGAAAGCGACATCATAGATTCCCTGATGCGAGGAGCCGTCTTCTCCCACCAATCCTGCCCGATCGACTAAGAAAAGAACCGAGACATGCTGTCTTGAGACATTCTCGATGATCTCGTCATAGCTTCTCTGTAAGAAAGTCGAATAGACATCCACTACCGGATGCATCCCTTTCAAAGCCAAACCGGAAGCTAAGAGAACCGCATTCTCTTCGGCAATACCGCAATCGAAAGACCGTTCCGGATAGGCCTTGAAGGCTTTTCCCAAACCGGAATTGAGTTCCATCGCCGGGGAGATGATCTGCATCTTCTTATCCTCTCCCATCTTCTGATAAAGGATCTCCCCTTTCAGAGCCGCAAAATCGGGAAGTTTCGGTAGGATCGAAGCCCTGGTATCGAAGTCCTTTCCGACGCCGTGGTAACTTCCCTCTTCATCGTTCTGAGAAGGCCCATAACCGAACCCTTTATGGGTCAGGATATGAAGGACAACAGGCTCCTTCCTCGATACTACTGCCGCTTTTTCAAAGGCGAGGTCAAGGGAATCGAAATCCTGTCCGTCATAAGGACCGATATATTTGAGTCCTGCCGATTCAAAGATGGTGGGTTGTAGGAAAAGACGTTTCAGATGGTCCTTCACCCCTCTTAACCAAAGGAAGACCTTCCAGCTCCACTGGTGCTTTGCCATCGCTTTTCCGAAGGCATTCGACGTGCGGAAATAGAAGCGGGAGTTACGTAACTTGGAGAACTTCGCCGAGATCGGTCCGTTGTTCTTCGATATCGCCATCCCGTTATCGTTGATCAGTACGATCAGGTTCTTGAGGTCTTTTCTTCTCGCCAGATAGTCGAACGCTTCTAACGACAATCCGTTTTCGGCACTGGCATCCCCGATAAAGGCGATCGTATAGGAATCGTCTTTCTGCTGAAGCTTCGCTTCCGCAATACCGATTGCGGTTCCTAAACAGTCCCCGGCATGGCCGTTGGAATACCGGTCGTAGGGAGACTCTTCTCTCAGGTTGAAAGGAGCGGTACCTCCGGTCCTTCGGATATTGTTGATTTTTCTGCCCGTGAGGATCTTATAGGTATAACTCTGATGTCCGACATCGAAAAGGATATCGTTCGTGCGATAGTCGAAATGACGAAGCAATGCAATCGTCAGTTCGACGACACCGAGGTTGCTGGAAAGATGTCCGCCGTTATTGAGACACGCCGAAAGGATGTCCGCGCGGATATCGCTCGCTAAGACGTTCCGTTGGCCTTTCGATAAAGAGGAGAGCGTATCTTCGCTCTTATCGTCTTTCTTCACTTCTCCGTCTCCTTGCAAAGTTGCTTTCAGGCTTTCGTATCGGTAAGAGACTTCTCTAAAGTCGATAGACGGGTCTCCATCTCCGAGGAGATCTTCTTTCCCTGCTCATAGAGAAGCGTTGCATCGTCTAAAGGAAGAGAAGGGTCCGATAAGGCATTCAGAACCTTGGTCGCCTCTTCCTCTAACTGCGCATAGGTGAGTTTTGTCAGATCTTTGGTATTGGTTTTCTTTTCTGCCATAGAGTGTTTTCCTCCTAGAGAATGATGGCTTCTTTCCGGCCATCGGGATAGGTGATTATCACCTTATCGCCTTTTTTCAGTTCGTTAACGGAACGGACCAGTTTTCCTTCTTTATAAAGAAGAGAATAACCTTTCTCCTTGAGCTTGCTCGGATCATGAAGCTCTAGAGAATAAGCAAACTCCGTCTCTTCCTTCTTCTTCTTTTCCAAGACAGCTAAGAAAGAACCACGGAGCAATAAAGCAAGATTCTCTTTCTTCTTTTCTTCGGTATGAAGATGATCCTTGAATAAGGAAGTGAGAGAAAGAAGATAGCTCTTCTTCTTTTCTCTTTCGGTCTTCAGTCTTCCTTTCGGAGATAGCGCGTTGAGTCTTTCTTCTAAAGAAGCCAGTTCCTGTTCTTTTGTTCTTATAATCGAAAGATATTCTTCCTTCAGTTCAGAGGCGAAAGTCTCTCTTTCTTCGATGATCTCTTTCTTCGAAGGGTTGATAAGACTTGCTCCTTCGGTCGGTGTAATCGCCTGAACATCGCTGACCCTATCGGCGATCGAGGTATCGATCGTATGTCCGATACAGGTGATGACCGGAATCGGAGAATGGGCGATTGCCAAAGCGACCTTTTCATCATCGAAGCAGGACAAATCGCTTTTTCCTCCTCCGCCTCTTCCTAAAAGAACCACGTCACAGTCGCTCTGTCTCACTCTCTCCAAGGCAGAGACAATGCTTCTAGCAGCGTTCTCTCCCTGCACGGTCACCGGATAAAGAACCGTCGAGACCGGGAACCGGTCATGGAGCGTCTTCAGGATATCCTGATAGGCGGCTCCGTTTTCGGCCGTGAGAATCGCAACCTTCTTTACAAACCTCGGAATCTTTCTCTTTCTTGCAGGATCGAGCAATCCGAGTTTATCGAGTTTCTCGAGCGTCTTTTTCTTCGCTAGTAGTGTCTTTCCTTCTTGGCTCTGTAATACCTGGATACTCTCACCCCACAAGGTGACACTCGATCCGTGTTCATAATAAGACAATGCACCGGTGACAAGGACAACATCTCCTACCTTGATCTCCTCAAGCCCGTAATCCTGATGATAATAACAGGCAAAAGCAACCCGCAGCATAGGGCTTTTGACTTGGTCGATACCGGGATCTCCTATTTCGAGATAGGAAAACTTCCCGAGCTTGAGAGAATACACTTCCCCATAGACAGGAAGATGCTGAAAGTTCGGGTTCTGGAAGCATTGCTTGAGAATAGCGCTGAGCTCTCCTACCGAAAGAGCGTTTTTAGGCTTGTTCCATGAATTCATAAGGACGTATCGATTTATCTAAGACCGCATTGATGAAGCGGTAGTCGTTCTCCTTGCAGAAATTCTTCGCCATCTTCACCCCTTCGTTGATGACGACTTTCCGTGGGGCTCCTTTGACATAGAGGCCTTCGCTGATCGAGGTGAACAGAATAGCTTTTGCGACATCGTCGATTCTTTCAAAGGTCCAGCCGTTGAGGTGGCTTGCGATCAAAGAACGGATTTCCTCGAAATGCTCCAGACCTAAGGAATAGATGGCTTTCGCATAGAGAGGAACTTCCTTGATATCGTCTTCTCCGAAGACATTGAGAAGAACTTCGGTTGCATCGAAATCTTCCTTGTTCTCAAGGAAGAGGAAGACCTGATAGAAAGACTGCATCGCTTTGGTGCGTTCGTCGCTTCTGGTGTACTGTTTCATCGTTTGTTCTCCGTATGGATACTGTTTTCGGCTATCTGCATCTTCGCTTCATAGACATCGCATTTCTTTCCTACTACGATCCCCCAAACAAGAAGGGCCAGAGATAAAGCATGTAGGATGAGATTCAACGTGATATCGACGGCATTAAAAGAAATCTCATAGATTTTCATCACCGATAGAACGATAACAGGAATCGAAAACAGAGTATCGATTCCGTAGGTGATCAGAGAGACAAGAAGGAACTTCTTTTTTCCCTTGACGGCATAAGAGGAGCAAAGGATCATCACAATCGCAATCAGAGCTGCTAATAAAGAAGGTAAAGAATGAAGAAGATTCAAGTCGTGGCTTGGCGAAGCGACGATCGTTGTGAAGGAAGAGATGGAAAAGAGAAGGGAAATCGCATAGAGATTGGTATAGCCGTTCTGAGGCGTATAGTTGAGAGTGATCTGGAAAAAGACTGTTGCAAAGAGAGGAATCAGGGCGACGACAATCGGCATCGAAGCTAAAATCCCGTACCGGTTACGCGCTTTCTGATACTCCTGAGGACTGACTATCTCTTTCATGCTTTCTTCGGGGCATCGACAAAGCCGACCACCTCGACATTGACCTGGATCGAAGAGATTTCGGTCGCATCGTACAAGTCGTTATAGACTTCCTGCTGAATCGTATCGGCCGCTTTCTTGACATCGCTTCCGCGGACCGAAAGAACGGCGATATGGACCGCGATTTTATCCTTGAGGATAGAGACCTCGACGCTCTTCTTCCCTTTCGGAAGAGCAAGCGAGATATCCTTCTTCAGCTCGTTCTTCGCTAAGGATTCCAGAGAATCCTCGGCAATCTGCAGGAAAACATATTTCGAAATCGACATCTTGCCGTATTCGGCACTGGAAGCCTGATAATAGTTGCTAGGCATTTTTGTTCTCTCCTTTGATATTCTTCATCGAAAGCGAAATGCGGTTCTTCTTCACATCGACCGCGAGGACCCGGACCTTGATGATATCGCCCGGTTTTCCATAGGGATGCGGATCGGTGATGTATTTGTTGGTGATTTCGGATAGATAGACGAGACCGTCTTTCTCTACTCCGATATCGACGAAGAAACCGAATCCGGTGACATTGCGGATCGTCCCTTCTAGGATCTGACCCGGTTTGAGGTCTTTGATATCCTTGACCGATTCATCAAGATGAGCCGTTACGGCCTTTTCACGCGGATCGCGGGAAGGCTTGATGAGTTCCTTGATGATATCGCTCAGCGTCGGAACACCGACCTGAAGTTCCTTCGCAAGACTTTCGATATCACTCGCGGAAAGTTTCGTAAGATTCTCTTTGGTTTCCTGTTCCGTTGCACCCTTTTCTTTCGCTAACACTTTCTTCGCAATCGGATAGGATTCCGGATGGACCGCGGTGTTATCCAAAGGTTCCTTGCTTTCCGGAATGCGTAAGAAGCCGGCCGCGTTTTCAAAGGCACGAGGGCCAAGACCGGGGACTTTCTTCAGTTCCGCACGGGAAGAGAAAGCACCGTGTTCCTCGCGATAAGAAACAATCGCACCGGCGACCTTCGAAGAGATACCGGAAACATAGGAAAGAAGATCGGCGCTTGCGGTATTGAGAAGAACACCGACATAGTTGACACAGTCTTCAACGACACCGGAGAGAGCTTCATGAAGTCTCTTCTTATCGATATCGTACTGATACTGTCCTACCCCGATACTTTCCGGTGGAATCTTGACCAGTTCCGCCAGAGGATCCTGTAAACGTCTTGCAATCGAGACAGCCGAACGGAGATTCGGTTCGAGATCCGGGAATTCCTTCTGGGCATTCTCCTGCGCGGAATAGATGGAGGCACCGGCTTCCGAGACGACCGCGATATCTAAGGAAGCAAGATCCGGATTCTCCTCTTTGATTTCTCTTAATAAAGCCTGAGACTCACGGCTTGCGGTTCCGTTTCCGCAGGCGACGACGTTGATCTTATATTTGCGTAAAAGGTCCGGAAGAAGCTTCTTGGCCTGGATATTGTTGAGTTTGGAATGGTAGGGATCCTGTAAAACGGTCGTATAAAGAAGTTTTCCGTTTTCATCGATGAAAGCAAGTTTGCATCCATGGGTGAACCCAGGATCGAAACCGAGGATTCTCTTCCCTTTCAGAGGCGGTGTCAGCAAAGTCGCCTTCAGAGAGGATTTGAATTCGACGATAGCCTGGTCGCTTGCCTGTTCCAAAAGATCCGACCAGATATCGTTCGTGACCGAAGGATAGATGAGTCTTTTATAGGAATCTAAGATCATCGCCTTGAATTCCTCTTCGTAAGGGGAATGGAAAGGAATCTCCGAGGTATTGAGATGCGCAAGGATGATCTCATCCGGCAAGACGATTTTCTTTGTCAGGACTTTGTTGTTGACACCGCGGTTGATCGCCAGGATGTTATAGGAGCGAAGCCTAGAAAGAGAGACATCGTAATCGGCATAGTTATCGTAGGTCGTGTTATCGGCTTCCGAGATCTTCTCGGAATGGACTCTTCCCTTGGTCTTCGCCAATTCCTTGATGAAGGAGCGGTAGTTCGGGTTATCGGAGATCGCTTCCGCCAAGATATCATAAGCGCCCTGAAGACAGCTAGCGACATCGGGATAATCCGGCGTGATATATTTCTCCGCTTCTTTCTTGGCCTCTCCGGTCTTATCTTTGACAAGATATTCACTCAGCGGTTTTAGTCCGGCCTTGATCGCTTTCGAGGCACGGGTGACACGTTTCGGCTTATAAGGGCGGTAAAGGTCTTCGAGTTCACTGGCCGATAAGGTGTTTTCGATTTTCTGAAGCAGGGCAGGGTCTTCGATCTTCTGTTCTTTTAAAGAAGCGAAGACGGTCTTTTTTCTCTCTTCTAAAGCCGTATAGAAAGAAAGCTTCTCTTCTAAGGCGCGTAAGTTTTCATCACTAAGACCACCCGTTTCCTCTTTGCGGTAACGGGCGATAAAAGGGACGGTGTTACCGTCGTTGAGTAAAGCGATTGCGGCATCGACATTCTCTTTCTTCAAAGAAAGATCTAAAGCAATCTGAGATGATATATCCATGAGGAATTCTCCTTTTCAGGCAGAAACGGAAACAGCGAAATAGACTTCGAGAGCATCGGAATAGAAAGCGCATTTCACCGGGGCAGATATTTCTTTCGCCGAAGAGAAAGTGAGGGAAATACCCTTGATGATATGGTTATCTTTATTGCTTTCTCCGCTTTTCGGAACCAGGGTATAGGAGGAGTTATAACCGAAACGGAGAACCGTATCTTGATTCGGAGAAAGAAGAAGGCGGGCGTTCTTTTCTTCCTTTTTGCTGTCATCGAGGATGAACTGATATACATAGATATCGTCTTTCCTCGAGCTGTAAAGACGGGAAGAAAATTCTTCAAGGGAAGAAGAGAGCGGCAAAGAAGAAGTCTCTTTGGCAAGAAGGTTCTCTTTTTCTTTTGCTAAATCAAACCCGGGATCGCTCTTCGAGCAGGATCCTAACAGAAACAGAAAAAGAAAAAGTAAGAGCGTTTTCTTCATGCCAAGATTATACCATATCGGGAGAATTCTTCTCTCGGTATTACAAACGAAAAAGAGCTTCAGAAAAGGTATTTTTCCAGATAGGGACCAAGAAGAGAGTTCCGGAGCAGTTCCATATGGTTCTTTCCTTCGGTTACGACAATCTTAACCAAAGGATACCGTTCTTCAAAAGTATTCGAAACCGGAAGATAATCGTCTTCCTTGGAACCATAAAGAAGAGTCATCTTCTTCTGCAGGGATTCGTCGATTGGACGGAAAGTATAGGAAGTACATCCGATCAGAGAATTCACAATCGTCTTCTTGGAAGTCTTCATGAAGAGATCGCTGAGGCGAGGAGCATCCTTCTCCCCATAGAAAGAAGAAATAAACTTCTTTCCCTCCGCAAAAGAAGAACGGGCCTTCTCTCTTTCGTCTAAGAACATATCGACCAAGAATTTTCTCGCTTCCTCTTCGTTTTCATAGAGGCAGAGTCCATCCAACAGGATCCGGTCGAAGGAGAGTCTCTTCTCTTTGATTACATCCATGAAGATACGGGCACCGAGACTTGCCGCATAGACATAGTCGACATGGCCTTTTTCTTTTTTCAGAAGCAGAGAGATAATCTCTTCGGCTGTTTTTTCCGCCGAAGGAAAATCCTTCTTCACTTCACTCCCGTATCCGTCATAGTCTAAAGAAAGAAGGCGATACTTCTTCCCCAGAGAAGAAAAACAGGAAAAAAGATACTGGCTATCGGAAAGCATCGGTGGTAGAAGCAGTATGGTTTTTCCCTCCGGGTTTCCTTCCTGAAGAAGTTTCATGTCTTTTTTCCTCTTTTTTTCATTGTAACACAGGGAATATAGAGGAAATTGCTTTTTCCCTTCTTTTCGATAGCGCTTACAGAGGAGAAAGGAAAACCTTCTGGCTTTTGTAGACAGAAAAGAGATAAAAAGTGCTATCATAGGTTCGCACTACCTGTGTGTTAGCCAAATCTAACTATTTAAGGAGGAACCCATATGGAACAAACGCTATCCGAAAAGGATCTTAAGTCCTTTGAACAGGACTACAATTCCCACCCGGAATATAAGTTGAGAGAAAGAACCGTCACCAAGAACGGCATCAACGCTTCAAGCATCAACGAAGAATTGCAGAGAACGCTCCGCAACTCCTTCTCCGTCGATATCGATGCCGGCAAAGTGACCAATCAGCGCCATTCCGGCCGTTGCTGGATGTTCGCAGGTCTCAATGTTCTCCGCGTCATCCTCGCTAAGAAACTGAATGTCGAGAATATCGAACTCTCTCAGGCCTATCTTCCCTGAACTTTTATCCACACATCCACACAGGATTCATTCAGGGAAACCGATTGTGACGAATTCGTTGGCCAGATCCAGCAGGTTGCGGTTTGTCAGGCTG
>ONBI01000053.1 GCA_900316035.1 uncultured Eubacteriales bacterium
AAGGTCCTGTTCCTGCATCGGAGAAACAACATAAGCCATCATCTGAGCATCCTTGGAGACACATGAAGATATAGGGACAAAATCACTGAACAATGACATAACTTTTTGAAAAATATTTTTCAGAATCGATGGAAGGCTTGGATTTCTCCTGGATTATCTCGATTGATTTGAGCTTTTAATAGGGTAAATGGGACGCGCGTATACGTGCGTAAGAAAAAAGCTGAGGAATCAAAGCCTCAGCTTGTTCCTCTATGTGAATTACTTCCAGTGCTTTTCGTCGTAAGCGTCGATCTCACCGACACGGATATCGTGTCTTCCGCTTAATGGTTTTGCTTCTAAGAAGATATCGATTCTCCGTAAGACATCTTCGAGCTTCATGAATTTTGCTCCGAAAGCGATCATCTGGGCGTGGTTATGTTCGACGATGAGATGAGAGACATCATCGTCATAACCGATACCGCAACGGATACCTGCAACTTTGTTGGCGCACATGCTCACCCCTTCTCCGGAGGAGCAGACCAGGATACCTTTTTCGGCTTTATGGTCGCGGACAGCTTCTGCTGCCGGGAAAGCGAATTCCGGATAATGGCAGGAATCCAAGGAGAAAGTGCCGAAATCGAGGACTTTGTATCCTTTTTCTTTTAAGTGGGATAGGATTGCTTCTTTATACAGGAATCCCCCGTGATCACAGGCAAAAGAAATCGTCATTTTATTATCTGCTCCTTTCTTTACTTCTTATCGTAGAAAGCTTCTTCGATCTGTTCTAACGTGATATCACCTTGGCGGATCAGGACCGGCCTTTCTCCGGTGAGATCAACGACCGTAGTAGGAGTTCCGGACTGGCAGGAGCCTTTGATGATGCCTTTTACTTCCGAAACATTCTCAAAGGTTTTCTTCACTTCTTCGAAATCCTTCAAAGCGGGAGAACCGGAGATATTGGCGCTGGTGACCTGAAGCGGAGTAGGAAGAGAAGAAAGAAAATCGAGAAGTTCTTTCTTAGCCGGGATACGGATACCGGCGACATAGGTCCCTAAGTGTGTCTGTTTCGGAGCACTCTCTTTGGCTTTGACCAAGCAGGTGAGAGGTCCCGGTAAGAACTTCTTCATCACTCTTTTTGCCCCATCGTTGATAGCAAAATAAGGGGTGAGGTCGAAGGTATCCGAGCACATGACCGCAATCGGTTTGCTCGGCCGGCGGTTTTTGGCTTTGCAGAGTCTTTCATAAGCCGTCTCATCGTCCCATCTCACCCCGACTCCATAAACGGTCTCGGTCGGTAAGGCTAAGACATAACCGGAAGAGAGAATATCTCTTGCTTCCTTAGAAGAAAACGAAAGTATATCCATAATTTTTTCCTTGAAAGAGGAAGAAAAACGGCTGTGAACCAGCCGTTTTCTTCCTCTACTTTGCGCGATGATGGGGGTTGAGAAGATTGACGTATTCGTCCTTCGGCTTCTGAGACTGCAGATACGCATAGTACTTGCTATAGGGATAGCCGTAATGCGAGCAGAGGTCCTTGACAATGACCGACATCTTTGAATCATAGACTTTCTTGATTGCCGCAAAATGGATGGTGTCGTTATCGCTTCCTTCCGGAAGAGAAAGTTCCTGAGGATTGGCGATCAGCTTATCGCAGGCTGCAATCGCAGCAGCGAGATTCTTCTCGCGGCGTTCGATGGCGGTTTCGACTTCCTTCTTCGGCTTTGCTTCCGGCTTGCGGCGCGGAAGATCTTCTAAGCCGAAACGGGATTTCCAGAGGCCGATAGCTCCGTTGACACGGGACTTTCCTAAGATACGGAGAGAAAGACCGTTTTCTTCGAAGACGGCATAAGGATCTTCTCCTGCCTTGAGAGCATCTAAGACCTTCTGAGCGAATTCCTCGGTGAAAGTGATCTTCGCCTCGGTACATTTCACGACATTCGGATTGTGATTCAAGACGCGCTGAGCGTGCTTGGTGAATTTTTTGGTAGCCATGTTTCGTTCCTTTAACCTTTACCCTTTTTACTTATTTCCGTCCGTCGGCTCGTCTTTCTTCTCTTCGGCCGGTTTCATAGGTTCCACCACTTCTTTCGGCTGATAACGGGCTTCGAGATGGTGAACCGTCGCATCGTCGGTCTTCATCAGGAGGACCGGGACACCGGCATAGTTCTCTAAGTGCTGAGCAAACGTTTCGATGGAGACAGAGATACGCACGCTTTCGCTGAAATCGACATAGAGAACCGCGATATGCGAAGGATCCTTCGCGCCACGGACGCAGGCTTCTTCGAAGGATTTATCCGGAATCGGATGGCCGTTTGAAGTAGCTGTGACAACGACAAGGCGGCTCGGATTTCCTTCTAAGAGCTTATCGATCTCATGATAGAAGTGTTCGTAGCCAGGATAGAGAATGATATCGTGCGGATTCTTCGCCGGTTTACCGTCTAAGCTGGTGAGCTTATGCTCATCGACCGGAGGTAAATGACGGTTCTTGAGAAGATAGTCAATCTGATCGGCGGTGATCGTCTCGTTCTCAATCAACGTTTCCGCAATCAAGGTGACATCGTCACGGTGAGCTTCAAGAAGTTCTTTGGCTTTCGCGTGGCATTCATCGACGATGAGACGGATCTGTTTATCGATTTCGTAAGCGATCTGGGTCGAATAGTTGGCCTGCGTGGAATTGTAATCTCTTCCTAAGAAGACCGATCCACCCGGTTTCTCATATTGGATAGGACCTAAGTCCGACATACCGTATTCGGTGACCATCGAACGGGCGATCTGCGTAGCGACTTCAATATCGTTCGAAGCACCTGTTGAGACATCGCCGAAGAAAATCTCTTCCGAAGTTCTTCCGCCTAAGTATCCGGTGATACGGGCAAGAAGCTGATTCTTCGTCATCAGGAAGCGGTCGTTTTCCGGCGTCATAAGGACATGACCACCGGTGCGTCCACGAGGGATGATCGTGATCTTTTGGACCTTATCGGAATAAGGTAAGAAGATACCGATGACCGCATGGCCGGCTTCATGATAAGCGACCTGTTTTCTTTCGTTCGGTTCGAGATGAGACTTCTTGGCAGGGCCGGAGATAGCGCGGTCGATCGCCTCATCGATATCGGCCGTCGTAATCGCATCGCGGTTTGCACGGACGGCTAAGATAGCGGCATCGTTCATGATGTTGGCTAAGTCAGCACCGGAGAAACCGACGGTACGGGAAGCAATCGCATCGAAATTGACATCGGCAGCAAGCTTCTTGTTGCGGGAATGGACTTTGAGAATCGCGGCTCTTCCCTGTTTATCCGGAAGATCGACAGTGATTGTACGGTCAAAACGTCCCGGACGGGTCAAGGCAGGATCGAGAATATCGGAGCGGTTAGTGGCTGCCATGACGATGACACCGTTATTGTCTTCGAAACCATCCATCTCGACGAGGAGTTCGTTGAGCGTCTGTTCACGCTCATCGTTTCCTCCGCCTAAACCGGCACCTCTCTGACGGCCGACGGCATCGATTTCATCGATGAAGATAAGGCAAGGAGCATTCTGCTTCGCGGTCTTGAAGAGAGAACGGACACGGCTAGCACCGACACCGACATACATTTCGACAAAGTCGGAGCCGGAGATCGAATAGAACGGAACCTTGGCTTCCCCGGCAACTGCCTTAGCAAGCAAGGTTTTACCGGTTCCCGGAGGCCCGACCAAAAGAACACCATGAGGAAGTTTCGCACCTAAGCGGGTGTATTTATCAGTCGAGTGGAAGTAATCGACGAGTTCGACAAGTTCGGCTTTTGCTTCATCGCAGCCGGCCACATCGGAGAAGCGGACTTTCGAGGCGTTCTCTTTGCGGGCGACATTGTTGACGAAGGCGTTCATCTGGTTCGAGCCGGCTCCTAAGGAACGGGACATCGAATTGATGAAGATGACGATGAAAACGATGGCGATGATGACTATGATGAGCGGATAGATCCAGCTCGCATCGTTGGTCGTCTCTACACCTTCGGAGAAATTATCACCGGTGTAATATTTGCTGACTTTGCCTTCGGTCGTCGTATAGGTGACGTTTGCGAAGATCGGTGCGACATAGGCGTGATAGGTTTCGGTAGTCAGATACGCTGTGAAAGGAACTTCGACGAGCTTCCCGTTCTGAACTTCCTGATAGGTTCCGGAGAGATAGGTGACCTGGGAAGTGGTGTTCGAAGCCACGACTGAGACTTTGACACTGTAGGTCTTTGGATCGAGGAGTTTCTTCGCGAGTTCGCCTTCGCTATCATCCGCGTAGATGATGTCGGCGTAAGTGCCATTACCATTCCATTTAGAAAGATCCGGATAACCGTTTCTATCCATATCGATTGTGCCATCGCCATCGGCATCGACATGGTAAGTGACATCTGGGTCCCTATAGCTGACGCTACGGGAATTGGAGCGGAAAGCGAAGAAATAAAGAATCAACGCGATGATACCGATAAAGAGGACGACCAAAAGAATAATCGGCCAAGCGCCTCTACCACCATGGGTAGAAGAGGAGTGGCGGTTCGGATTGTTATTATTATTGTTGTTGCGGTCCGATCCGTTATCGTTATCATCGGAAAAGTCCATCTCTACCGGTTTCTTCTCTTCGAGGGAAGAGAGGACCATCTTTTTCTGGGTATTTGTGGTATCGTTCATGGATTCCTCCGTGGTTTGAAAAAAGGCTATCAATAATATAGGTTATAAAAGGGCGGTTTTCAAGGTAAAGGCTCAAAATCGGGAAAGGGTTGAAACAGAAGGAGAAAAGCCGATGAATCAGGCTTTTTTCTCGTTCATTGAATTCTTCATGAAAGAAAAAGTTTCGACATTTAATTCTTTTTTCGGAGCAAGAGAAGGAAAGAAGAAAAGAAGGTTCTTTTCCTTGCCCTGAAAGAGAATTCAGAACCGGATTTTCTATCCTTCCTTATATTATTAATTCCCCAATCGGTTTGCTCATTAAGAGAAAGGAAACAGAAGGAGTTCCCTTTCAAGAAGCAAAAAGTGCCCACTCCGAAGAACAGGCACTTTCCCAAATAATAGAAGAAGTCTACTTCTGATACTGACCCTTATGGGCGCCTTTGCTCGCCTTGGTGATGGCAGCGCGGTCATTGCGCTCAGCTCTTTCCTTGACGAACTCTTTGGCTTCCGCCTGAGTAGCGAAGTATTTGATGACGTGATCAGAACCGTTGTTCTTCACACCCCATTTGTCTACTTTCTTTTTCAGCTTCGCATCTTTGTAGACGGGAAAAATAAGATAAGTCGTATAAGTTTTCTTTTCGTCTGCCATAAGTGTGTCTTTCCTCCGTATCTTTAGTAATAATGATAGAACAATTGAAAGAATTGAGAAAGAGAAAAGAAACATTTTCTTTGACTTTTTTCGGTTTTCTTCTCCGGCTGTTCTTTTTTATTCCAATGTCTTCAGGGAATCGTTCATATCGATGCGGGCAATCTTTGGGGAAAGAAGAAGGTTAACTAAGATCTCTGTGACAATCAGGATGACATAGGAAAGAACATAGGACCACCATTTCACATCGGCTAAGGAACCGAACTCAAGATAGTTATAAACAAAGTAGAGAACCAAGGCAGAGAAAGGTAAACCGATGAGGCCGGCCGTAGCAGACACCAGGATGATTTCTCTAAAGGAATAAAACGAACATTCGGAGTCGGTATAACCTAAGACTTTCAGAGTAGCTAATTCTCTCTGTTTTTCCATGACGTTCATATTGGCTAAGGAATAGATGACGACCACCGTCATCGAAAGAGCAAAGAAGATGATGACACCGGAGATCAACCCCATCGAGGAAGCGACATTGCCGAAGAGTTTATCGTCTTTCAAAGAATCCGAGATATTCAGTAAAGAGAAACTCAGCATCAGAAGAAGGACGGCTCCCATGATGGAGAAAGAGTTGAGGAAGAAGCTCGGCTTGTTGCGGAAGATATTGCGGAAAGCGGATTTATAGCGGAAAGGAATTTTCTTCCAGAAGGGAAGATGTTCCATCAAGATTTTCTTTCCCGGCTTGGGACTCTTCCGTTTCATCAGGGAAGCAGGGCTTTCCTGAAGGAGATAAAGAGAGACAAAGAGGGTGACGAAGAATGTAAGAAGCAGAACGGCAACAATCGAGAGAATACCGACCAAAGTATAGAAAGTAAGATTCAGACCGTGTAACTCAAAGACAGAGTTATAAGCTCCGTAGATGATCTTCGGAAGGAAAGGAACCCCGAAGAAATAACCTAACAGGGATCCGATTCCGGTCGAAAGCAAAGAGAAGACTAAGTACTTGCTGACAATCGCTCCTTTTCCGTATCCCAAAGAGACATAGGTGCCGATCAAAGGTCTTTCTTCCTTGATCAGTCGGCTGATGGTAAGAAGGTTCACCAATCCGCAAAGGATCAGGAAGAAAATCGGGATGATGAGAGCGATGCTTCCGACTTTCTTCTGATAGGATTTGAAGAGAGCATAGGAAACATTTTCTTCTAAGGTGAGAGCTTCGACTTCTTTTTCATTTGCGTTGAAATGAGAAAGGAGTTTTTCTTTCTTGGCTTCGATGAAATCCTTATATTCGGAAGAGAAATAGGAACGGTTCCCTCTCTGATAACGGATAGCACAGTCAGTAACAATATAGAAAGAAGAAGTCGGTAACTCCATCTCGGTTCCAAGGATTGTTGCTGTATACGTTTCCGGTAAAGAATTCTTATCAACAAAGAAAGCAGCGGTGATATCAGGAAGATTATCTTTGTCTTCGGAAGAAATCTGTGCCGGCTCTTCCTGTTGGGAATTATAAAGACAGGAATCGACGATACCGACAACTTCCAACTCAATGTTGCCGGAATAGGACGGAAGCGCCAAGGCTAACGAAGGGAACGAAAGTTTTTCACCTACCTTGTATTCCTTCCGGGAGAAAGAAGCTTCCTGAACAAGGATTTCGATATGGGAGATATCCGCGCTCTTTTCTGGCATTCTTCCTTCTTTCAAAGTGAAGAGATTGACGCTCTTTGCTTTGAAATCCTCTATCGTAAACCGATAATAGTTTTCTTCGTAAGGATAGTCGTAGGACATATAGGTATCGACCGAAAGAACATCCTCGTCTTCTTTGAGGAAAGCAAGAGCATCGCTTCCTTTGACCTCGTCAAGATCCTTCCGAAAAACATCGTTTCCGGTAGTATCTTTCAAAACGATATCGCTGGCCTTCCCTTGGTCGTAGTTCTTTTGATAGCTTTCCTGGTAATCGCTCAGCATCGCGTTGAGACCGGCCGAGATTGCCAGAGCAAAAAAGCAGATGAGGAGATTGGCAAAGAACCTTCCGAGGTTTTCTTGAAACATTCTCCCGATCGTTTTTATAAAGGTCTTCACCATTCAATCTCCCGGATATCTTTCGGCGTAGGATTGTATTTTTCTTCAATGATCTTGCCATTGCGGATTCTTAAAAGATGGTCTCCCATCTCGGTAAGAGCCGAATTATGGGTGACGATGATGACACATTTCCCGTCTTTATGGGCCGCATCGGAAAGAAGGGAAAGAATCTCTTTTCCGGTCATGTAGTCCAAAGCACCCGTAGGTTCATCGCAGAGAACGATCTCCGGATTCTTGGCTAAGGCACGAGCGATAGAGACTCTCTGCTGTTCGCCACCCGATAATTGGGAAGGGAAATTATCCATACGGTTTTCCAGTCCTACCGCCGCTAAGGCTTTTTCGGCCGGTATGGAATCTTTCTTGAGTTCGTTTGAGAGTTCGATATTCTCTTTGGCCGTAAGATTCGGCATCAGATTATAGAATTGGAAGACGAATCCGACTTTGTTTCTCCGATAATAGGTGAGCTGCTTCTTGTTGTAGGTAGAAATATCTTCCCCATCGACAAACAGGTGACCGCTTGTGAGAGTTTCCATGCCGCCGAGAAGATTCAGCAGTGTCGATTTTCCGGCGCCGGAGGGTCCGACGATAATGGTCAACTCGCCACGCTTGAGGGAAAAGGAGATATCGTCTACCGCTTTGACTAAGACTTCTCCTTCTCCATAGGTGCGGACTAAGTGTTCCGCTTTCAATACAATACCCATCGCGATTCTTATCCTTCCATTCGGTTTTCTTTTCTGAGGCACTATTTTAAAATAGCAAGGCAATAGAACAAAGTACTTATGGCTAAAAAAATCAAAGAAAAGACGGGAGAGCTTCTCTTAAAACCTATCGCTTATATCCATACGGACTTCCCAAGCAAGTTTGCACTTCCGAGACAAGGGGAAGTGAGTTCGGCTGTGAAAGGGCTTATCACGTTCGAACGGGAATTCCGTAAAGAAGGAATCTTGAGAGGCTTAGAAACTTTTTCTCATGTGATTCTTATCTGGGGATTTTCCCAAGAGGAAGAAGGGCCTTTTTCTCCGACGATAAGACCTCCGAAACTCGGTGGTAACAAAAGAGTCGGTGTCTTTGCTTCGAGGAGTCCGAATCGCCCCAATCCCTTAGGTCTGACCATAGCCAAGATCGAGAAGATCAATACCGAAAGCAAAGGTGGACCATATCTTTATCTATCTGGGGTTGACCTGATGGACCATACGCCGATTTACGATATCAAACCCTATGTTCCTTATGCCGATTGTTTTCCAGAAGCAAAAGGTGGATTTGCAAAACCATCTCAATCAATTAATTTGGAAGTTGCTTTTGAAAACGGATGTGATTCCCTTCTGTCACAAGAGAAGAAGGAAGAACTGGTTTCGGTTCTTTCTCAGGATCCTCGTCCTGGGTATAAACACGATAGCGAACGTATCTACGCTTTTCCTTTTCTTACTTATACAATCCGTTTCCGGGTAGAAGAAGAGAAGCGAATCGTCGTCTTAGAAATCCGCTGATTTTTCTTCCGGAATTCTTTCCGGACAGGTTCTGTCTTTGTATTTCCTGTTTTCAAGTCTCGGGAAAAGCGTTATACTACTTTCAATGAATGTAAGCGATTACATCTTGGAAAGGAAACTAGCTATGATCTACACCCCAGACAAAATCCGAAACATCGCCGTGGTCGGACATCAGGGAAGCGGCAAAACCACTCTTGTTGAATCGTTAGCTTACAAAGCCGGCCTGATTTCCAAGAAGGGAAGTATCGAAGGAAAAGACACTCTCTCCGATTATCTACCCGATGAGAAGAAGAAACTCTGTTCGCTTTCGACTTCTATCGTTCCAATCACCCACAATGGTTATAAGTTCAATCTTATCGATATTCCCGGCAATGATGATTTTGTCTATGAACTTCTCGGTGTCACCCGTCTGATCAAAGGAGCTGTCCTTGTCATCGATGCCTCCAAAGGCGTTCAGATCGGTACCATCAAGGATTTCAAAGCCCTGAAGAAACGCAATATTCCGACTTTCCTCTTTATCAATAAGCTCGATAAAGAGAACATCGATTTTGAGCTTCTCTATGAAGAGATCAAAGAAAAGCTCGATAAACGTTGCGTTCCTTTCTCTTATCCTATCGGTAAACAGAACACCTTCGATGGCTTCATCAACATCCCGAAGATGAAAGCCAGACGTTATAACGGAAAAGAATGTGTCGATGATGTCATTTATCAGGAGAAGAGACAGGTCGTCTTCGCTCTCCATAACCGTCTGACGGAAGCCGTTGCCGAAACCAACGACCAACTCCTCGAGAAATATTTCTCCGGCGAACCGTTAACCGATGAGGATATCGAATACGGTTTAAGAGAATCCGTCCTCAAAGGCGAACTTTATCCGATCATTGTCGGTTCTGCCCTCAAGGATATCGGTATGAACACCTTGATGGATATGTTTGCCGAGTATCTTCCTTCTCCGAGCGATCTGAAACCGATCATCGGAACCACCGAAGATGGAAACAATATTCCGTTACTCACGATTGATGAAGAAGAACCGGTGCTTTCCGTGTTCAAGAACTCCTTTAACCCGTATCAAGGTCTCATCTCAATCTTCAAGGTCAACTGCGGTGTCGTCCATATCGGAGATGAACTCTATTGCTCCAATAACGGAAAGACCTATAAAGTCTCGACTCTCTTCTCTATCTGCGGAGAAAAACTGACACCGGTAGAAGAAGTCGGTGCCGGGGATATCGGCGCTCTAACGAAGATGGACGATATCCATCTTTCCTATACGCTCTCCTCGCCGGATAAGAAAGTCCTGATCAAACCGGTCAAATATCCTAGCTCCACATACTTCAAAGCCATCGTTCCGGAGACCAAAGCCGATTCCGACCGTCTCTTCCAGAGTGTCGAGAAGATGAAACTGGAAGATCCGACGATTTCCTTTGAGAAGAACAACATCACTAACCAGATCATCATCGGCTCGCTCTCCTCTTCCCATCTCAGCTATATCCTCGATAAACTGAAAGACAATTACAAAGTCAAATTCACCTTGGAGAAACCGAAAGTGGTCTATAAAGAGACCATCACCACCAAAGGAGAAGCCGAAGGAAGATACATCAAACAGTCCGGCGGTTCGGGTTACTATGGTGTTGTCGATATGAGCTTTGAACCTTCCGAAGAGACCGAATTCACTTCGACGGTCTTCGGCGGTCATGTCGATAAGGGTTACTTCCCGGCCGTCGAAAAAGGTTTCCGTGAAGCTTTGGAGCATGGCGGATTGATCGGTGCTCCGGTCATCCATGTCAAAGCCACCTTGACCGATGGTAAACAGCATCCGGTCGATTCTAACGAAATGGCCTTCAAGAATGCCGCTATCTTAGCTTTCCGTGAAGCCTATGAGAAATGCCATCCGATTCTCTTAGAGCCCTACGATCAGATCAAAGTCGTCATCACCAGCGAATACTTAGGTCCGGTTCTTTCCGATATGTCGAAGAGAAGAGGAAAGATTCTCTCGACCGAAGAAAGCGACGAAGGGAATCTGGAAGTCGTTGCCCTTGTTCCGGAAGCCGAGATTCAGGAATACGCAAACGAACTGAAATCGACGACCAAGGGAACTGGGTACTTCAACCTTGAGTTCCATGATTACGAACCGGTCCCGACCGCCTTAGCGGAAGCTATCATCAAGGAACATCAGGCGGAGAAGTAAAGGCAAGGAAATCATAAGAAAGAGGCTCTTTGCGGGCCTCTTTCATTTGCGCACTTTGATGACGTCGTCTTTTTCTAGATGTCCGAGCAATAAAGAAGAGTTATCGTCATGGAGAGCCATGTTCTCTTTTACCTTGCTCTCATCGAAATTGGCGTAGCAGTACTTACAGAGATGTGCGCACGAATTATAAGTGCCGATATCACAGGTCTCCGCGCAGTGACATTCCCCTTTTCGGCCTTTGAACTCTGGAAACATCTTTCCTGTGAGCATATAGGCTGTCTGTAGAGATAGACATTCTCCGGAGACAAATCCATACTCCGTGAGATTCCGTTTTTCAAAGCAGGTCTGCACGGTCATATGATGCTTTGTAGCCGAGGCGGAGAAACCTAGCCCAATCGCTTTATAGTCTTCTTCTCTAAAAGGGATAGGAGCAAGAAGAGAAAGATGACGTTCCACGTTTTTATAGATATCAAGAAACAAGACAATCACTTTTTCAACATACCCATCAAGTCTTTCACAGAGGCGGTCAAAAGCGCGGAGATGATAGGAGAGAGGATAACGCTTGGAAAGGAAAATCGGATCGAAGCGAAGGATAGTTTGAGAAGGACCGATGATTTTAGAGATTTCTTTGATATCTTCGACAATCTTGTTTTTATCTTTGATACCGGGTTCGATATCTTCTTTATACGGAGTGAGAGTGATATGGAAAAGAATCGGTTGGGTGATTTCTTTCAGATAAGGAATCAGAGGAGCAGGGTTCTTGGAGCAGAACTGAATCAGATCACAGTCACGGAAAAAGAGCCTGGAAACCAGTTTCGGATTGAATGGATTGCGGACATCGACAAAGCCTTCCTGATAACGGTTCATGAACCATTTCGCGTAAAAGGCGGGGATATCGGTTCTTCCGGAAGCAAAGATTATCATAGGGCCATATTGTAATGTTTCCTTCCGTTAGAAAAAAGAAATCTGTCTCAGCAGAAAACGGGCTCTGTCAAATCGAGTAGGCTAGGAAATGGAAGGTCCTCTTCCATTTCCGTCGCCTCTCACACCACCCATCGTGCCGTTCGGCAATGGGCGGTTCAATCCTACTCC
>ONBI01000073.1 GCA_900316035.1 uncultured Eubacteriales bacterium
ACCGGTCTACGCTTTGTGAGTCGCTATCTAGTTCGTCGACAACTACGCCTATTGGGACTTTCACCCTAGAGCAATGGCATGCCCATCATACAAGAAAAAGCGGGCTTTTGCACCCGCTTCCTTGATGTTGGCCTTTACCAAGGTTCGCCTTGTATCGGGCCTTATCCCGAACCCGCCGTCGAGGAGGAAGACCTCCAAGAGATGGGTTCGACTATGGTCTAGTTGGTGGACCAACCCATGTACGTGGTCGAACCTTTGAGTAAAACTTTTACTTTCACTTGTGCTTTCCCGGAAATCGTTATAGATGTCGGTATTATATCAAATCGTTTTAAGCACCTCTTTCAGTTCATCAATATCTTTCGTAATTGTTTCGTAAACGGTCAGATAATCAGTTTTTCCATAGTCATGAACAATGCCGTTACGGAAGCCAGCAATGTCACCCCAGGGAATCTCTGGATGTCTGACTTTAAAATAAGAAGAGATATTTTTGATATTTTCAACCATTTGGATCAGGCGGAACATGACAGCATCGATCAGCTCTTCATCGGAAACAAATTCATCATAATTCTTATTGGAAATGTATTTATCGATAGCATCTATCTGCTCTATGGCTTTCTGAGCATAATATTTGTTATTTTTCCGGTTATCCATAAATCTTAATGCCATCCTTCATGATTTCTTTAAGAAGTTCAGGATTGTCCTTTAGTGTATCGAATCTAACGAGATCTATCTTCTTGTGAAGGACGTTTCTGATAGCTTCCGCAAGACCGGCGACTTTCATTCCCGTCAGGGATGAGGAAATACATAGATCAACATCGCTGGTCTCAGTCGCATATCCTTTGGCATAACTGCCGAAGAGATAACAGAATTCAACTACTCCCTGATATTGACTGTCAAATAAAGCAACTAAGCTTTTCTTTATTTGGTCAACACTTAACAAGCCTTTTGTTTCGGTGATACTGCATTTGTCATTCAAAATATCGATGAACTTTGAACGTTTCAGTTCATCCCCATAGTCTTCATCAGTTTCATATCTGCGGTATGTCCTTAGCGGAACACCGACGATACTGGAAGCCTGAGTCTGAGTTAAGCGATAGTTCAATCTTGTTTCTTTTAATGTCATATGCATCACCAGATTCAGTTTAGCAAAATTGTCCTCTTATGTAAATATAAAAGGTCAAATTGGCCACTTAATAAATTTTAGGAGGTCACTTTGGCCGATTTTATACTACAGGTAAGTTAGTATTGAATTTCTATTGAAAACGGGGCATAGATATTTACACAAGAGGATTGGTTTTTTTGGTCGCTATACCAAGGAATGCGACCCTACAGGAAACTGCTTTCGGAAGGGTACTGCTGTCATGTGGGTCTCCCACTGTCGGGCTATGCTTGGAGGGGAGGTGGCACAAATTGATCCAACTTCTTATCCTGTTTTGTGATTTGGGCAAAATACAGAAGAATAATTTGTCTAATCTAAACTAGTGATTCTGGTTTTTTCCGAAGGGATGATCTCCCGATGCGTTTTTTCATCAATAATGCAATGATCTAAAAGATCATTCACATCATCATAGAGACCGAGATAGACATCGGGAGTCGGATTAAAAGGAACATAGTATTCACGGGGAAGGCGATAGACTTCGATATAGTGCATAGTCGGTTTATGGAATTTCCTGCAGATGAGGGCATAGGTTTCATCATCCGCGCTCTGATCTCTCGTAACGCGGAAAAATTTACCGTGGAAAGCAAATTCCATTCCCCAGATGATGCTGCCATAAAGATTTGGGGCATAAGCATCCGTTTTGGTGAATTCATCGATAAATTCAGAGATATTATTAAAATAAGCGTTTGCCATGATTCGATATTTCAATATTCCCTTTAAAACCTAATCTTTTCATCCCTGCCAGTACTGAGAGAACAACAGATCAGTCCTCGAAAGAACGTGCAGTCCTTGGCAGAAGAGTTACTGCGTTACTCGGTCGCAGGTCCTTGACTTCCTGAATGTATCCGAATTCATTCTTCTTCGAGCCCGTCAGCAACACTTACGTTTTCCGACACGTTTCCAGAGCAGAAAAGAAGCTGCTGTTACCCGCTAATTTCACAATAGGTCTAGCAATAGTTCCTATCACGAGTTTTGTTCACTCGGTTGGATAAGTTCTGGAAACCATCATTTATCCTGTCACAAAAAAACTTCGTATTTTTGTGACAGGATGGTTGATTTCTATATTTGGCATGTTCGATTTCTGAGTTTTTTCGCTAATCAGATAATTTGCCATAAAAAACCGCCTCCATAAAGGAAGCGGGATAAAAACAAAGGATAACTAATAAACCGCGTAAGGATTCGGCTTGGCAAGAATGGTAAAAATATCAAGTATCCATCCTATGCCGAAAAGACCCGCCGTGCACATATAGAGGATTCCCATTCCAATCTTTCCTTCATAGAACTTATGTGCACCAAGATAGCCCAAGAAAACACAGAGCCAAAAGGAAACCCACTTATTAACCATTCTACATCCGGGTGCAATACCTGCGTTAACGTTGGTATTGGAGTTGTTGTTGGCGTTATTGATGACAATCTGGGGCTGAGTCTGCTCAGACTTCAGATCCTTCACTTGTTTTCCGCAATGGGGACAAACAACGCAATCGGCATCTATCTTCTCGCCACAGAATTTACAAAACACTTGATCAGGTTCAGCCATTTTGACACCTTCCTTTTGAGTACAATTATATATATATATATATATATATATTCAAGAAGAACTTGTGAATTGCACGTCCCAGAATGACTTCTTTCCTCTTCCGCTTTGGAAAAAGTTTTTTTAGTTTATCTCCCACTAGATGAAATCTAAGATTTCTTCTAATCGTAAGTTCACAACTAAAGGTGATTACTTATTCTAAGTGTATTTTCCTGACGCGGAGTATATGAAATCTCATGTTTACAAACGGATGTACTTTTCTATTTGATAAGATTTTAGCAATGAAAAAAGCGGGCTATTGCACCCGCTTCCTTGTTTTGGCCTTTATCAAGGTTCGCCTTGTTTCGGGCCTTATCCCGAACCCGCCGTCGAGGAGGAAGACCTCCAAGACCTAGGTTCGACTATGGTCTCGTTGGTGGGGTCAGAGGGAGTCGAACCCTTATGGAATTACCCACTAGAACCTGAATCTAGCGCGTCTACCAGTTCCGCCATGACCCCGCGGATAGTAATATTACAATATTCCCGGGTCATTTTCAACAGCGAAAACAAGAGCCTGCTCCCGCCGAATAAGTCAGGAAAGGGAGAAGAGTCTACGGAAGAAAGATAGGATTGCTTCGAAGAGCTTCTTGAAGAAAGCGACAATCCGAGCAAAGAAACCGCCGCTTTCTGTCTCTTCTTCCTTTTTGCTCTCTTTCGGAAGAATCTCTATGGTCAAGTCACAGTAGTTGCTTTCTCCTTCTTCGGAGATAGCTTCTAAGGTGATGTCATAGGTACCGGGTTTGAGTCTGTCATCGAGTTCTTCTCCTTCATAAGTTCTTAAGGAGGTATAGGACCGATCCGGAAGAAGTCCGTTTCGGATCAGGGTAGTAAGGAGCTCTTCTTTGCTCGGGATCTGCCCCTGCAAAAAGGAGAGGAAGGAACCTTTGACATAGTAGGTCGGAGCGCCTTTCGGGACGACCGAAAGATAGAGAGTCTTTTCGCTTTCGTTTCCCGCTTTATCTCTGGCAAGAGCCTTTATCTCATAGTTTCCCGTCTGTCTTTCTTTACCGGAGTAGGAGTTCTCCTGAAAGACGATTTCGACAATTCCGTCTACTTCGTCTTCCGCTTCAAAGAAAGAGAGAAGATCTTCTTCGGAATAGAGAGTATCCGATGTGATATGGATTTCATCTTTACTGCTTTCCAGAAGCGGTGGAACATCATCGTAGAGAGATAAAGAGAAAGGATAACTCCTCGTATTTCCGTGGCTGTCTTTTCCTTTCAGAAGAGCAGTTCTTTTTCCCATCTGGAAACGGTTGAAGGCATAACCATTTTCTTCGGCAAGAGAAAAGGTGATATCTTCTCCATCGTAGTTATCGTAGTAATGGAAATGGCTTTGAAGGAACTCTTCTCCTAAGAAATCGGTTGTATAGGAAGCTTCGATCTCTTCTTCCTGTAATTGTGTTATCGTAGGAGCTTTCTTATCGACAACCGTGATAACGAGATGAATGGTTCCGGCATCGGGATAAAGAGAAGAAGATAATTCCAAATGGAAAGTAGAACCTAAAGCAGCATTTCCTCCGATACGGTAATAGTCCTCTTTATCGACCAAAGTATCTGGATAAGCAAAGATAAGGGTATCGTTAGGATCCCTTATTGCGAATCTTGTCTTCAGGTATTCCGGATTCAGAGTGTGTCCGAAATTGCTCTCTAAGGAATAGGTCATCGTATCGTTGAGTTCCTGATCATAAGAAGATTTCGAGCATTGGCACTGCGAGATATAGCTTTCCTGGATTGTAGGAATACTGGTAGGTAATACTTTTCCTTTTACGAGACTTACTTTCTTTAAAGGTTCGGGGTTATCTCCGTAATCAAAGGTGAGGGAAAAGAGAGTGCTATCTTCTTCGATAGCAAAAGGGAGAGCGAACATCTCGCTGACCGGAAGATAATAAAGAGAACTCTGTAAAGGAGAAGAAGTCTGAAGAATCTTGGTATTGGTAAAAGGATTATAGGGAAAACTGTTCTTTAAGGATGAGGCTTTGATAAAAGCCGATACGCTTTTCTTCTCTTCTCCTTTCTTCTTATATTCCAACTTGTAACCGATCCTGTCTTTGGCTCTATTGAGAGGAAAAGAAGAAAGAGGAGTCTCAAAAGAGAAAAGAAGCGTCATATATTCTTCGCTCGTGTTTTTAAAACGCAAGGGAGCAAGATCCGTTTCTTCTTTTTCTCCGATCGTAAAGCTTCCTTCTTCGCTTGAAGGATTGAGATACCCTTGCGGAAGAAAGTCATAATAACCGTTTTGGTAAAGCTCCAAAGGAAGAATACCGAACGAACAGACCGTGGTTTCAAAAGGTGCCCCGTGATAGATAGGGGTGAATTCACCGGTTTTATAACGTGGCGGAAAGAGAGAAAAAAGAAGGAAAGAACATAGGGATAACACTTTGCATTTCATAAACAATACCTCTCACTCTAAATATTTCCTTTTCGGCGCTTTTTTTCCAAAGGAAAAGGAAAAAAGAGTGATATAATCTCCTTGCTGCTCCCGTAGCTCAGCCCGGATAGAGCGACCGCCTCCTAAGCGGTAGGCCAAGGGTTCAATTCCCTTTGGGAGCGCCATATAGAAGTGCGCCCGTAGCTCAGTCTGGATAGAGCACTAGCCTCCGAAGCTAGGGGCCAAGGGTTCGAATCCCTTCGGGCGCACCAACCTTTCGAGGGATCATGGTCATCAATCTCTGCATCAAGTTTGCTTTTGCTATCGCTAAGATGTCCAAAAGAGCCAGTACCATCTTCATTTCGGTACTGACATTTGCTTTTCTTTCAGCGACCGCTTTGCTCACCGTCGGATTGATCTACTATAATCCCGGAGGAGAAGAAGAAGAAAGAGAAATCTCTCTTCCTCTTCTGATCGTCGGCTGTGTCGTTCTCTTTCTGATTCTTCTTACGATTGCTATCACCGCTATCTCTTCCAACTATGTAAAGCGCAATCCAGAGAAGGATCCTAAGAAAAATCCGACAAAGAAGGAAGAGTAATCTCTTATCTGTTATGCGGACGTGGTGGAACTGGTAGACACGTAAGACTTAGGATCCAACTAATTCTAGGAATTCGATAAGCCAAAAACGCCTTAGGTATCGCACAATTCGGGTGAGATGCGGACAAAAGAAGATGCGGACAAGCCCCCTAACCCAACAAAATCCCCAGAAATTCGGTAAAAGTTGTCCGCAGGGTGGTAAAATTGGAAGGTCGTTCTCTCCCTAAGCTCAGGGAGGCAGGAAACGGCCGGAAAAGGCATGCGGACAAGGTTCGTCCGCACCCCAGAATCACATACGCACCAGTGGCGGAATAGGTATACGCGTGCGCCTTAGGAGCGCATGGGAAATCCCGTGCAGGTTCAAGCCCTGTCTGGTGCACCATGGAAAGCGAAGCGGTCTCTCACTCTCGGAAAGGATGTGCGGAGACCGTTTTTGTTTCTCCGCCTAGGTAAAATCGATGGATCCGAAATTCAAGCCCTACCGAACGGGAATGCTGACCGTAAAGG
>ONBI01000065.1 GCA_900316035.1 uncultured Eubacteriales bacterium
CCATCGAAAAACAGATCGACGAACATCCGGAACTCTATCCCGATAACATCATCAAGCGTATCCGCTCGGAGCTTGCCCGTCTGAAGGCGATGCCTAGTGGTAGCCAGGAGATCTCTGTCTCTTCGAACTATCTGGATCTTCTCGTTCATCTTCCGTGGCGAATCTCCTCGCAGGATAACGAGGATCTCTCCTCGGTCAAGAAGATTCTCGATGAGAACCATAACGGCCTTGAAAAACAGAAGGACCGTATCCTTCAGTATCTCGCTGTCAAGCAGCTCACCAAGTCCTTAAAGGCTCCGATCCTCTGCTTCTACGGGGCTCCGGGTGTCGGAAAGACTTCCTTAGCGATTTCGATCGCTCAGGCTTTAGGCCGTAAATTTGTCAAGGTCGCCTTAGGCGGCGTCAGCGATGAAGCCGAGATCCGCGGTCACCGCAAGACCTATATCGGCGCTATGCCTGGTAAGATCATTTCCTCGATTGAGAAGTGCGGAACCAATAACCCGGTCTTCCTTCTCGATGAGATCGATAAGATCGACGGTGGCGGATATCACGGAGACCCGGCTTCGGCTCTTCTTGAAGTCCTCGATCCGGAACAGAACAAGAACTTCGTCGATAACTATCTCGATGAACCTTTCGATCTTTCGAATGTTCTCTTTATCTGCACTGCAAACGATATCTCCAAGATCCCTGGCCCTCTGATGGACCGTCTTGAGATGATCGAACTCAATACCTACACGAAGTTTGAGAAGATGGCGATTGCAAAATCCCATCTCATCGAACTCGAGGAAAGAGATAACGGTATCAAACCGGGTATGATGGAGTGGACCGATGATGCTTTGGATTACATCATCGAATACTACACCATGGAAGCCGGTGTCCGTGAATTACGCCGCAAGATCGGCACCATAGACCGTAAGTTTGCTGTCGATTATCTCCGGGATCCTTCCTATAACCATCTCAAGGTAACACCGGAGGTTGTTAAGAAGTATCTCGGAGCGGAGATCTTTATCCGCGAGAGAAATCTTTCGGAGTCCCAGGTCGGTATCATCAACGGTCTTGCCTACACTGATGCCGGCGGCGAAGTGCTGAAGATCGAGGTCAACACCTTCCCGGGTAAGGGTCAACTCATTCTCACCGGTAACTTAGGCGATGTCATGAAGGAAGCCTGCGAGACCGCCCTAAGCTACGTCAAGTCGATCGGTCCGGACTTAGGGATCAATCCGGAGTTCTTCTCCAATAACGATATCCATATCCACTTCCCGGAGAGCGCGACTCCTAAAGATGGTCCTTCGGCCGGTGTCGCTACGGTTCTCTGCATTATTTCAGCCATCACCAAAGTCCGTATCCGCAACGATGTCGCGATGACCGGCGAAGTAGATCTGAGAGGTAACTCGATGCCGATCGGCGGCTTACGTGAGAAGTGCAATGCAGCCGCAAGAGAGCATATTAAGACGGTCTTCATCCCTTATGAGAACCATAAGGATCGGATGGAGCTTCCCAAAGAGATCGCCGATGCCCTCAATATCGTCGAAGTGAAGAAGGTTCCGGAGATGTTCTCCGGTGTCTTCCTTGAAGATATCACCAAGGAGAAGGACCGCATCTACAAGGAGACTTCTCCGAAGAAAGACGATAAGGAGAAGAAGGATACCTCTAAGAAGTCTACGAACAAGAGCGTCAAGAAGGATGCCTAAGAACAGTTTCAGCAAGGTCGAATTCGTCCGCTCGGCTTATCGGAAAGAGGATTTCCTCTTCGATAGGCCCTGCGTGACGTTTCTCGGCCGCTCCAATGTCGGTAAATCGACGCTGATCAACGGGCTTTTAAGAAGAAAAAACTTCATGAAGACTTCGAAAACCGCCGGTCAGACAAAGTCCGTCAACTATGCCTTGATCGATGAGAAGTTCTATCTCTGCGATGTCCCGGGATACGGCTTTGCTACCTTTGCCCGCGATAATTTCGCCGGACTTATGAAGGATTTCCTAGAAGAGAACAGAGCCCTGAAGAAAGTCTATCTCCTCATCGATTCTCGAAGACTTCTTCTTCCCGCCGACGATGAGTTTGCCGATTACTTGGAAGATCTTAAGATCCCTTATTCGTTTGTCTTTACCAAGGTCGATAAATTGGGGACTTCCGAAAAGAATCTTCTCAAGGAACAGGAAGAGAAGGTAGCTCCGGCCACTTACTTCGAAGTAGGTCTCAAGAAAGAGAATCTCTACGAAGCCCTAAGGAGCGATATCCTCAAGAGTATCTTCTAGACGCCTAGCGATAGGCGCCTTTTTTTAGCGTCAAAATTAAGGTTTTAGGTTTGCTTAGAGAGAATGTGGTTCCGACTCCTTTTTCCTTCTTTAAAACCCATCTTCGAGAGGTGAAAATCGCTTGAAGAAACCCTGGTCTTCTTCTATAATACCAACCGGCGAAGAAAAGAAGGGGTAAGGAATTCTGCCTTCAAAGAGAGTCACCTGTGGATGGAAAGTGATAAGGGAAGCCTTACTTGTCGTCTTGGAGCCAAGGGAGAAATCCCCTGAGGTCAACGTTTCCTCAGTAAAGATGTCTGAAACGTACGAGAGCGGATCTTCCGAAGAGGGGTGGTACCGCGCAGGTAAAACTCTGCGTCCCTTCACAAGAAAAATCTTGAGGAGGGATTTTTTTATGGAAAAAGAGATGCCGAAAGCCTATGACCACACCTCGGTCGAAGAAGGGAAGGAAGAGTTCTGGGAGAAGAACAACTATTTCGAAGCGGGTCTGAAAGAGAATGCTTCGAAACCTGCTTTCTCGATGATTGTTCCGCCGCCGAATGTCACCGGTATTCTTCATATCGGACATGCGACGAACACCACGATTCTCGATATCATCGCCCGTTATAAGAAATTGAGCGGTTACGATGTTCTTTTCCTTGCCGATATGGATCACGCCGGTATTGCAACTCAGGCCAAGGTCGAAGCCAAACTTAGAGAAGAAGGAAAAGATAAATACCAGCTCGGAAGAGAAGGATTCCTCAAAGAAGCCTGGAAGTGGAAAGAGGAACACGCCGACTATATTTCGAATCAGTGGCGCGCCTTAGGTCTTTCGATGGACTATAAGAAAGAGCGTTTCACTCTCGATCCCGGTATGTGCAAAGCCGTCAACCATGTTTTCAAGACTCTCTACGATGAGGGACTGATCTATCGTGGCGAAAGAATCATCAACTGGGATCCGGTACTCAAGACCGCACTTAGCGATATCGAAGTGGTTTACTCCCAGGATAACGGTCACTTCTACTATTTCAAATACTGGTTTGAAGATCGAAGCGGTTATCTTACGGTTGCCACAACCCGTCCGGAAACCATGTTCGGCGATCAGGCCGTCTGCTTCAACCCCGACGATGAACGCTATAACAAGTACGAAGGAAGAAAAGTCATCAACCCGGCAAACGGCGAACTTCTTCCTCTGATCGCGGACCGTTATGTCGATAAGGAATTCGGTACCGGTGTCATGAAATGCACTCCGGCCCATGATCCGAACGACTACCAGATTGCCAAACGCCATGATCTGAAGTTCGTCAAGACCATGAACGAGGATGCGACGATGAACGACAAATGCCCTGTGGAATACCGCGGTCTTGACCGTTACGCCTGCCGTAAGAAGCTTGTCGAACAGATCAAGGAACAGGGCGACCTTATCAAGATCGAGGATATCGTCCACAATGTCGGCCACAGCGAAAGAAGCAAGGCGGTTGTCGAACCGATGCTTTCGAAACAGTGGTTTGTCAAGATGGACTCTCTTTCGAAAGCCGTCTTAGGGGAGCAGAAAGGGCCGAACAAGACCACTTTCTTCCCGGAGAGATTCTCCGCGATCTTCGATCAGTGGTTGACCAATACGCAGGATTGGTGTATCTCCCGTCAGCTCTGGTGGGGTCACCGTATTCCGATCTATACGAATAAGAAGACCGGAGAAGTCGTCTGCTCGGAGACTCCTCTTCCGAGTGACGAGTGGGATCAGGATCCGGATGTTCTGGATACGTGGTTCTCTTCTGCCTTAGCTCCTTTTGCTTTCTTAGGCTGGCCGAATACCGAGGATCCTCTTTATAAGAGATACTATCCTCTCGATGTCATGGTGACCGCTTACGATATTCTCTTCTTCTGGGTTGAGAGAATGGCTTTTGAGGGACTTCATTTCACCGGCAAGATGCCGTTTAAGAAAGTCTATATCCATGGCCTTGTCCGCGATAGTCAGGGAAGAAAGATGTCGAAATCCTTAGGAAACGGCATCGATCCTTTCGAAGTAATCAAGAAGTACGGTACCGATTCGCTCCGCTTTGCCTTAGCGACCGGCGGTACTCCGGGTCTTGATATCAATTTCTCCTATAACAAGGTCGATAGCGCCCATAACTTCCTCAACAAGGTCTGGAACTGCTCCCGTTATATCCTCTCGGTTTTACCGGAAGGATTTAAACCGGATAGACTGAAGAAAGAAGATCTTTCTCCGCTGGATGCCTGGATCGTCTCGGAAGCCGATAAGACGATTGAAAGCGTCAATACCAATATGGAGAAATACGAGTTAGGACAGGCTGCCGATTACATCATGCACTTCGTCTACGATGAGTTCTGCTCGGATTATCTAGAATATTCGAAGGTCACGCTCGCTCAGGGAGACGAAAAGGCAAAGAGTGTCACTTTGAATGTCCTCTATACGATTCTCAAAGAGATCCTGATTGTTCTTTTCCCGTTCACTCCGTTCATCACCGAGGAGATCTACTCCTATCTTCCGGAACATAAGAAGTCTCTCTATGAGGAGAACTATCCTCTGAAGAGTGGCTTTGATTTTGATGCTAAGGTTCTCGATCTTGCTTTATCGCTTCAGGGAGCCATCAAGACGATCCGCAACCATAAGGCGGAACTTTCTTTAGCGCCGAATGCGCCGGTCGAACTCTCCTTCTTAGGAACTCAGGAGGATCTTGACTATCTCAAACCTTATCTTCTCCGTTTCTCCTTCGCTTCGAAGATCGAGAAGATCCGCGAGAAGAGCGATGATCTCACTTTCTTCCCGTCTTTCGCTTTAGGAATCAAGGAAGAAGAGACCGCAGAGAGCAAAGAGCGTATTGCGAAACGTATCGAATTCCTCAAAGGCGAAATCGCCCGCAGCGAAAAGATGCTTTCGAATCCGAATTTCATAGCGAAAGCCAAACCGGAGAAAGTCGCTCTGGAAAAAGACAAATATCAGAAATACGTCGACGAACTGAAAAAATATCTCGGATAATTCACTTTCGGTGAAACAAAATCCTCCTTCCAGGACAATATCTCAGTGAAGGAGGATTTTTTATGCGATCCCTAAGTGAAGCCGAGATGAAAGAAGTAAAAGGAGGAGAAGCGATCACCTTAAGTGCCGTGCTGGCTCTGATGAGCATCGCGCTTGTCAGTGTCATCGCCTACAAGCTCTTCTTTTCCGAAGGCGGAGGAAAAGTGACACTGCCGGGAGGCTTTTCTTTCTCATGGGAGTAGAGCTCTATTTCCCGAACACCTTCCGGGAGAAACCGAGAGAGAAAGCTCTGCGTTTAGGCTTATCTTCTCTTTCGGATGCGGAGCTTGTGGCTCTCCTTCTTTGTACCGGCGATAAAAGCGAGAACGTCCTTGATTTATCTGACCGTCTTCTTTTTGAAAAAGGAGGGCTGAAAGGAATCTTCACGTCATCTTCGCCGATCGAAACCTATGGAGTCAGAAAAGCGAAGAGCATGCGGCTTGCTGCCGTCAACGAGATACTGAGAAGATTGCCGTTCAGCGAAGAAGAGATCCTCGTCGATTCTTCCAGTAAGGCAAGAGAGATATCCGAAAACTTCTTCCGCGGAAGAAAAGACGAAGTGCTGCTTGTTCTCTATCTTGGAAAGAAAAAAGAACTTCTGAGAAGACAGGCTTTCACCTCCGGGAAAAGCGAAGAAGTCTTTTTTCCAAGCGAAGAGATTCTCCATGAAGCTCTTATCACCAGAACGAGATTCCTGATTCTTCTCCATAACCACCCGAGCGGACAGGTGACACCCTCGAAAATGGATACGGAACTCACCCTTTCTTTTCTGCATCAAGCCTCTTTAGCTTCGATTGTTCTTTTAGATTCTTTGATCCTTACCGATAAGGAAGTCTTCTCTTTCCGCAAGGAAGGATTGCTTTCTTCCGCTTCTTCTTGACAAGTGAGAGAGAAAACACGAAGAAATCGTTATTTCTTCCCCTTTTAGCATTGCAACGAAGGGAGAATCCTCATATAATTTAAAGAAAAAGAGGAAATTGATCGTGTCTTACACCATTGATAATGATCTGAAGGAAGGTTTAGCTTTAGTCGAAGGTGGAAAAGAAGTCAAGAAAGGTCTTAGTCTGATCAACCGTTCGGCTCTCTCCGGAAAGACGAAAGGCAAGTCCTATTTCACCATCGGGGAATTCATCCGCGAAGGAAAAGGCGGCATCGAAGCGAATCCCGAAGATGCTGCTCGCTTCTTCGATACGGCGATGGTTCTCTTCGGAAAACAGGAAACCCGTGACTCTCTCGATCTGAGAGAGATGGGTGACTACTATAACTACGGTTATGGAAGTGAACCGGTCGATAAGCTGAAGGCTCTGGAATACTATGATCAGGCCGCGAAAGACGGCGATGATATCGCTAAGCAGAGGGCCGAGGAAATCCGCGCTTCCTTAAAGGGCGGAACTTCCGAGACGGCTCCTTCTCTTACCCCGGAAACGGTCGCTGCTCCTGCCCCGGTTGAAAAGAAAGCCGAAGAACCGGTCAAGGAAGAGACTCCGGTAGAGAAAGCTCCGGTGGTCGCTTCCATCAATCAGCCGATCGAGTCTACCGATAAGATCATCAACGACGAAATCGATGCCGATCAGATTCTCATCCGCGCTCTCCATCTTCTCGATTCCGTCTCCGCTTCTTTACAGGAGAAGCAGGATGCCGTCGAACTGGCAAAAGCTGCTTCGGACGATGGCTCTTTGAGAGCTTCCGTCTTAGTCGGCTATCTCTATGAAGGCGACAACAACCTTGTTGCCTGCGATTACGATAAGGCCAAAGAGTATTACGAAAAGGCAATTGCGCAGGGTTCTTCCTCTGCTCTCTTCCGTCTCGGTATCCTCTATACCGATGAAGAGACTTCCTACTATGATGTCAAGAAGGGCCATGACCTCATTTTACAGTCCGCCCATGCCGGTTATTCCTTTGCTCTTTGCTATCTCGGCGATTGCTTCCGCAGCAAGGTCAACGATCCGAAGAACCTTGAAGTCGCTTACCGTTACTATGCTTTAGCCGGTGAAAGAGGATTGGGTTACGCCTATCACAATATGGCCGAGATCGATGCTTCCCGTCAGGAACTTTCTTTAGCCAAGGAGCACGAACATCTGGCTTTCGATAACGGCTACGATCCGGCGTTAGGCTATCAGGATCCGCTCTTCTATTCTCTTCATATCTAACGTATCTATTTCTCTTTTCGAATTCTCGAGGTGAGCTTCGGCTCACCTTTTTCGATAGAAGAAAAAGAAAGTTTTACTGAAATCTGTGCCTTTCTTTGTAAGCACTTACGCAAAAGCCTGCTAAAAATCTGTAAATTCTGCTTGCAAATCTCTCGGGCCTTGTCTATACTTATTCACGCACTTGAGAGAGGCCCACTAAGACTTCTGCTTCCAAGCACGTGCCCTCCAGACGGGTTGAATTGAATTGTCGATTCTTGTTGACAAGTCTAAGCTCGGATGGTAAGATACTTAACGCGCTTGAAAAAAGTGCACATACGATCGCTCTTTGAAAACTGAACGGAATGACCAGTATATGCATTACAGGAATATGTCGATTCCTTATGGGATCAAGTAGGACAGTAATACCGGATTCGTTCTCTAATTAACAGAATTTTGAAATCAAGTCGGCTGCCAGAGGCCGGACCACAATAACATTATTGAGAGTTCGATCCTGGCTCAGGATAAACGCCGGCGGCGTGCCTAATACATGCAA
>ONBI01000052.1 GCA_900316035.1 uncultured Eubacteriales bacterium
AAGGCGGACTGGATGTAGTAGCGGGCATCCCCCTTCTCCGCAACGAAATCGACCTCGAGCTGCGGCGAGGCATTTGATTTGGGCGCCGAGGGGTCGTAGGAGCGAATCGCCCCGACGTCGACTCCATAGCCGAGCCTAAGAAGCTCGTTATAAATCACGTTCTCCAGCAAATGGCCGCGGTCGGGCTGGCGGAAATTGAGGAGCGCATTCCTAAGTCCCGTATCGGCGAAATAGTATTTCTTCCCGCTTCCGATGATTTTCCGTCCTCGTATGTCGTACCTCTCCGCTTCTTCTAGGAGGAAGGCATCCTTGAGATACCCGATGTAGCTGTCGACCGTGACTCTACCGATTCCTTTGCCCTCACTGGAACGGAACGTGTCCGTGATACGGCTGGTGTTGGTCAGTGAGCCGACCGATGAAGCCATCACCTTTGTAAGCTCGTTTAGGGAGGAGTCCTCCAAGAGTCTGTGCCTCTCGACGATATCCTTGTAGTAAACGGTGCGGAAGAGGGAACGAAGATAATTCTCTCTGTCACCAGGGTCATCGTAGGTCAAGGAAAAAGGCATCCCTCCGTAGCGGAGGTAATCCCGGAAGGCTTGCCCCCGATCCGCCCCATTCCTAGCCGATAGGTACTCGGAGAACGAGAGAGGGCTCATCCGGATTTCAAAGCCCCGGCCGCGGAAATCCGTAAGGATGTCGCTGGAAAGCATCTTTGAATTGCTTCCCGTCACATAGCAATCGACGTTTTTGTGGGAGGACAGGATTCCATTTAATACGGTGTAGAAAGTGATCATGGGCTTTTCTCCGCTTGCGGTCTTGACCCCCTCGAAAAAAGGGCTCTCGATGGCCTCGCAGAGCTGAATCTCATCAAGAAAAAGATAGCAGGGACCGTCTTGGGGGAGAATTCTCTCCAGGTGATTCGAGAGGCTTAGAGGGTTGGTCAGCGCCTGATTCTTCGTTTCGGAAAGGTCGATTTTGACGATTCTTTCCGAAGGGATTCCCTGGGCGAGGAGCCAAGAACGGAAAAGCGGGTCGAGGAGATAGCTCTTCCCGCACCGCCTGATGCCGGTGATGACCTTGATCGCCCCGTTGTTGCGGGAACGGATGAGTCGGTTCAGATAATAATCTCTCTTGATTTCCATAATCTACCTAGTTACAAAAAAATAAAATTTTGAAAAGATCGTACTGAGATTATAACTTACGCCTTTCCCAAATTCAACACGAAAAAATCTCAAACGATGGCTACCCCTGCGACCATCCTTGCCTCCGCAAGGATATTTTTTTCTTTTGCGAGAACATCGGCTTTGAGAACAGCACCGACGTCTCCCTCTATTGCGCTTATCAGCTCTATGTCGACTTCCTCTGGATCTTCTTACGCGTTTTCCTCTATCTGACCATCTTCTCTTCCAGACGCAGATAATCCTTACTATCAGTAACTGGGATGGCGTACCTTCCTGGGCACACCATTTTTTCTGGTTGAAGCTAGCTCCTCATATTGATATTCATCAATATGGTTTCTATACAAATAGTCCATGAACGAGAAAGATTTCCTTAGCGGAGCCAGTGTTCTTCTAGATCCGACTCGGCTGCAGATCGTTGAACTGCTCTCTTGGTATGGGATTCTTTGCGCCTGCTCCCTCCTCTCTCATCTCAGCATCAGACAAGGGACCCTTTCTCATCACATGAAAGTATTGACGGAGAGCGGGTTAGTCCATTGCACCAAGAAAGGGAAGTGGTGCTATTACCGACTTGACCGAAAGAGGATTGCGGAGTTAGGCGAGTTCCTCACTTTCCTCTCCTCAGAACCGAAAGAGGAAGAGGACGTTTTCTGCTCTTGTGGTGACGAAGAAAAGTGGTTTTTTCGCTACCGATAGGAAAAAATGTATGGAAAACCAGAAAACGACTCATACGAACAAATCCGGAATCTCTTTTTTCAGAGACTTCTTTCTCTCTGGGTTCTTCTCTGTATGGGAAACTGTGTCTTATTATGTCACTGCTTTCCTTCTTTTTCTGCTTTTCTTTTGAAACTCAGCTTAGCTCAAGTCAACATACCTATCGCGGTCCCCATCTGGTTGATGATCTTCCCGATGATGCGGAAGATCGACTTCACCTCGATCAAGAACGTCTTTCGGAAACCGAAGCCCTTGATCCTGACTTGGATCATCAATTGGGCCATTAAGCCTTTCACGATGCTAGGAACCACCTATCTCTTCCTGCATGTTTTTTATTCTGGCATCATCCCTGCTGATTTAGCGAATGATTATCTCATCGGTGCCGTTCTTTTAGGAGCTGCTCCTTGTACGGCGATGGTCTTCCTCTGGTCGGCTCTGGCGAATGGTAATCCTGCCTACACTCTCTTACAGGTTGCTACGAACGATCTCATCCTGCCGGTAGCTTATGTTCCGATGGTCGGAATCTGTCTAGGGATTGGAGGATTCTCAATCCCTTGGCTCACACTTCTTTTTTCGATCGTCTTCTTCATCCTCATTCCCCTTGTTCTAGCAACTCTAGTCCGCTTCCTCGTCGTCAGGAAAGCAGGAGTTTCTTATCGGGAAGAGAAAGTCATCCCTAAGTTCAGCCCTTTTACGACAGTAGGATTGCTCTTGATTCTCGTCCTTCTCTTCACTATGCAGAGCGAACTCATCTTGGAAAATCCGGTCCACATTCTTTTTATTGCGGTTCCTTTGATTCTTCAGACCTTTCTCATCTATGGTCAATCTTTATTGGGAGGCAAGCTTCTCAAGCTCCCTTACGAGGTTGCCGCTCCGGCTTCCTTTATCGGCCCAAGCAACTTCTTTGAATTGGCGGTAGCCGTAGCCACCTCCCTCTGTCCAGCCAATCCTGGAGTAGCATTAGCGACGACCGTCGGTGTTCTCACCGAGGTACCGACCATGTTGATCCTCGTCAGTATCGCGAAGCCGTTGAAGAGGCTATTTTCTTAATAGAAAGAGGGAAGAAGCTGAGAATAGGGGCAAATTGATTTCCACAACCCCGGGCGTATCGAAAAAGTCAAAAAAAGCTTTGACTTCTCTATCCCCCTTTTCTATAATCTTTTTCGTCAGCAGTTTCGGGCTTAGCCCGCTCTTTTTATGGAAAGGGCTGGAAACACCCGGGGCTGTGTGAATCTAAAGACATTATCCGGGAGGAAAAGAATGCCTACAATCAATCAGTTGGTCCGTAAGGAAAGACAAGAGCCTGTCTACAAGTCCAAGGCCCCTGCCTTAGGGAAGAGATGGGATTCGCTCAACAAGGTCGAGCGCAATATTCCTTCCCCGCAGAAGAAAGGTGTCTGCACCCGTGTTGGCACCATGACGCCGAAGAAGCCGAACTCCGCTGCCCGTAAGTACGCCAGAGTCCGTCTCTCCAACGGCTATGAAGTCACCGCATACATCGGTGGCGAAGGACATAACCTTCAGGAGCACAAGGTTGTCCTCATCCGTGGCGGCCGTGTCCGCGACTTGCCGGGTGTCCGTTATCACATCATCCGCGGTGCGATGGAGTGCTTCGGTGTTGAAAACCGCAAGCAGGGTAGATCTTTGTATGGAACCAAGAAGGACGGCTCCATCCAGAAGAAGTAAGGAGTAATCGACAATGCCTAGAAAGAATGGTTCCGTTCCGCACAGAGACGTTTTGCCGGATCCGATTTACAATTCGAAACTCGTGACCCGTCTCATCAACCGTATCATGGTTGACGGCAAAAAAGGTACCGCCCAGACGATTCTCTACGGTGCTTTCAAGAAGGTTGAAGCCAAGACCGGTAAGCCGGCGCTTGAAGTCTTCGAGATCGCTTTAGGCAACATCATGCCGGAAGTCGAGCTCAAGGCCAGACGTGTCGGTGCCTCTAACTATCAGGTCCCGGTCGAAGTCAGCCCGGAGAGAAAGGTTACTCTCGGCTTACGTTGGTTAGTCACCTTCGCCCGTTTACGCAACGAGAAGACGATGGAAGATAAGCTCGCCGGCGAGATCATCGATGCCGCCAACGGTACCGGTGGTGCTGTCAAGCGTAAGGAAGATATGCATAAGACCGCGCAGGCTAACCAGGCTTACGCTCACTACCGTTGGTGATGTCTTCGTCAGCGGATTAAAAGGAGAATAGCTTATGGCAATGGATAACGATCAAGCGATGGTATCCGTTTACGAATCCATCCCGCTTGAAAGAGTCAGAAACATCGGTATCATGGCTCACATCGATGCCGGTAAGACGACGACCAGTGAGCGTATCCTCTTCTTCACTGGTAAGACCCACAAGATCGGCGAAGTTCACGATGGTGCGTCCTCGATGGACTTCGATGAGCAGGAACAGAAGCGCGGTATCACTATTTACTCTGCTGCTACTACCTGCATCTGGAAGGATATCCGTATCAACCTTATCGATACTCCTGGCCACGTCGACTTCACTGCCGAAGTCGAGCGTTCGCTCCGTGTCCTCGATGGCGCTGTCTGCGTCCTCGATGGTAAGAACGGTGTCGAACCGCAGACCGAAACGGTCTGGCGTCAGGCCGATAAGTACAACGTTCCTCGTATCGTCTTCGTCAACAAGCTCGATGCGACGGGCGCGGACTTCGAAATGTCGGTCGCTTCCATCAAAGAGCGCTTAGGCGCTAATGGTGTTGCGATTGCTTACCCGGTCGGTATCTCCCAGTCTTTACTCGGCCTCATCGATCTTGTCACCATGAAGGCCTGGTTATGGGATCATGATCCGAAGAAGTCGGAACAGATGAAGCCTCTCATCGTCGATCTCGACGATCCTCTTCTTGCCGATTATCAGCACGATGTCGAGCAGGCGAAGGTCTATCGTCAGATGATGCTTGAGACGTTAGCCAATAACGATGATGCCATCATGGAGAAAGTCCTGATGGAGGAAGAACCTACCGTTGAGGAGATCAAGGCGGCTATCCGTAAGGAAACGATTGCCGGTCAGATTGCGGCTGCTTTACCGGGTTCTGCTTACAAGAACAAGGGCGTTCAGTATCTTCTCGATTGCGTCCGTGATTACTTACCTTCTCCGCTCGATGTTCCGGCTCCGGTCGGAACCGATAAGGAAGGCAACAAGGTCCAGCTTAAACCGGATCCGAACGGACCGTTCGTCGCGTTAGCTTTCAAGCTCACCACCGACCAGTTCGGTACGCTCTGCTTCTTCCGCGTCTATTCTGGTACGGTCAAGGCCGGCTCTTATATCTACAATGTCCGCAAGGGCACCAAGGAAAGAGTCTCGCGTCTTGAACTCGTCAACGCCGATTCCCACGAGAACATCACTCAGGCGAAAGCCGGTGAAATCGCGGCGGCTATCGGCTTCTCTTCGACTCGTACCGGTGATACTCTCGTCGGCGAAGAAGATCCGAGAATCACTCTCGAATCCATCAAGTTCGCCGATCCTGTCATCTCCGAAGCGATCGAGCCGATCAAGAAGGGCGATCAGGATAAGATGGCTGCGACCCTCATCAAGTTCACTGAAGAGGATCCTACCTTCCATTACTATACGAATCAGGAGACGGGACAGGGCATCATCGCCGGTGTCGGCGAACTTCAGCTCGATGTCAACGTCACCCGTCTGAAGAACGACTACGGCATCGAAACCAAAGTCGGTGCTCCGCAGGTTGCCTATCGTGAAACCATCGAGAACACTGCCGAGTGCGAAGGTAAATACATCAAGCAGTCCGGCGGTCATGGTCAGTATGGTCATGTCGTCTTCAAGATGGAGCCTAACCCGGGTAAGGGCAATGAGATCACCGAAGCTATCACCGGCGGTGCGATTCCTAAGGAATTCATCAAGCCGTCTCTCGATGGTCTTGCCGAGGCTATGACCCGTGGTATGATCGCCGGTTATCCGGTCATCGATGTCAAGGCCACTCTGGTCTTCGGTTCTTATCATGATGTCGATTCCTCCGAAGCTGCTTATAAGCTCGCTTCGGCCGAAGCTCTCCGCGTTGCGGCGCAGAAGTGCAAACCGATCATCCTCGAACCGATCGTCAAAGCCGATATCACCACTCCGCTCGATTATGTCGGTACCGTCATGGGCGATGTTTCGTCCCGTCGTGGTACGGTCGAAGGCATGGTCCAGAAGGCCAATGCCCAGGTCATCACCGCGAAGATTCCGCTTGCCAATATGTTCGGTTACATTTCCGACTTGCGTTCGATGACGCAGGGCCGCGGTATCTACACGATGGAATTCGACCACTATCAGAAGGTTCCTGCCGCTGTTCAGGAAGAGATCGTCAAGAAGCGTAACGCTTAATAGCGCCCATTCTTGAAAACAGCACGCAAAAAGCGTATAGTCATCTAGAATCTAACTTGGAGGAAAATTCACTATGGCTAAACAGAAGTACGACCGTTCTAAGCCGAATGTTAACATCGGTACTATCGGTCACGTCGACCACGGCAAAACCACTTTAACTGCCGCGATTACTCACGTTCTCGCTAAGAAGGGCTTATCCCAGGCGATGAACTACGATCAGATCGATTCCGCTCCGGAAGAGAAGGCTCGTGGTGTCACCATCAACGCTGCTCATATCGAATACGATACTGCCAAGCGTCACTACACTCACGTTGACTGCCCTGGCCACGCCGATTACATCAAGAACATGATCACCGGCGCCGCTCAGATGGATGCCGCTATTCTTGTTGTCGCTGCTACTGATGGCGTTATGCCGCAGACCCGTGAGCACGTCTTACTCGCCCGTCAGGTCGGTGTTCCGTACATCGTTGTCTTCCTCAACAAGTGCGATATGATCGATTACGATAAGGATATGATCGACCTTGTCAAGATGGATATCATCGACTTACTCACCAAGTATGGTTTCCCGGAAGATACTCCGATCATCTGCGGTTCTGCTCTTAAGGCTTTAAACGGCGATCCGACCGAGGAAGAGCATATCATGGAGTTAATGAACACCATCGACTCCTATGTTCCGGATCCGGTTCGTGATAACGATAAGCCGTTCTTAATGGCGGTCGAAGATGTCATGACCATCACTGGCCGTGGTACTGTCGCCACTGGTAGAGTCGAGCGTGGTATGCTTCATCCGAACGATGAAGTCGAAATTGTCGGTATCATGGATACCCGTAAGTGTGTCTGCACTTCGCTCGAAATGTTCCGTAAGACTCTCGACTTCGCGGAAGCCGGCGATAACATCGGTGCGCTTCTTCGTGGTGTCGATCGTGATCAGATCGTCCGTGGTCAGGTTCTCTGCAAGCCGGGATCTGTCACTCCGCACAAGAAGTTCAAGGGCCAGGTCTATGTCCTTAAGAAGGAAGAGGGTGGCCGTCATACTGCCTTCACCAACAACTACAGACCTCAGTTCTACTTCCGTACTACCGATGTCACCGGTACTGTCACTTTACCGGAAGGCACCGATGTCGTCATGCCGGGCGATAACGTTGAGCTCACTGTCGAACTCATCCATCCTATCGCTCTTGAGAACCAGACTCGTTTCTCCATCCGTGAGGGTGGTCACACCGTCGGCGCCGGCACTGTCTCTCAGATTATCGACTAATCTCGATTTCTGATCGACTGCTCAAACCAAAAACAAAAGTTCCTGTTTCCCTTTCGGAGGCAGGAACTTTTTGTTGGTGTAGCCTTTCTTTCTACGATTGAAACTTGACTATCCTGTTCGAAAAAAGGATAATATACAGGCACCTTAGCGTCCTTGGAGTAGTACTCAAGTGGTGAAGAGGAGTCCCTGCTAAGGACTTAGGGGGAGTAATCCCCGCGGGAGTTCAAATCTCCCCTACTCCGCCAGCTGTAGATCAAGAAAGTCACCTGTGAAAGGGTGGCTTTTTTCGTACCTCTTTTTACTTTTCTCTAAGGCGATACCGCTGGTTCTTGCTGTTCGGTTTATCCGGTATTGTCATCTCGATGAGGTTATCCTCTAACGCCGGTTTCAGGTAGTGTTCACGGAAAGACTTCAGGGATTTCAGTCCTACTTTCTCCATCAGTTCCTGGGCTTTGTAAGAAACACCTGACTCCATCTGAGAAAGGAGCTTCTTCTCCGGTTCTCTGAGTTCGCTATTCTCTTTCAGCTCTCCCTTGGTCTTATCGAGAATTTCATCGATACGATGCAACATAAACAGAATAAAGAGATCCGAATTACGACTGCTGTTGCACTTTGCAATCGCATCGTAGTAGTCACTCTGGAAATCCTGGATTCTACTCTCTAGGGGAATGTATTGGAATAGCCTATGCCATTTTGAAAGGAGCAGAGTCTGCCATAGTCTTGCCGTTCTTCCGTTACCATCTGAAAAAGGATGGATGAAGACAAACTCATAATGGAAAACACTTGAGAGAATCAGAGGATGGACGGTATTTTTATTTTCTTTCCTCCAAGAGAAAAGTTCTTCCATCAACTGTGGAACTCTTTCCGCTGGTGGGGCCATAAAGATGCATTTATCCCCATCAAAGACTCCTTCTTCCCCTCGACGGAAAGAACCGGATTCGCGGATCCGATAACGAGTCATGATTCCGTGTGTCTTCTTCAGATCGTCTAACGAATAAGGATCTAACTCGGGAAGACTTCGATAGGCCTCATAGGCATTGAGAACTTCTTGGATTTCCTCCTGTGGACCTAAGACGGTCTTTCCATCGATAACATCTTTCACCTGTTCCAAAGTGAGAGAATTTGCTTCCATGGCTAAAGAAGAATGAATCGAACGGATGCTATTGGCATGTCGGAGTCGAGGCAAAGAATCGAAACGGAAATACGTCTGGATATTCTGTGCTTTTTCACTTATCTGACTGACGAGCATCATCATTTCATTGGTCAGATGAAAAGGCGGACTATTTTTCTCTTCCATGTTTCGCGTACCTCTTTTCCTTGTTTGCTAAACCCAAAGGGCAATCTCAACTTAGGTGTTATCTTAGGTGTTATCTTAGGTGTTTTTATTATACCCGAAACGGGAAGGCGATACTTCTTGATAAAGTTTTTTTGCGTTGGCTTCCTCTTTTCTTGTTCTAACAAAAGGAAACCTTGATTACTTTTCTTCTTCCTGTCTAACTTTCTTATGGTTTCTATCTATTTCTTCTTTTCTTTGCTAAACTAGGGGCGAAGGAGAAATATCGGCACATGTTCAAAAATAAAATCACAAAGCAAGAATGGAAGAAAGAAATCGTAGATATCTTACTGATCCTTCTCGGTTGTGTTTTCTTAGCCTTAGGCTCTGCTCTCTTCATCGTTCCTTTCAATATCATCCAAGGGGGTATGACCTCCATTGCCGAATTGATCAACCTTCCGATTCAGAAGGCTACAGGAAATAACGTCACGGACCTTTTTGTCTGGGGATTCAACGTACTCCTATGGATCTTAGGATTCGTTGTCCTAGGAAAGGATTTTGCCTTCAATACTTTATTCGGTTCTATCTTCTATCCGGTCTTCTTATCTCTGTTTATGAGACTCGATCTCGTCGATAGAATCGGTCTGATGTCTTTCTATCAGGGCGGAGATTCTCTTTCCCGTCTGATCCTTTTAGGGATTGCCGGCGGTGTTTTATCCGGTATCGGAACGGCTCTTACCTATTTAGGACATGGAACCTCCGGTGGCAGCGATGTTCTTTTCTGCATCACGGCGAAATATACCGATTTAACCGAAGATGTCGCCGGTTTTATCTTCGATTCCAGCGTCATCTTTCTTTCTCTTTTTGTCATCCGGGATTGGGGAATCTTCTTAGTCGGTATCTTAGCTGCTTTTGCCTGTTCTATGACCGTTAAGAACCTCTATACCAATCGACAGAAGAACTATCGGGTAGAGATCATCACCGATAAGAAAGACGAAATCAAAGACTTCTTACAGCAGCAGTTCCATTCTACCTGCACTTTATCAAAGGTCTATGGTGGCTATACCAACGAAGAAAAAGATAAAGTCACGGTGTTGCTGAATTACCATGATACCAAGGTTTTCCGCAGTGTGATTGCTTCTCTGGATCCGAAAGCTTTGACTTCTATCGATGAAGTCTCCGAAGTGAAAGGAGGACCTTTCACTCCGGCTCATGTAAACCGCAAAGAAGCAAAGAAGATCCGTGAGAAGTTCGGTATCTTACTCAATAAGAAGAAAGAGGAAGAGAAAAAAGAGGATTAGTTGCTTTACAGTGTCCATTGTTGTCCGATTAACGTAATAAAAGCCAGTTAACGAAGCAGATTTTTCAATTTATTCAAAAACTGCTTCGTTAAATAGACGGTTGTTTTCTTTAGAACGAATGCTTTCTATGTTGTAATGGAAGAAAGCAACACTTAAAACAAAGCTAAAGGGAATGACTCGTATGAAAACTGCTACGTATCTTTTAGATAAGAAAACACACGCTCAGCTTTGGACGCTTCCTAATGGATGGATTTGTCTTTCTATCTGTCTTCATACTCTGATTTCCTGTTTTGACGGAATCCTTGTTGGGCTAAAAATAGTTTCTTGGCTCTTCTTTTGGATTTCTTTTGCTGTTTTGATGTTGCTTCTTAGTGTGTTCCTTCTGTTAGGAGTCTATTCAGAACCGACAAAGATCTTCGGAAAAGTAGAAGCAACAATTACGGAAGACGGTTTTCTTCTTTTGAAAGCGGATCTCGGGCATACTGTCCAGACCCGTAAAATCACACCTCTTCGTGTTTCTCCTTTCCATAGTTATGTTTTGGTTTTCGAATCTTGGACCAAATATGTTTTCCTGACCAAAGAAGCCGCTTCCCAATTAGGTCTTAAAGTCGAAAAGAAGAAATAATCAGTTGTTGTGTTCTAACAGAACTGTTTCTGATCTACTAGGAACTGCATCAGACAGACATGATGGATGCCGTTTCTTCTTTGTAGGAGTCGATCTGTGGTAAGGACATATTTCGGGGAAGAATCCCGGATGTTTTCCAGTGCCCTATATTCTCTATCTTCGGTCTTCGGATCAGCAATCGTATAGGCTACCTGAAGGAAAGCATAGTCGTGATGGAGATTACGGACGATGAAGTCACATTCTAAGGAACCGATTTTTCCTACGCTCACTTGATAAGCGTAGGAGCGGGCATAGAAATAGACACAGTTCTCTAAGAAAGGTCCAAAGTTGATATGGGCATCCGGAGAGACAAAGAAATAGAAAGCAAAATCGGAGAGATAGTATTTTCTTTCTCCGCTTAAGGCTCTCTTGGATTTGATATCGAAACGAGGACAAGGATAAAGAATCTTGGCATCCGTCAATACATCGATATAGTTCCGTACGGTATTTCTGGTTGTCTTGATTCCTGCATGGTTCAGGGCGCTTGTCAAAGTGCTTAAGGAGAAAGTCGAACCGAAATTCCCAATCATGAAGTCCCTTACCCGTTCAAAGGTTTCCCGAGAACGGATTTTCACACGATAGCGGACATCCTTATCGAAAATTTCCTGAACCAAAGAATGAATATAGGTTCTCTTCTCTTCTTCGGTTTTCATGAACAATAGACGAGGGAATCCACCTTCTCTTAGATAGTGGTTGAACTCCAAGAGCAAATCCGTCTCTTTCTCTATTCCATAGAAATCTTTCATCCTCTCATATTCATCATAGGTGAGAGGGAACATCTCAAATTCCAGATAACGCCCAGTGAGTTTCGTGATGAGTTCTCCGCTGAGAAGATAGGAATTGCTGCCGGTGAGGAAAATCGAAAAGCGCTCTTCTTCCCTATACGCGTTGATCAGAGGCTCAAAATCTTTGACGTTCTGTATCTCATCGATAAAGAGATAGACGATTCCTTCTTTCGGACTCTTTCCGTTGATTACTTTTTCTAAGACATCCGGTGTCTTTATTTTCTGGAACGGCATGGAATCAAGATCGAGAAAAACAAGGTGGTCGTTATCGACACCTTTGGCGTTTAATTCTTCCGCGACGCAATGAAGCAAAGTCGATTTTCCACAACGCCTAACTCCGGTGATGACCTTAATCAGATCGGTAGAATCATAGAAAGGACGGATTTGAGCTAAGTATTTTTCTCTCGGGTAGTATTTCATACCCTGATTATACCAGTTAACGAAGCAGATTTTTCAATTTATGCAAAAACTGCTTCGTTAACTAAGGGGTTTAGAGCTGGTTCTATTCTTTTTGGATGTCATTGTTCAGTGATTTTGTCCCTATATCTTCATGTGTCTCCAAGGATGCTCAGATGATGGCTTATGTTGTTTCTCCGATGCAGGAACAGGACCTT
>ONBI01000050.1 GCA_900316035.1 uncultured Eubacteriales bacterium
ACCACAGCAACCGCCATCATCGTCCTCAACATAGAGCTCCATCGGATAAGTGAGGTAGTTGACTGGTTCTAACTGATCCGCCGTCACATAGCCAGCGGGAGCGGCAAGAAGCGACGGGATACGGTTGACGATAGTCGCGCAGGTATGTTCGACGGTATGAGGTTTGACAACATGGAATTCGGTATCCGGTTCACCGGTGATCCACCAATCGCACATATCTCCATCGTCCGGTCCATAGACTTTGCCGATGGTCTCTTCTTCGATGGTGATTCCCTGCAGAGTATCAATGGTGACAACCGCCGACATACCGATGCAGCGGCCGGCCTTGATATCTTTCCCTAAAGTAGTGGAGTGGATGTCCTTATTGATAATATAAGGAACATGTTTCTGGGTGATGGATTTGACCGTCAGACCTAACTTATTGGCTAAGGCTTCGGAAGAGTTCCAAGCGTAGCTCGGTTCGAAATCGGTAGGATGAGCGATCTGCTTTTCGAATTCTTCCGGAGTGAGATCACAGCCATGGGCTTTTGCTAAGGCAAGACCATATTCATCGACGTTATAGGAATAGGCCCCTTTGATCTTCTTGATGCGGTTGCATCCGCCGGCGACTAAAGCAACCATGTTGATCCAGAAGATATCCTGCATACCCGAACCGCAGATTGTGCAGCCGGTCTCTTTGGCAAGAGCATCGAGACGGTTGATCTCGGCAGCAGAAGTCGTCCACGGATAGATAGCTTCCTCGCAGGTCGTGATGACGTTGATACCTCTCGAGACGCATTTTTCAACCGCCGGATAAATATCGTGAATGAAGGAGAAGAGGGTGACGATAGCGACATCGGCATCGCAGGAATCTAAGACTTCATCCGCATTATCGGAGATCTTGACACCGGTTTTGATACCAAGACCGGCATAGTCACCGACATCCATACCGACGACTTTCGGATTGACATCGATCGCACCGACAATCTGAGCGCCATGCTCATGGAGATAACGGAGAGTGTATTTACTCATCTTCCCGCAGCCGTACTGAACTACACGGATTTTCCTCATGATGGCTTCCTCCTTGTGAAAGTCTTTTTTCTCCGGAATCAGAGTTTTTCTGTTCCAGAACTGACACCATTCTACCATGATGTAAGGGCTTTCGGAAAATATCGGAAAGTAAATTTTTCTTTCTTCTCTGTAAAGCCAAAGAAAAAAGAGAACAGGCGGTATTCTCCTGTTGATATTTTTTTTGAGTTTCTTTAAAAAGTTCGATAAAATCAGTTGCTTTGATAATCAAACCTTCAAATAGTTTCCTTCTTTTATTATTTGCGATGAACAAGGGACAACTCGAAAACGGCCTTCTCTTCTCCGTATCTTGTCATCGTTTCTTCCTGGTACTGGAGCTTTCCATAGGGGCCGAAGAAAAACTCGATATCTTCTTTCGAGAAGAATCTCTTTTTCCGTCCGTCTTTTTCATAATAACGCGGTTCGATTTCTCTTCCTTGACCTGCACCGTAATTGACATCATGGATGGAGTTTACTCTCGCTAAGAGAAGGCCGTTTTCGACTAAGATTCTGGATATCTCTCTGAGGATATCCATCGTTTTCTGCTGGGAAAAATAATGAAGAGAAAGATCGGCGATAATCACTTGGAAAGAATCCGTTGGAAAAGAAAGAGGATTGTTGAGATCAACAAAAGCAGTCATAGCTTTCGGGAAGCGTGTGTGAATAGTATCTAAGGCTTCTTTTGAAAAATCGGCAGCAGTGACTACAAAATCTTTCTCGAGAAGAATCGCGGTATCGTTACCTCTACCGCATCCTAAATCGAGGGCATTTCCTTTTCTTTCTGCGAGTAGAGAATCGTAGTGAGTGAGCCAACTATCAATGCGGATCGAATCGTTCTTCTCTTTCCGATAAAGAGCATCCCAATACTCGGCATTGTTCATTTTCTTATCGCCTTTCTGTTTTTATTATGGGTCAAAGAAAAAGAAAAGAACAGAAAAACTTTGCTTTAGGAAAGCATTATAACCTCTTGAATAAATATCGGAAAAGTTCTTAAATGGAGATAGCAGGCGAGGCAGTCGGCGGTTTGAACAGCCAGATTGATAGCCTGCTTTTTTTATTGGAAAAGTTTGTTCGTAGTTCCAAAGTAGCTCCATTTTTCCTATCCGAGCATGAAAAAAGTCCGATTTCTCGGACTTTAATGGATTTCATGGTGGAGCTGACCGGGATCGGACCGGCGACCTCCTCGTTGCGAACGAGGCGCTCTCCCAACTGAGCTACAGCCCCACTAAAGAATTGCGTGATTCTTGACGCGGTGTTAATGATACACCTATGGGCATGAAAATTCAATCACTGAATTGCTTGATGACGGAATAGGCTTTGATGAGCTTTGCTAAGCCCATGGAAGCATTGGCAGCACTCGGAGAAGGAAGCGGAATGTTGTCGTTTCCCATATCCTTTTTATAGACTTTATCGGCTAGGGAGCCAGTAGTGAAGACAGCTTGAATGTCTCTCTGTTTCCGAATTTCCTCAATCTGTTTGGCTGTAGAAATCACATTCTTGATACTGGCATCGCTCGAGGCTTTGATATCGCATTCGTAGATAGTGTCATAAAGAGCGATTCCGTGTTTGGTTAAGAAAGCTTTTCTTTCCTCGGTTGTCAAAGGTTCTTCTTCCTGATAGATACCCGCGAGAATTTTATAGAAGCGATTGGTTTTATGAGCGTAATAGAAATTCGCCTTGCGGGTAGCAATCGAAGGGAGAGAACCTAAGATGAGAACCTTTGCTTTATCAGGAAGAAAAGGCTTTAGCGATTCGTGTGTGACATGGGAATATTCCATAGCACAGGGATTTTAGCATAAAGGAAAAAGAGCTGAGCGCTTGATGCACCCAGCTCCGAAAGAGGTAATTCCTATAAGTTTTACTTCGCCTTGATGATGAGGACATCCTTGTGGGTGAGCAGGCCGATGAGATAAAGGACGCCATAGACGATGAGGCAGATACCGAGCATGAGGCCGGCATACTGACGGAAGGAGTCAATCATCCATAAGCAGATACCTAAGGCAAAGACCGCAACACCGAAGAGGATGAGGAAGATGTTGATACCGATATCTTTGGTCTTACGGGTGAAGCGAAGGATTCCTTCGGTCGCATAAGCGACACCTAAGACCATCATCAGTAAGGCGATACCCCAGACCCAGTGGATTTCCTGGTAATGCGGTAAGGCAGGAAGGAAGAAGACACCGAAGGCGGTGAGGATGGTTCCGGTCGAACCCATATCGGAAAGGAGAGAACGGGTGGTGATAAGAGAGACGAGGACCATAATACCGCCCGAGATAATCATCGAGATAGAGATGATCCAGTTAGGAAGGGTGTCGGCATTGATGACCGAGCAGCAGAGCAAGACACCTAAGACGATGTAGATAACCGCCTTGAGAACGGAAGTGACACTGTTTTCTTTCATAGTTTTTCTGTTACCTCTTTTAGCGGAGATAAGATACCATATTTGCATAGGAATGGGGCAACAATTCGACATGAAAATATTGATTCTCTGTGACTCCTTTAAAGAAACGGCAACAAGCTTTCAGGTCGTGTCGACAATTGCGGAAGGAATCAAAGCAATTCTTCCTTCTGCTGAAATCGATTGTCAGCCTTTTTCCGATGGTGGAGAAGGCTCTTTGGAAGTGATGGCTTCTCTTTTTCCCGATAGTGTAGAAAAAGAAGTTTCCGTGATAGAACCATCGCTCCAAGGTAATATCCCTGCCCACTATTTAATAAATAAGAATTCTTCTTTTGTGGAATCCGCGCAAGCCTGCGGGTTAGAAAGAACCCATCGGAAAAATCCGATGGTTACCTCTACTTATGGATTGGGTATGCTGTTGAAAGAAGCACTGAGAGAAAAGAAAAAAGAAGTTGCGATTTCTCTTGGTGGTTCGGCTACCGATGATTTCGGCGTCGGTATGATGCAGGCGTTAGGAGTGAGGCTCTATAAGGAAAACGGAAGCGAATTCCTTTACCCTATTCAGGGGAAAGATTTGGTTTTCATAAAGGATATTTCTTTAGAGGGACTGGATCCGAACTTTACCCATTCTCATTTTCGCCTACTTTCGGATGTCCGTAATCCTCTTTTAGGAAAAGAAGGAGCCACTTCTGTTTTTGCTCCGCAAAAAGGAGCAAGCAAAGAAGATTGCTCCATCCTAGAATCCGGAATTGCGAATGTTGCTTCTCTCTTAGAAAAGAAAACAGGAAAGAAGATCCGAGATATTCCAGGTGCTGGAGCAGCTGGCGGTTTAGGGGGAGCGTTCTTAGCCTATTCTGACGATGTTGAGATTCTTTCCGGAGGGAAGTATTTCCTTTCTCTGGTTGAGAAGAAATATCCTTTCTCTTCTTATGATCTCATCATCACCGGAGAAGGCAAGATCGATCGGACGACTCTGGATGGAAAGTGTGTCAGCATCATCGCGCAGGAAGCAAAGAAATCTTCTATTCCTTGCCTTGCCGTCGGCGGATATGTGGAACCTGAAGTAAGAGAAGAATTAAGGAAAATAGGTGTTACTTCCTTTCTTTCTGTGCAGAAAAAGAAAAGACCGATTGCGGAACTGAAAGCAATTGCAATAGAAGATTTACGTCATGCTGTAGTAGAATATTTCAAGTGTGTCAATCCGGAGGAAATAACGAGATGAAACATCTGAAAAATATCGCCTTTATTCTTTCTTACACTTTCCTAGCCGGAATGATTATTTCCTTTGCCCTTATGGTGAGATTCCAGAAGATCGATGACGAAGGAAATATTTCCTATGAAACAAGTCTTCTCATCCTCAATCTCGTGTTCTGTACGCTTCTTCTTTTAGCTCTCGTTTTCCATCTCATCGTATTAGCGAAGGCAAGTAAGAACGAAAAAACATCTTCTTTAGCACAACATAAAAGTGCTATGGAGAGCTATTCTCCGGAAAAGAGAAAAGAAAAGTATCGGACAAAGAAAATACCGCTCTCTGCTTTCTATCTTCTTTCTTATGCCCAGAAGAAAAGAGAAATGATCTACTTTTCGGTCACGACAATCTATGATCTAGCTCTTTTCTTAGTTCTCTATTTTGTCATTGGTACTCTTCTACTTACTTTTGTCTTTTTCTGCCTGCTTCTTTTCTTTGCTCTGCTTTCTCTTTATGACTATGCCTTTTCTCCTCTTATTCTCCGACTTCATACTTTGAAAGCTCCTTTACCGGAAACAGAAATCTATCCCGATAAGATCATCGCCTTAGAAGGAGATAGACTCTTTGAAGTTCCTTATTCTTCCTTTGATGCCATCGTGGAAAATAAGAGCACTCTTCTTTTCCTTTATACCGATGGTGCAAAGAAAGTTTTCTTCTTCGTGAAGAAGGAACTGAAGCCGGAAACTGTTTCCTTCCTGACGAGTAAGAAAGCAGAACTTGCTTCGAAGAAGAAAGGTTCTTAATTTCATGGGAGAAGCTTCTTCTTTTTTCTTAGTCAAAGTTCTTATCGGTCGCAAAGCTCTCTCTTTGGACCGACCTTTTTCCTATTGGACCGAAAAAGAGAATATTCATCAGGGAATGCGGGTGATTGTCTCTTTCGGAAGCTCGAAAGAAGCGATTGGGTTTGTGGTTGAGGAACCTCAACGCATTGAAAAACCTCTCTCTGCCTATGTAAAAGAAACCGGCATCAAACTGAGCCCGATTCTTTCGGTGCTGGATGAGACTTCTCTTCTTACTCCGGCTTTGATGGAAGTCGCAGATTGGATTTCTTCTTATTACCATTGCGATAAGATCTCCGTTCTTTCTTCGATGCTTCCTCCTAGTCTTAAGCCTTCGCTTACGGCTCTGAAGAAGCCACAGGCCAAAGATATCGAGATGGTTTATGCACTTCCTATCAAAGTAAGTTTATCTCTCAACAGCAACGAATCGGCTCTCTATGCCAAAGTCAAACTCCATCCGGAGGGAGTGAAGAAAAACCAGATCGGAGCGAAGAAAGCCCTGGCCTCCTTATTGGAAAAAGGAGCTTTGGAAGTAAGAAAAGTCCCTGTGTATCGCATCCCGGAGATGGTTCTTGCCAAAGCTGCTCCTATCGATCTTACCAAAGAGCAGGAACAGGTCTATAACGAAGTCCTCTCTTCTAAGGATTCGGTCTATCTTCTTCAAGGAGTCACTGGTTCCGGTAAGACGGAAGTATATCTGAAATTAGCGGATAGTGTTCTTCGTCAAGGAAAAAGCGTTCTTATCTTACTACCGGAAATTGCTTTGACGGATAGCTTATTGAATCGCTTCGTTTCTCACTTCGATGAAACGGTCTCTTTACTGAATTCCTCTCTTTCCGATGCGAGAAGATATGACGAATATCGGAGGATTTTAAGCGGAGAGAGCAAAGTTGTGTTAGGTACGAGGTCTGCTATCTTTGCTCCGCTTTCGAATCTTGGTTTGATTCTTATCGATGAAGAGCATTCTTCTTCCTATAAACAGGACAAAGCTCCTTTCTATGATGCCATTGAAGTCGCTAAGAAAAGAGCGGCTTTGGAAGGAGCAAAAGTCGTCTTAGGTTCCGCTACCCCAAGACTGATTGATCGAGCCAGAGCCGATAAAGGCGTCTATCACCTTCTGAGGATGAATCAGCGTTACAGCGCCAATCAGGAAAAAGATCTGATTGTTGTGGATACCAATGACCCGAAGGTCTTTGATCTCAAGGTTTCTTCTCTCCTTACTCTTCCTTTGATTGAGGAGATAAAGAAAACACTGGCGCTTCATCAGCAGGTGATGCTTCTTCTCAATCGAAGAGGGTATGCTCCTGCTTATTACTGCCGGAACTGTCATTCCTTAGCCCGTTGCCCGAATTGTTCAATTCCGCTTTCCTATCATAAACGGGAAGGGATTCTCGCCTGTCATCATTGCGGGTATCGTTGCTCCGTAAGTGATTACGAATGTGCTTCCTGTAACAGCCATGATTTCATCGCTTTAGGTTTCGGAACCGAACATGTTTTCGAAGAACTTCGTTTCCTCTTCCCACAGGCGAAGATACTCCGCTTAGATAGCGATGTCTCTTCGAAGAATGTCCGCCATGAAGTCCTTTCTTCTTTTGCGGATGGAGAAGCCGATATCTTAGTCGGCACACAGGTGATCGCCAAAGGTCATGATTTTCCCCGTGTCACTTTGGCAGCGATGCTGGATGCCGATGCTTCTTTACGTCTCCCCACCTATATGGCAAACGAAGAGACCTTCGATCTCATCTCACAGTTTGTCGGAAGAGCAGGACGCAAGGATCTCAAAGGCAGAGTTCTTCTTCAGACTCTGGTTCCGGAGAACAAGGTGATTCAGCTTGCTTCGAAACAGGACTATGAGACTTTCTATCGCCTGGAGATGGAAGAAAGAAGAAAATTCCAGTATCCTCCTTATACCTATCTCACCAGTATTCAGGTCAAAGCTCTCTCCTTGCAAAGATGTGAAGAAGTCGCTAATATGGTCAGGTCTTATCTGCTTCAGGCAATCGGGGAGAAAAGATTCAATCTCTATGGTCCTTCCGTTCCCTATGTTGCCCATATCAATGGACGTTATTATCGGAACTTACTTCTGAAATATAAAAACCAAGAAGAAGCTTCCAAAATTCTTGATGGCCTAAAGCCCTTAGCTTTAGGAAACAAAGATGCCGAAATCAGTATCAATGTTGATCCAGGGGCTGAGAGCCTCTAGAGAAAGGAAAATCAGAAAATGATCATTGTCTCTATCTTCGGAATGGATTATTACGAAGCTATCTCCAAAACCAAGAAGCTTCATAAACCTCTTCTGGAAGCCTATGGTATCAAGGATGAGGAACTCGAGTTCTTCGCTCCCGAATCCTTCATCATCCACAATGGTTTTGAACAGACTTCCTTCCGTCTCAACATCCGTGTCGAAGCTCCGCTTCAGTATCAGGATAAAGAGAAAGAAGTAAAAGAAATCCTCTTAGAAGGATTAAAGGATGTCGCTATTCATTTCCGTATATTGTTCACTTATTTCGATCCTGCCCACGAGTATCTCTCTTTGGATGATACTTATCCTCTTTATATGAACGATTCCAATACGGTCAAAGCCGAGACCGAAGAGGAAGCGGACGAAAAAGAAGAAGAGCAGAACCGCGAAGAAGAACAGGAAGAACCCTATATGGGCGACATCATCTCCGAGTTCGACGAATATATCCAGGCTCATCCGAATGCCTCTAGCGAAGAAGTCTATAAGGCTCTTACCGGTATCCGTGAAAAAGTCACTGCCGAGCATCATGAGACGAAAGAGGAAGAGGAAGAAGCCGAAGACGACGATAGTTCGGACGATAACAACAACTAGTTTCTACTCTCAGGGGCCTAAGTAGCCCCTTTTCTTCTGCAAAGAAAAAAGTCGACATCTCTGCCGACTTAGGCATCCGGACCTTGAATCTCGCCGTCATCCCGAACCGAGAAACTATCGTATGAGAAAGATAAGGATACTTTGCCATCCGGTCCATCGAAGGAAGTTCCTTCGTAGAGGAGAAGAAGATGATTTCCGTCTTCCTCTACTTTGATGGTTTTGTAGTTATCGCATTCTTCCCCTTCGGCATGGAGGTCTTTGACACCTTTAAAAAGAAGAGTGAAGAGATGGCCATTTAAGCCATCGCAGCAATCGGGATCTTCTTCATCGTCATGATGATCGATGCTTTCGCCTTCTTCGTTATCGCCGACAACGGTAAGAGAAAGGGTATCATCCTTGACCGAATAACGGACGAAATCACAATCTTTCAGGTTAGCCAGTAAAGCTAAATCACTTGCTTTCATCTTTTTTGTCGTCCTTTTCTTGAAGCAGAATGGTTCTTCCGTCTTCGATGGTCTTCTTCGGCTTCGGAGAATGGTCGATCTTCTTGAAGAAGACATAATAGACCCAGAGTGCGATCATCGCCGCGGTCAATACCCAGTAGAGAACTAAGACATAGATATCGGCCTCAGTCGGACCTTTGGTTTCGACGGTGTTATTGCTATACGAAGAGGAGTCACCGAAAAGCGTGAATCCTTGGCTGAGTTTGACCGAGAAAGAGATAGAAAGGTAAAGCCCTAACGCCATCACGGCTGTCATAAAACTCGATAAGACGATATCGAAAGCGTTGAATTTGCGGAAACGGTTTTCCTGTTTCATTTTGTTGACCTTTTTGATGTAACTCATTGTATCACAACCATTCTTTTCCTATGGCAGGTTTGTCTTTTTTCCACTCGGGTTCGTCTTTTCTCCACCAGGAAAAGTAAAGAATCCACTTCGGAAAGTAAATAGTTCACCGCCAATAGTAAAGAAACCACCTTTTCTCCACTAACAAAAAGGGCTTGTCGGTGGACAAGCCCTAGGGTTGCTTTACTTCGGAACGGGATTAGTTCAGATCGGCGTTATGATAGACGGCCTGAACATCCTCGAGAGCATCCATATCCTCGAGAAGCTTCTGAACCTTCTCCTTATCCTCATCGCTGAGTTTGACTAAAGCCTGCGGGACAAAGGTGGCTTCGGAAGTGGAGAAATCGTCTTCCTTGATGCCTAAGTCATTGATGAGAACTTCTCTGGCCTTGTTGAGATCCGAAGGAGTGACCTGGACTTCGACGGTGTTCTCGTCCTTATCGACGTTCTGAACATCGACATCGCCTAAGATCAGAGCATCCTGAATCTCTTCAACTGACTTATCGGTGTCGAAAGAAAGGACACCCATGTAGGTGAAATTGAAAGCCGCGCAGCCGGAGTTACCGACGTTTCCGCCATGGTGAGAGAAGCAGGCTCTGACGGCAGAGTAAGCTCTCTTTTCGTTATCGGTCAGAGTATCGACCATGATGGCGACTCCTCCAGGACCGAAACCTTCATAACGACCAGCGACGAAAGCGGCGGCATCCTTGTTCTTGGCCTTATCGATAGCTCTATCGATAACATCACGGGTGACGTGCTGGGCTTTCCACTTTTCAATCGCCGATCTTAACGCGAGGTTATCGTTAGGATCAGGGACACCGGACTTAGCGGCCAGATAGATTTCCTTACTGGCGCGGTTATAAAGCGCCGACTTGGCTGCATTCGTCTGTGCGATTTTTTTCGCTCTAACTTCGTGTGCTCTTCCCATAAAGATACCTCTTTTCTATATGTTTGCTTTTATTTTTAAACACCCAAAAGGTGCAAAGCTTATACATTATAGAAATTATCTTGACAAGCGACAAGAGGGGAAATTGGCAAAGTTGCTTTGCTGTCTCAATCTGTCAAAAGAAAATCTTGCGAATTTCGGGAGAAAAAGAGACAGAATTATTTTTCATTTTTCCGATAAATGTTTTCTGTTTCCGACCCTATTTTGCACATATGTGCCAAGTGGTAAAAAGAAGACAATATCTTCTTTTTGAAGTTTCGTTGAATTTCGAATATTTGCGTAAATTTTTGTGCTATTCTATTTCTGCTTCTGAAAAGGAGGAAGTAACACTATGGATGAGTACATTTCTTGGATGGAGAAGAACCCGAAATGGCTTAAGCTGATTCTCTGCATCGGTCCTCTGGATTGGTCCTGGGCTATCTGGAGAATTCTCAAGGGCATCAAGGCGAATTCTGCTCTGCAGGTCGTTCTTGGTATCCTCTGGATCTTCTTAGGTGGCACTGTTCTCTGGCTCTTAGACATCATCTGCATCATCATCAACGACTATCCGTTCTGGTTCAAGTAAACAAAACTTCTCGCTTTGTTTTCTAGAGTCTTCAAAATGCGGATTCATTCCGTTGTTTTGAAGACTCTTTTCTTTCTTTGTCTAGGTTCTCTCTACCGAGGACCTTTTTCTTTCTCTTCTGGTTCTCACTTTATGCTAAACTTTTCCTATAGTCGTTTAGGAGGAAATGAAGATGAGCACACCTCATAATCAAGCAGAAAAAGGCGATTTTGCTTCGACGGTCTTAATGCCCGGCGATCCTTTGCGGGCGAAATATATTGCGGAGCACTATCTCAAGGATGCAAAACTGGTCAATACCGTCCGTAATATGTTCGGTTATACCGGCACTTATAAAGGAAAAAGAGTCTCCGTCATGGGTTCCGGTATGGGTATCCCCTCGATCGGTATCTATGCCAGTGAACTTTATATGTTCTACGATGTCAAACGCATCATCCGTATCGGTTCGGCAGGATCGACTACGAAAGATCTCAATCTTTTTGATATCGTGGTAGCGATGGGCGCTTCTACCAATTCTGCTTGGGCGGATCAGTATCATTTAGGTGGCACTTTCTCGGCAGTCGCTTCCTACGATCCTTTAAGAGATGCGGTCAATTCGTTAGAGAAACACGGCTATCGTTATAAGGTCGGCTCGGTTCTCTCGAGTGATAACTTCTACGGAGAAGAATGGAAACCTTGGGCGAATATGGGAATAATGGCAGTCGAGATGGAAACCTATGGCCTTTATTCGGTCGCCGCTTCGCTTCATAAAGAAGCGCTTGCGATTCTGACGATCTCCGATAACTTACTCACCCATCAGGAGACGACTGCGGAAGAAAGAGAGACCGGTTTCACGCATATGATGGATGTCGCTTTAGACTGCGTCAAAGAATAATGCTCGGTTGGCTTTTACTGTTTTTAGCTATCGTTTTGCTTATTGGCTCCCTTATGGTCTTCTTTTGGGATGACATACGTTCCTTTTCGGATAAGCATTTCTATAAGAACAAGGTCTATAAAGTTCTGAAGTATTACTGCGATGAAGAAGATCAGCTCCTTCTCAACGATGTTTATCTTTATCTCCAGGGAGATAGCGATGAACTGACGCATTTCGACCATATTGTCTTAGCGGATAAATACGTCTATGTCATCTCCGATTTCTACGCTTATGGAGGAATCTACGGCAACATCACGGATTCTTCTCTGTTTGTGAGAGATTACCATGACCAGAGCGGAAAAATCGATAATCCGGTTCTTGTCAATGAAGCAAAGGTAAGAAAACTCGAAGCTTCCTTGGAAGTAGACCCTCGGGATCATATGTTTGTCTCGGTTGTTGTCTATAACAATTCGCTTCAGGTTCCGGCCGGTATTGGGAAAAAGGAGCAGTCCTCCTGGTTCTTACCGGTGAAGGATTTAGAGAAGACGTTGAAACAGGCCGAAAAAGACGATGTCTCACCGATTTCCCATAAGAAGACAGAAGCTCTCTTAGCCATGCTGAAGAAGAGAAGCGACCTCATCAAACAGGAAGTCGTGACACCGAAGAAAAAGAAGAGTAAGCAGGAATAGTTTTCTTATAAGGGACCGAAAGGCCCTTTTCCTTTGGGTAGAATTTTCACCATATCCCCTTGACTCTGTCGATAAGTCAAACTACAATTCCTTTCAAAAAAGCATGGGAGCGGTATTCACTTTAGGATTATTGCTGTTTTTAGCGATTGGCGGAATCCTGTTGCTGTTTTTCGTTTGGCTTCCTCTTTTCATCATCGGCATCGTCCGTGGGAAAAAGGGAAAAAGAAGATGGCCGTTCTTTTTAGCTTGCGGCATCGTTTTCTTTTTTGCCCTTCCGATGATTCTTCCTTTTCCAATCCTCGTGACAGTCACCACGACGATTTATAACGAGAACAATCCGGTCATCGGAGAAAAGATCAAACGTAAGCGGAAATTGGGGGTCTTCGGGCCCCTTTTTTCAATGGTATCCTCATCATCACAAGGAGGACGAAGAGGATGACATATCCGCTCACAGAGA
>ONBI01000049.1 GCA_900316035.1 uncultured Eubacteriales bacterium
ACCGAGGATTGGGATTTCACCCTCAAGCTCGATTGCACCTCGATCTTAAGAATGTGTAAGGCATTCGGTCACTTAATGGATGAAAACATCCAGTCCGGAAAACAGACCTATGGCCGTATCATCAATATCGCTTCTATCTATGGTATGGTCGGTAACACCACCATTCCGTCTCTTGCTTATCATGCCTCTAAGGGTCTTGTCGTCAACTTCACTAGAGGCTTAGCGGCTGAACTCGCTCCGAAGAAGATCACGGTCAATGCAATCTGCCCTGGCTTCTTCTACACCGAACTCACTCAGGCTACTCTTGATACGCAGTACTTCCAGGATATGGCTAAGCGTAGTGTTCCGATGCAGAGATATGGTCAGCCGGGCGAACTCAATTCCGCTGCTGCTTTCTTAGGTGCGGAAGAGTCTACCTATGTCACCGGTGTCATCCTTCCGGTCGACGGAGGTTATACCTGCATCTAAATTCCCTGATCGAATGGGATAACAGGGTGGTCCTGCAGCGGACCGCCCTTTTTCGTTTGGAAAAGATGTTTTATCGATTTATTTCGTTTTTATCAACGTCTTATAAATCCTGAATCCTCAGTCTTTCAAAGCGGTGATCGGAACAACATAGACGCCGTCTTCTCGCCGATAGGAGGCGTTTGATAATCCGCAGATAACGCAAAGGGATCGAGCTCCTTTTCCGCCTTTGGCAAGTAAATCCTGATTGATCCGAACGAGATTCCTTGCTCCCTCTTCGATTTCATTGGCTCCCAATTTGATTTCAAAGCCGCACCAGGAACCGTCTTGTAATTCGAGGATCGCATCAATCTCGTTATTCTCATAGTCTTGATAGTGATAGACCTTGGCAGAAAAAGAATCCGCATAAGTGAGCAGATCTCTCTCGACAAGCGATTCAAACAGAAAACCGAAATATTCCAGATCGTCTATCAGCTTTTCCTTTGTGAGAGAAAGGATAGCGCAGGGCAAAGAAGGGTCGACAAAATGATGTTTCTCACTCTGTTTGACGCGGAGAGAAGAGCGGAGTCGATTCGAATAAGGAGGGATGTTCTCAATCAGGTAGAGACGTGAAAAAAGATTTAGGTAATCCGCGATCGAATCCACACTGACATCGGCGTAATCTTTTTCCGAAATGTCTTTGACCAACGTTTTCATGGTAGCGGTTGTGGATTCGTTTCGGGCTAAGGAGCGGAGAAGAAGTTCCACCTTATGGGCGTCTCTTTTGACATCATCGGTCTTATAGATATCTTCGGTCAGAATCGATTTGATATATTCCTGCGCGATGAGACGAGATTGGTTTTCGGACAAGCCTAAGGAAGAAGGCCATCCTCCTCGGATCAGAAGCTGAGCAAGAGTAAGAAGGGAGACTTCCCCTGTCATCCGATCAGGGGCTTTTCCCTCACAGATATCGTGCAAAGAGATGACGCCGGTGGAATCTCCGCTCTCGTATAACGACATTGGTCTCATGCGAAGATGGGCGATTCTTCCCGTTCCGGAATGGATGTAACTGCTTCGATGGATCGAAGCAGAACCCGTCAAGATGAACTGGCCTTTTTGAGGAAGGCTATCGACATGATTCCGAACGGCATCCCAAAGAGTGGGAACTTCCTGCCATTCATCGATCAACCGCGGATAAGCTCCTTCCAAGACAAGGCTAGGACTCGTCAAGGCAAGCCTTCGATTATTGAAGTTGCCCTTCGGATCGGATAGAAGAAACTCACTTTGTGCGTGAAAACGGCTGGTCCAGGTTTTCCCACACCATTTTGGTCCTTCTACACTAACAGCGCCGAAAGTAGCTAGATATTCATCGAGCAAAGCATCGATGATTCTTTTTCGATAACCTTTGATCTCCATAGCAATTCCTTGCTAGTATTCTATTTCATTCCGTCAGATTTTTCAATTCTGTTCCGTTAGATTTTTTAATTTTGTTCCGTCCGATTTCCGAATTTCGTTCAGTTAGATTATGTATTTTCATTCCGTGAGATTTTCAAATTCTGATCCTTCAGATTTTGCATTTTCGATCCGTGTGTTTTTGTGATTTTGTTCCGTGTGTTTTTTTCCTAGACAAAGAAAAGGATGATGGTCCGCTAGCAGTTGCTCGTTTTCAGTATTAGAAAAGAAAAACGTGTTGCGGATTTCTAAAAAAGCCCGTATTTATAGCCAAAATAAATACGCCCATAAATTCACGCTTTCGAAAATAAATACGATTTTCTCCTTACCCAAGACACCAGTAAGATATCACTTCGTTTTCTTCTCTTCTTCCTGTTGCTCTTTAATCGTATGAGAATGACGGAGCTGTTGCTGGAAACTGCGGAAAGCATAATCCGCTTCTTTTCCGGCTAACCTTACTCCAGTGACTTCCGGAACTTCCTGCATCACCAGAGCTTCGATCGAGTCGGAGATATCGCTGGTTGCTAAAGCGCAGCCTTGGCAGGCACCGACCATCTTCACATAGAGGATACCGGTCTTGTAGTCGTAGCGATCGATAGTGATATCGCCACCTTCTCTTACCAGATATGGTCTTATTTTGTCGAGTGTATATTGGATTCTATCTTCCAGGGTTCGCATATTCTCACCTCTTCGGAAGCCAACGGCTTTCTTTTTTTGAAAAGCAAGGAAAGTGCTCAACAACGTATCGGATTTCTCTAAAAATGTTTCTGAGGAATCTTTAAGATAACTTTCGGGTTTTTTCTTAGATACAAAGAATCCTGCCCTAACGAGCAGGATTCTCTTTTTCACCAGGGATTGTTTAAGCAGCCGTCGCTTCTAACTTTGCTTCCTGTCTGTTCTTGTAGCCGTTATAGAAGTAAAGGCCGAGGAAAGCAAGAGCAAGGACAGGGAGAGTGATAGCAAGCGTCCAGACCCACTCGAGAGTGATGTAAGTCAAGCAACCCATCATATAGGAGACAACGATCCAGAAGACGATGGTTCCTTTATAGGCAGAGCCTTTGCCGAGTTCCGCTTTCGCGGTAGCGATGGAGGCAAAGCAAGGAATGGTGGTCATGTTGAAGACAGCAAAGGCCGTTAAGCTAGCTGCATCGATATGTCCGCCCGTGAGATTGGAAGCAGCGACAATATCGGAGAAATCACCAGCAAGCTCAACACCGCTAGCCTGTAAGACATTGGTGACCGAGCTAAGAGCGGAGAACTGTTCGAGGACCGCGGTGACGTTTTCCTTAGCGACAATACCCTGGATCGAAGCGACCGCATACATCCAGCCAAAGCCTCCGCCCTGCACATTGCCGAATCCCATCGGAGTAAAGAGAGGAGCGATGATCCTACCGATATTGGCAAGGATAGAAGCCGAATCGTCGAGATTCTCGGCCGTCGGAATGAATGTCCAAGCCGGAGTGAAGGAAGATAAGAACCAGATGATGACGGTGGAAGCGAAGATAATCGTGAAGGCTTTCTTGAGATAGTGTTTTCCTTTATCCCAGACATGGATCATAAGAGCATGCGGCTGAGGATTATGATAGGCAGGAAGCTCCATGATGAACGGAGGAACCTTTTCTCTCTGGGTCGTATGGTTCATGACGATGACCGAGACAACGGCAACAACGATACCGACCAAATAGATGAGGAAGGTGAATAGACCGCCATCGAAGCCGATTGCGCTGGCAACCGCAGCAGCGATAACGGCTAAGAATTCGGATTTTGCACCGCAGGTGAAGAACGGAATGACACGGATCGTCTTGATACGTTCTTTATCGGAGGATAAGGTACGGGTATTGATCATCGCCGGAACACCGCAGCCGAATCCCATGAACATAGGGAGGAAGGCTCTGCCCGAAACACCGAAACGGCGGAAGATGCGGTCTAAGACGAAGGCGATACGGGCCATATAGCCGGAATCTTCGAGGATGGCGAAGAAGAAGAACAGGACCATGATGAGCGGAACGAAACCGACAACCGCGGAGATGCCGTTTAAGACACCATCGTAGAGGAAGGAAGTGAACCATTCCGGACTATGCCAGACTTCCAGTAGCTGCTTGATACCCATACAGATCATACCCTGGATACCGGAATCGTTACCGGCACCGATGAGGTTCTGGAAGAAGATACCAAGAGAGTTGATACCACCATCGCTGTAGAAGAGTCCGGCAAACGGATAGAACTCCTCCCCATCGACCGTCCAGTGGATGAAACCCGGATAACCTTCCCCGAAGTTGACGCCCATCTTACCGAGATAGAAGAGATCCTCGGAGAAAGTGAAGTGGAAGACTAAGAAGAGGATGACGATCATGATCGGAAGTGCGGCCCAACGGTTCGTTAAGACCTTATCAATCTTATCGGACTTGCTGAGTTTCTTGCTTTCCTGTTTGGCAACACCGGTGCGGTAGATGCTCAGTTCGCTGGTGATATACTTGTAGCGAAAATCGGCCGAAGAAGCTTCGAAGTCCTCGGCGTTGATGTTGAGCGCCTTGACCGCTTCGAAAGCGACCTTGTTCTTCTCGGCTTCCAGTTCATCGCCTTCCAAAGCCTTTAAAGCATGGAAGAGCGGATTATCGATGTTTTCGCCCTGATAGATGCTTTCGGCTTTCGCAATAGCATCCGAATATTTGTCTTTGTTCCAATAGATGGAACCCTTACGAGGTTTCTTAGCCGCCTCGAAGGCTTCGTCCATCAGTTCATCGAGATGTTGATAACGGAGCGCGGAGATTTCGATAACCGGAACGCCGAGCTTTTCGGAGATCTTCTTCGCATCGATCGTCTGTCCGTTTTCCTTTAAGGCATCGGCCATATTGAGAGCGACGACAACCGGGACATCCATTTCGAGGATCTGAGTGGTCATATAGAGGTTACGCTCTAAGTTCGTCGCATCCAGGACGTTGATGACGACATCCGGTTTCTCCTCCAAGATGAAGTTACGGGAGATGACCTCTTCCGGCGTATACGGAGAAAGCGAATAAATACCGGGAAGATCGACGATGTCCGCTTCTTCGCCTTTCTTATTCTTATAAACACCGGAACGCTTTTCGACGGTGACACCTGGCCAGTTACCGACATAGGCGGTAGCACCGGTAAGAGAGTTGAAGAGAGTCGTCTTACCGCAGTTCGGATTACCGGCAAGAGCAAACGTGAGTTTCTTGTCTGACATTACTTGATTTCCTCCCTGTTCGGCCCCGTCTTGTTGACCAATGACAGATCCGTAACCTTCAAGACAACATTGGCGGCTTCCTCTTTTCTCAGGGTGAGCTCATAACCTCGTAAAGTGACTTCCAGCGGATCTCCTAACGGTGCTTTCTTCCGTAAGAAAACTTCCGCACCGGGAGTAAGCCCCATATCGAAGAGTCGACGACGGAGTTTTCCTTCACCCCGGATATGGGTGATGACACCCACGGAGCCGACGGGAAGCTCGTTGAGACTAGCTTCCTCACCGACTTTGATTTCGGCTTTACCATCTTCTTCCATGTTTCCTTCTCCCTTTCCTTTAGGCTTCGACATAGATGTTTCTAGCGACATCCTTATCTAGCGCAAGGCGTGACTGATTCACTAAGAGGATCAGACCGTCCCTTGTATAAGAAAGGACTTGGATCGGGCGTCCAGGAACAATTCCCAGAGCCTCGAGATGACGACGGACCTTTTCCTCACCCGTTATCCTTTTAATCGATAAATCGATTCCTACGGGAGCAATCATTAAGGGCATCCTTTTTACCTCCTTGCTAGACAGAGAATGATTGGTTAGCCTTTTCTAACCGTGTGGTATTTTAGCCTACACTAACTCAAAAAGCAATAGCCTATTTATTTAGGAAAACAGGCAAAACATGGAAAGTTACAAAAAGCTTCCTATTTTCGTTTGTTAGCATATACTAATTAATAGTTAAAGGAGACTGACCTAAATGAACCAAGTCATTATAAAAATCGATGGGATGCATTGCCCGGAGTGCGAAGTCCATGTCAACGATCTCTTCCGGAAGAATCTGAAACATGTCATCCAGGTGAAGTCTTCCCATATCAGGAAACAGACTCTCATCAATTCCGATATCGTTCTCAAAGAGGAAGATATCAACAAAGCTTTGGATGGCTCCGGATACCGCGTCTTAGGAGTGGAGCATAAGGATAATCAGAAAGATTCTTTCTCCTATAAGCTCGCCCTGAAGTTCCATCACGAAGAAGCGTAGTTCCTATATTTAGAATAGATAGAAACACGGGAGATACTTTTCTCCGTGCTTTTTCAAATTATTGAAAAGAAGTTTGAAATCTTAAGGAAAATAGGAAGAAAAGAAGAGGTCAAGTGCTTACATTTCGCTCATAGTTTTGAATACAAAACGCAAAAAATGTAAAGAAGTAAGAAAATGCTTCTTTTGTCATAATTTTCCCTTCTTTTCGGTAAAATAGCGTCTGTTTTTTGCGTTTTTTAATCTTTTTTTGTATTTCTTTTCGTTTTCATAAAAAACCGAAACGGTGCTTTTCTTGAATTCTTTGTTTTCTTCGGTAAAAAAAGCTCTATAATTGAGCTCAGTGTAAGGGCTTACTTCTCGTAGCCAAACACAACCAAACACAAAGAAAGGGGATCTTATGAAAAGATCAAAGTTTTTGTCTATTTTTCTGTCGGCTGTTGCGATTGCCGGTTTAGCCTCCTGCAATAAAGGCAAAACCAGCAGCGATTCCACTAAATTAGAAGATACTCTCAACATCATCGGTGGTTGCGAAGAGCCTTATTTAAAGGCAGTCAGTGAAGCCTTTGCGAAGAAGTATAACGTCAAGGTCAATTATCAGCGTAAATCCGCTGGTGAAATCACCTCGACGGTCGAAGGTGAGGGTGGTACTCCGAGTTCCGATGTTCTTTTCGGCGGTACGACCGATCCTTACAATGCCTTAAAAGCCGATAAGCTTCTTGAGCAGTACACTTCGGTCAACGATGGCAACATCACCGATTCCAAGTTCAAGGATCCGGATCATTATTGGTATGGTATCTACAAAGGTATCTTAGGATTTATGTGGAATAAGGCCAAGCTCCAAGAGCTCGGACTTACGGCTCCGACTTCCTGGGCGGATCTTATTACGGATAAATATCGTTCTGCCGATGGTAAGACCGGTTACATCACCTGGTCTCATCCGTCCACGGCAGGTACTGCCAAACTTACGGTCAACACCATCGTTCAGTTAAAGGCCGATGGCAAGAAAGTAAAATACGATAACGAAGGAACCCAGACGGAAGCTTACGATGATACGGCCGCTATGCAGTATTTCAAGGATCTCCACAAGAATATCGCCGAATACACGAAATCCGGTTCCGGTGCCTCCAAGAAGGTCGGAAGCGGTGAATGCGTCGTCGGTATCGGCTTCCTTCACGATGTCATCTATCAGATGAAGGATATGAAGTACGGAGATAAGATCGGTATCGGTGTCCCGAGCGAAGGTACGGCCTTCGAAGTCGGTGCTACCGCTATTCTTAAGAACTGCAAACATCCGAATCTCGCTAAGAAGTTCATCGACTTTGCCTTGACTCCGGAATGCGTCGAACTCGGTGCCGCGAACGGTTCTTATCAGTTCCTTGTCCTCGATTCCAAGACCGGTGTCAAGCAGCCTAAGGAAGCGATCGATGCCGGCTTAAACGAAGTCAAGACCATCAATTACGATTTCGATGATGCGAAGGTCAACACCCCCCATTACATCGAAGACTGGATGACCAACGTCAAGGTAGCTGCTCCGCAGAAGTAACTTCTATTGTTCCCTAGGACAAGAGGTGGCTAAGACCACCTCTTGTCTTTGTTTAATAAAGGAGGACCTATGGGCCAAGAACAAAACACTCCGACGATCAACTCGGCAATGGCTAGTGCCGACTATAAGACCTATAAACATCAAGCCTTCGTTTCTGATATCAAGAAGTTCTTCAAGGATCCGATCACGGTCCTTGTCATCCTCGGAACCATCTTCTTTCTGTTGATGTTCACCGTTTACCCCTTGATCATCATCTTCCGGGAAGGTTTCTTACGGAAATACGGAGGAGAGACGATCCTCACGGGGTATGAGTTCAACTACATCTTCGATAAGCTTTCCTATGGGGACGCCATCAAAAACTCGCTCATCATCGCCATTGCCGTCGCTACCGGAGCTACCCTATTAGGATTCCTTTTTGCCTATGTCGATATTTATCTGAAAGTCCACGGAAGTTTCATGAGAGGCTTGTTCCGTATCGTCTCCTTACTTCCGCTTGTCTCCCCGCCGTTTGTTATCGCGATTGCGATTATCGCTTTGTTCGGCAACTCCGGTCTTATCACCAACCGCTGGTGGGGAATTCCGATGAACCAAGGGTTATACGGATACCCTGGTGTCATCTCCGTGGAAATCATCACCTTCTTCCCGACCGCTTACCTGATGTTAAAAGGATTGCTCCGTAATATCGATCCTTCCTTAGAGGAAGCTGCCAGAGATATGGGTGCAAGCAGAGCCCACGTCTTCTTCACCGTCACTCTTCCCTTGATGGCTCCGGGTCTTGCTAACGCCTTCCTTGTCGCCTTCATCGAAGCGATGGCAGACTTCGCTAACCCGATGATCATCGGTGGTTCCATGGAGACGATGTCGACGAAGATCTATAACACCCTGATGGGTGGAAACGGCATGAACGCCAACTATCAGGCTAGCGCCATGTCTCTGATTCTTCTGTCCATCTCGATGTTCGTCTTCCTCATTCAGAAATACGTCTTCGAAAGAAAGAGTTATGCGACAATCTCCGGAAAAGCGACCAGAGCCAGAATGCAGATTGAAGATAACGGAGTCGTCATCCCGCTTGAGATTCTCTGCTCCTTGATTTCTTTGATCGTCATCAGTCTTTATCTCCTTGTTATTCTCATCTCCTTCTGGCAGAACATGGATACCGGTAACATCACTTACACCTTGGATAACTGGAAACTGGCCGTCACGGGAGATGGTTTATCCCCGTTGAAGGAAACTCTGCTTACTTCTCTGATCGCCGCTCCTTTATGCGCCTTCCTTTCGATGATCATCGCTTACCTAATCGTTAAGAGAAAGTTCATCGGAAGAGGATTCATCGAATTCACTTCCCTTATAGCTATGGCCGTTCCTGGCACCGTCTTAGGTTTAGGTTTCTTACGAGGCTTTGTCCACGGCGTCTTCGGAAGCGGTTGGATGCATACTTTATACGGAACGATCTGGATCATCATCCTTGTCTTCATCGTCCGTTCACTTCCGGTTGGTGTCCGTTCCGGTGTCGCTGCCTTACGTCAGATCGATAAGTCGATTGAGGAATCCGCCTTCGATATGGGTGCTAACTCCGCCCATGTCTTCTTCACCGTCACCCTCCCGATGATCAAGGATTCCATCTTCTCCTCGATCTCGACGGCGTTTGTCCGTTCGATCACCGCTGTCTCCGCGGTCGTTCTCTTATGCACGCCGGAGATCAAGCTCATCACTTACGTCATGAACGAGTTTGCCGGTAAGGGTGCCTATGGTGTCGCTGCCGCTTATGCGACCGTCTTGATTCTTGTTGCCATTATCGCAATCCAGCTCTTCAACTTCCTCATCTCCCATATAGGTACCGGCCACAAAGTCAAAGATCCGAGTAAGAAAAAAGGAGAATAATGAACAATGGCAGAAGAGAAAAAAGAGAGCGGTGCTCTCATCTACGAAGAGAACAAAAAACCGCAGGGTGTCACCTTAAAACACGTCAGCAAGATCTACCTCGATCCGAAGACCCACAGGCGTTTCTATGCGGTCAAGGATTCCAATATCGAGATCCAGCCGGGGGAGTTTGTCACTCTGCTCGGTCCTTCCGGCTGCGGTAAGACGACGACCTTACGTATGATCGCCGGTTTTGAATCGCCGGATATCGGTGATGTCTATATCGGAGACACCAGAGTCAACGATCTTACCCCGAACCAAAGAGATACGGCGATGGTCTTCCAGTCCTACGCCCTTATGCCGCAGTATAACGTCTTCGATAACGTCGCCTATGGTCTCAAGTTACGTAAGAAGAGAGATGAGAAGACAAACGCTTTACGTCCTTTGACGAAAGTTGAGATCCACGAGAAAGTCATGGCGATGCTTTCTCTAGTCCAGCTCGACGGCATGGAAGAGAGAATGACAAACCAGCTCTCCGGCGGTCAGCAGCAACGTGTCGCTTTGGCTAGAGCCTTGATTCTCAATCCTTCGGTATTGCTTTTTGATGAACCTCTGAGCAACCTCGATGCGAAGCTCCGTGTCAGTATGCGTACCGAGATCCGTCAGATTCAGCAGAAAGTCGGTATCACCGCAATCTATGTCACCCACGATCAGAGCGAAGCAATGGCTTTGTCCGACCGCATCATCGTCATGAACAAAGGTTTCATCTCGCAGATCGGTACGCCGAAAGAGATCTACTATCATCCGCAGAACGAGTTCGTTGCGGACTTCATCGGCGAAGTCAACTTCTTACCGGCGAAAGTCACAGAAGTCAAAGACGAAACCAAGTCTGTCACCGTCGATTGCGGTGGGATGTCGTTTGATTTAGCGAATCCGGGTGGCTTTGAAGTAGGACAGGATGCAAAGATCGTTCTCCGTCCGGAAGCCGTTCACCTTGTCGACCAGGGGAAACTTCCCTGTGAAGTCATCCTCTCTACCTTCATGGGTTCCTATCAGCTCTATCACATCAAGTGCAATGGAGTTTTAGTCAAGATCAGCGAGTATAATCCGCATGGAAAGAAGATCTATCAAGTAGGCGATCATGCCTATCTCGATTTCGCCTTAGAGGATTGTCATATTCTTCCGCATCATGATCCGGTGAAGGTAGAGACCCTCTATATCGATGACGAACCGACAAAGAAGGCTTCCTTCTTCGACCGGTTCAAAAAGAAAAAGTAGCTAGTCCTCCTTTAAAAAGGAAGTGGAGTCTAACGCTCTGCTTCCTTTTTTTGTGGAAGAAACAATCTAAAGAAAAAGCGTGCGGTCTCCTCTCTCCCGAGAAAGATAACCACACGCTTTTAAATTCGATGATCAGAACTCTAACGCGGCGTTGAGTAAAGCAGCAAGAGTCTTATCTTCCTCTTCCGAAAGAACAAGCTTTCCGCTGATCCACTCGTCTTTTGCTAAGGCATGGCCGAACTCAGTGGGGAACACCTCCGCTCCGACAAAGGTAAGAAGATTCTTAAGTGTCTCTCTTGAATACTGAGCAGCGGATCTACCAGAGGCTCCTAAAAGGGCAGCTTTCTTTCCTTTGATGACAGCGCTAGAGGTATCTCCCGGAACCACCGGACGAGAAAGAGTGTCGACTAAGTTCTTCACTTGACCCGGGATAGAGTGATTGTATTCCGGAGTAGCAAAGACTAATAAGTCGGCATCTTTAACTTCCTTACGGATCTCTTCGACAACCGGAGAAGCTGGATATTCTTCATCCTGGTTGAAGAAAGGAAGAGCTTTGAAGTCAAGCTCTTTGACTTCTGCTTTTGCTTCTAATTTTTTCTCGGCGATAAGAGCTAATTGACGGTTATAGGAATCTTTACGTAACGAACCGATGATAAAGAGTACTTTTTTCATTTCGATATGTCTCCTTTTGTCAGTAGTATAACCGAAAGATCTTTTCGGATGCTATTAGATGCTTACGAAAAAGAGAAAGGAAGAAAGCTTTCCTTTCTGGGTCGATGGAAAAACTGATTTCAACTTTTTATAAAAGAAACAGGTTGGTATCTAAAAACAAAGAGAAAATAAAGAAAAGATATTTCTATAAAACCGCTTCTAAGAACTTCTTCGTTCTCTCTTTCTGCGGATGGGAGAATAAAGATTCCGGATCTCCTTTTTCTTGGATGACTCCGCCATCGATAAAGAGAACTTCATCCGAGATTTCTCTCGCAAAAGCCATCTCATGAGTGACGATGATCATGCTTTGTCCGCTATTCGCTAACTCTTTAATAACAAGAAGAACTTCTTTGACCATCTCCGGATCAAGTGCCGAAGTAGGTTCATCAAAGAGGATGATTTCGGGATTCATAGCTAAAGCTCTTGCTATCGCAACACGTTGCTTCTGTCCGCCCGAAAGAGAAGAGGGATATTCTTTGGCTTTGTTCTCGAGTCCGACTCTTCTCAGATAGTTCAAAGCTTCTTTCTCCGCTTCTTCTTTCTCTACCTTTTTCAGTTTGATAAGACCTAAGCTTACATTGGTTAAGACATCGAGATGAGCGAACAGATTGAAGGACTGAAACACCATTGCGACTTGTTCGCGATACTGGTTCAGTTCTTTTTCTTTCAGCTTCACGCCATAAACGGGATTTCCTTTCTTCCAGACAGGAACCTCTTGTCCTTTCTTTGTCTTAGCAAGTTGTCCATAGACTTCTTTTCCTTCAAAGGAGATACTACCGGAGGTAGGTTCTCCTAATAAGTTAAGACAGCGTAAGAAAGTAGATTTTCCTCCGCCGCTTGGTCCGATGATGGTAGTAACCGTACCTTTCTTGATATCGGCATCGATCCCATTTAAAACAACCAAGTCTTTAAAAGACTTCTTGAGGTTATGAATAGAGAAAACAAGATTCGTATCAGGCATATTTCTTTTCTAACTCCCTTTCGACAAACTTGATGAGGAACGTAAGAATCGTCGTGATGAGATAATAAAGGATCGCTGCCATAATCAAAGACTCAAAGACTTTATAAGTACTCGCTTTCACAAGATCCGAGATATGGGTGATATCGCTGATACCGATCAAAGAGAGGATCGCGCTTTCCTTCACCAGCGTGATGAATTCGTTTCCGATGGCAGGAAGAATATTTCTCAATGCCTGCGGGAAGACGATGCGCATCAGCGTGTAGTTTTTCGAAAAGCCTAGCGATCTTCCGGCTTCGGTCTGTCCGATATCGACCGACTGAATTCCGCTGCGGAAGATCTCCGCAACGTAAGCGGAAGAGTTCAAAGAGAGAGCTACAAATCCAGCGGCATAAGGATTGACGTTGAATCCGCAGACTAAGGGAATACCGTAAAAACAAAGGTAAAGCTGAATCAAAGAAGGAGTACCTCTTAGAACCGAGATATAGAAACGGGTGATGGCTTTCAGCCATTTAAG
>ONBI01000085.1 GCA_900316035.1 uncultured Eubacteriales bacterium
ACAATTATATCAGGAATCGTCGCGGAACGGAAGCGGAAACTAAAGAAAAAGGGACTTTTCAGCCCCTGCAAGGTCATTTCTTACCTCGGAATCCGATTTGTGTACCTAATTCATTGATTCGTCATGATATAATTGAGAAAAAAATGAAAGACAGCAGCAAAATCATCCAGAAGATCGATAAGGCCTTAGAAGAACTCTCTTCCCATAAGGGATTGCTGGTTGTTTCGAAAGCCAAAGCGAAAGCGACTCTTTTTGCTATCTCCTTTTCGCAATCGATCGTCTCTTCGAATCTTTATTTAGGAAGAAGCAGTTTCTTTGAATCCTATTCGGAATCCCAGTTCCTAGCGACCTCTGATCGTTTCTATGATGAAGGAGACGGTGTTGTTATCACTTACTCTTCTCCAAACTCCGCTTTCTTAAAAGCACACCGCAATGATCTCCGTTATGATGAATTCATCCGCCGATACGGAAAACTGATTACGAGAAAAACCTATTTCTCAAAGATCCATCCCGTCAATAAACAGGATTTAGTCCAGGAAGCCTATGCCGAGAAAGATTCTCTCGGTGCCAAAAAGATGTATGGTTTTCTCAACTATGTCTTCCCCAGGGAAGCGATACTCGATTACGAAGAAAAAGATAGGGAACTGACGCTTGTCCTCAATCCCGATTTCTCCCATGCTTATTTCCGTACCCAGATGAGAGCGATCGGAAGACTGGAATCCTATCCGACCATGAAAGGAAGCAAGGTCACTTTCTTCTTCAATGAGTTAGGAAAACTAGAGAAGATGCAGGCTTTTGATGACTTCTCTGCAAAATCCGGTATCCTTTCTTCCGCAGTCCATATGGAGCTTGTCTCGACTTTTACCACCAGTGAAGACGACGTCTTTCCTCTCCGCGGTCAGAAACGGAAACTCCGGATTCCGGATATCCAAGAACCATTTGAAGTTTACGGGGACTAAAACTGTCACTTACTCCTTGAGATATTGCTTTTTTCAGCGTATAGTAGTTTTGTTTGTGAAAGTAGTTTCCAATCCGTCTTTTGTTCGGAGGAGGTCAGCAATGAACAAAAAAGAATCACCGGAGAAGAAAGCAAAGAAACGCCAGTACATCCTTTCGGCCGCCCGAGAGATGTTCAAAGAGGAAGGTATCGATGCCGTCTCGATGAAAGAGATCGCTCAGAAATGTCTCTATGGTGTAGCCACTCTCTACCGTTGGTTCTCGGCGAAGAAGTATATCGTCGTCGGGGTCGGTGTCCAGGTCTGGGAGGAGAAGAAAGAGGCTTTCGAAGCGATTGCTTCCGCCAATAGGAAACAGGGCTTAGACGGTTATCACTCCTTTGTCAACCTCATGAACTACTACGAATCCATCTTCCAGAACGATCCTTCCTTCTTCATTTTCCTCGATATGTTCGATAACTATGTTCTCAAAGAGAAGCTGAGCGAACAGGAACTTTCTCCCTATAACGATGTCCTGATGCAGATTCAGGCGATCTTCCTAGATTGTGCTAAGAAGGGTATCGAAGACGGTTCGGTCCGCAAGGATATCGACTTCACGATGACTTATTACTCCTTTGCCAAAGCTTTGATCGGCTTAGCCCAGAAACTCATCCTGGAGAACGATATCGTCGCTTCCGATAAAGCGGTCAAACCCAATTCGGAAATCCATACTCTGATTCAGGTGGTCGTCAACTTCATCAAAGCCTAAGAAGTCTTAAAAAAATACCGAAAACGGGGAGATAGGAAACTATCTCCTTTTTCGTGTTTACTTTATTTTCTTGCTATAGAGAAAACAGGTCAAAGGGATATTCCCTTTCGGAAGGGAGAAGACAACTCTCTTCTCTCCGTACTTGATAAACCCTCGATGCTCATAGAAAGGATAGGTGCATCCGCTATCGGTAAAAACATAGAGCTCTTTGCCTTTTTCTTTCTCTTCTAAGGCTTCCAATAAAGCAGTTCCGATTCCTTTTCCCTGAAGGGAAGGATCGGCATCCAGGAAAGAGATCTCTCCATCCGGTTGATGATTCTGTAAATAGGAAGCAAACATCTCTTCATTGGCTTTTCCATAAGAATCAAAAGACCCCGGGAATCGAGTCGCAAGAATATCATCGATTCTCTTTACAAAGGCAATCTGTTCTTCGGTCTGATATCTCTTCTCTTCCCCTTCGACCTTCGCTAATAACGCCCCCACAAACTTTCCGTCCAGGGTAGCCGAAAAAGCCTGGGTCGCTTCGTCAAGTTCCTTATAGAAGAAATACTTTCCGAAAGTCAAAAGTTCTTCTTTATCGTCGGTATACCAGTTATCGTGCATCCCATACAGAGAGAAGCCGATCGCTTTCTCATAGTCTTCCCTTGCTATCTCCCGGATTCGGATGTTCGGTTCCATATCGGCTCTCCTTCTTTTATGATATCCTTGCTATTTTAGAGGATTTCCTCATGGGTGAAAAAGGAAGAATCCGCTTTCTCTTATTCTCCTTCGGCCCCCGTAAGGGTTCCTCCCATTTTTTGCTGGGAAAGAAGGTGCTTATAAGAGAGATCCATGACAAAAGCGCTCAGAGGTGCCGTGATCAGAATATAGAGGACAGAGACCGCTAATACTACGGTTCCGGCTTTTTCCATCGCTTCGTTTCCGCTTGTTCTTGCAACATCGAGCAAGGCTCCTCCTAACGCTGCCTGAACCGTCGCTTTCGGAAGATAAGCAAGCGTGATATAGGCTCTCTCTTTTGCGTTATAGGGCGTCTTGAAAAGGCAGGACTGAACCCCGAGAGAACGGAAAGATAAAGAAGAGAAAATCAAAAGAAGAGCAGGAAGAATCACGTTTCCTAAACTGCTGAGTTTCAAGGAAGCACCGACCAGAGTGAAGAGGAAAATCTCCGCCGGAACCCAAAGGCGGTCGCATTTCTTGGCGATGCGGTTTGCTTTCTCGGGCACCTTGAGCAAAAGGACAATGCCGATAGTCAAAACCGAGAGCAAAGAAGAGAAGGAGAACCACTTTGCGAGGAATTCCTCTAAGAAGACAAGAAGGACAGAGACACCGAGAAGAATCGTCAAGCGGATGGAATCCCGCATCGGAACATGGGAGTAAAGCAAGACGAGCAGGAAACCGATTCCGATGCCGAGAGCGACGGCCACGGCGATCGTGGGCCAGAGGATGGCGCCGAGGATCGGCTGGACCACTGGAAGAAGTCAACGTCGGCCAATACGGTCGGATTTCTGTGTTCGATAAGCTTTTCTCCTTTCCTCCGCCTGGGCTGGGGGCGCAGATGGCCCCATGCGGTGAAAGCCGCCTTCTGTTCGGATTCAGATATTTTTTATTCCGATAGGCTTATTTAACGTTTCTTATTTCTCTTATATCATTCCGATAGTGCGCTATAATCGATGCAAAGGAGAATATGACAATGAACACGAAGGAAGCCGCAAAGAGTTGGGGAATATCGGATCGGAGGGTGAGAATCCTCTGCCAGCAGGGCAAGGTGGAGGGAGCCTATCTTCAGGGCAAGACCTGGATCCTCCCCGATGGGGCGAAGAAGCCGTCCGACGGGCGGGAGAGCATCCCCTCCTACCTGAAGACCATCGAGGGCTTGAAAGCCCAGCTCGATTCCAAGCGCCCCCTCACGCCCGCCGAGGCCAAGGCGCTGAACGACGAGTTCGCCGTCGAGTACACCTACGACTCCAACGCCATCGAGGGGAATACTCTGACCCTGCGCGAGACGGACATGGTCCTCCGGGGCCTGACCGTAGACAAGAAACCATTGAAGGACCATCTGGAGGCTGTCGGGCACAAAGAGGCGTTTGATTACGTCTGCTCTTTGGTCCAGAAGAGAGAACCTCTTTCCGCGTGGACAATCCGG
>ONBI01000048.1 GCA_900316035.1 uncultured Eubacteriales bacterium
CCTGATAGGATACGAACCGCCCAGTGCCGAACGGCATGCTAGGTGGTGTGAGAGGGGATGACAGTCAGGTTGACACCTGACTGTCTACCCTACTCGATTCGCGCTACCTTTTCTTACTTTTATGGCTAAAAGAAGAAAAATGTTTTAAAGCGTACAACCTCAGAGAAAAAAAGGAAGATGATAATATTAGAAGAATAGGTAAAGAAAGAGAAGAAAGCCAAACTTAAAAATATGCGTCAATTGTAATAAGAGTAATTAGGAAAGACCATAACCTTCTCTTTTTTTGAATTATTTTAAACAGATACGCTAACATAAAAAAACGGAGGAATCTTTCGAATATGTGTACTTGCGTGTCCTATGTGAATGGCTCCCATTATTTCGGCCGGAATCTCGATTTAGAGTATTCCTATCAGGAAAACGTCACCATCACCCCACGGAACTACCCTATGTCTTTCCGAAAGAAAGGAGTGGTCTCTTCTCATTACGCCTTAATCGGTATGGCCTTTGTTCAGGACGGTTATCCTCTCTATTACGATGCCACCAATGAAGTCGGCCTATCGATGGCGGGACTCAATTTTCCTTACTACGCTCACTTTGAAGAAGCAAAAGAAGATGAGAAAGACAATATCGCTCCTTTTGAGTTTATCCCCTGGGTGTTAAGTCAGTGCAAGACTCTAGCGGAAGCAAAGAAGCTTCTTTCCCATTTAAGACTGATCAACCTTGCTTATAGCCCGAATCTTCCGTTAGCTCCTCTTCATTGGATGATTTCTTCCAAGGAAGGCTCTATCGTTGTGGAAAGCGTCAAAGAAGGGCTGAAAGTCTACGATAATCCTGTCGGAGTGATGACCAATAACCCTCCCTTCCCGCTTCAATTATTCCGTCTCAACGACTATCGCGCTCTTTCTTCCGAAAGCAGAGAGAATTCCTTCTCATCCGATCTTCCCTTAGAAGAGTATAGCCGTGGAATGGGAGCGATCGGGTTGCCGGGAGACCTTTCTTCTTCCTCCCGTTTTATCCGCGCTTCGTTTGTCAAAATGAACTCGGTCGCCAAGAAAGAGGAAAAATCCTCCGTCAGCCAGTTCTTCCATATCCTCACTTCCGTGGAACAGCAAAGAGGTTGCTGTAAGCTTGGAAAAGATACCTATGAAATCACCATTTATTCCTCTTGCTGCAATACCGAGAAAGGAATCTACTATTATCGTACCTACGATAATCCTACGATCCACGCTCTGGATATGCATGCGGAGAATCTCGATGGCAGCAACCTTGCTTCTTATCCTTTGATGAGGGATACCGAGATCACGTTCGATAATCGAAAGTAGACTCTTACCATCTTAAAAAAGATTATCTTTTCCGGATTCAAACGATTCGGAAAGGATAATCTTTTTCGTTCAACAAACAGAATAACCGTATCGACTATTTCGTCTTTTTCTCCCAAGAAGCGTTATTGCTTTTTCCTTTGAGAATATAAGAAAGATCCGGCTTATCAACTTTATGAAGAAGCAAGGAATCTTTTTGCGTTGGAGAGACAGCTTCTATCAGGCTATCCTTCGTCAGATCAATCTTGAAAGAATAGAATTTCTCGGTCGAATTCGTCGTGGTGAAGATCTCTTTCCCATCTTGTAAGACCTTGAAAGAAGGTGCGTTTGTCGTTAAGTAGATGGTCTCTTTCTTTAAGGCGCGATTGAGGAAACGATGCCCGCAAAGATGAAGAACTTCCTTCTTAGACCAATACGCTTGGTAAAGATAGAAAGCGTCCTTTCTCGTTTTGCGATCAAAGGTGACTAAGCCCTTATGGTTCTTTCCGGGATCTCCCCCGATATTTCTCGCGTCAGCCCCGAAATCAAACATATTCCAGACATACGTTCCGAAGAGATACTTTCTTTTATCTATAGCTTTATAGATTTTGGCGTGGCAGAGAAGCTGATACTCCTCAGAATCATCTTCGCGTTTCGGTTTCTCGCTGTGGAGGTTGATAAGGCCTTCGGCTCCATACTCCGAGAATCCTAACGGTTTCTTCGGATGGCAAAGATGATAGAAGCTGAGTCTTAGACCGTTGAGGAAAGAAAATGGCGTATACCAACCGTGATAGAAGTTCATCGCGGTCGAATCCGAAATCGCGGAGAAAGGATTCAAAGCCGTCATGGTAGAAAAGTTAGCCATCGTCGTAACTCGGCTTGGATCCATCTCATGGATCATCTTGTTGAGCTGTAAGTGGAAAGCTTTCTTTCCTTTTCCGCCTTTCATGGTGATCTCATTTGAAAGAGAGCGGAAGACGATCGAAGGATGGTTATAGGTTTGAACAATGAGCTCCTTCATCTGAGAGAGGATATTGTCGTTTCCTTCTTCGACATGCTTTGAGATATAAGGGACCTCACTCCAGACGACAATACCGAGTTCATCCATTCTTGCGTAGGTATATTCGCTATGCTGATAGTGAGCAAGGCGGACGGTCGTTGCCCCGATTTCATCGATCTGGGCAAGGCTTTTGTCGATCTCCTGACGGGTGATGGCGTTACCGATTCCGGCAAAGTCCTGATGCATCGCTACGCCCCGCAAAGGATAACTCCTCCCGTTGAGAATGAAGCCTTTCCGGGGATCTAAAGCGAAGGTGCGGAAACCGACTTTGGTTTCGACTTCATCGCTTGCTTCTTCTCCCTCATAAGCATAAGCTTTGATAGTGTAAAGATAAGGATCTTCTTTTCCATTCCAAAGGTGAACGTTTGTGATTTTGATGGCTTCTTTTGCACTTCCTTCCGCAACCAACTTATTTTCTTTATCGTAAACTTCTATCTTGACCTTCGCAGGTAACTCTCCGAAAGACGAAACCGTCAATAAGCCATCTTTTCCTTCTATAGAAGTATCTACCTTGATACCAGGATCCCCGTAATAATCCAGATCGAAATGAACTTTGCTGACGATTAAAAGAGAGACCCCGCGATAAAGTCCACCGTAGAAAGTGAAATCCGCTTTCTGGGGATAGACATCCTTTTCGGATCTGTTGGAGACTCGAATCGCAAGAAGGTTCTTTCCTTCTTGGATGTGGCTTGTGAGATTGACACGGAAAAGAGAATAACCGCCTTTATGAGTGAAAAGCTTCTTGCCGTTGAGGTAAACTTCGGCGACGCTATTGGCTCCTTCGACTTCAAGGTAAAGACTTTCTCCTTCTTCTAACTGCGGTTTATCAAACCCTTTGAAGTAGAAGAAAGCCCCGGTGAGATAATCTCCTCCTCCGTCTTGCCCGTCGATGGCGTTCCAAGTATGAGGAAGAGAGACTCTTTCCCCTTCTTCTTGAAAAGCTTCTTCTAAGGATTCTTCCTTCTTAACAAACTTCCAATCTTCCTTCAGTTCGATTCTCTTTCGCATGCTGCATTTCCTCTACGCAATACTTTACTCATTTAAGGGAAGAGAAAGAATTGCATTGCTTAATCAAAAAGATTGCAATTTTTAGGATAACCTAGTCAGTACCCCTTCCTTTTGATTTGGTGAGAAGCCGAGCAAGGATTTATAGGCGCGGTAGAAGGTTGAGTAATCGTTGAAACCGAGTTCTTCCGCAACCGCATGCGGTTTTTCTCCGCTCTGGATCTTCTGATAAGCGAGCATGACCTTCTTGCTTCTTATATACTGCATGATCGGACAGTGCATGCTCTCCTTAAAAAGAACCGTGAGATAAGACTCCGAATAATGGAGTGAGGAAGAAAGAGAATGCAAAGAAAGATTTTCTTCTAGATGATGATCGATATAGAAGATGATCTTCTGTACCAAAGTTTCTTTTTCATCCACTCTCTTATTCATATCCTTACTCTTCAATAAGAGGAAACGGATTAAGTCACAGAGGAAGAGTTCTCTCTTCTCAACGTTATTCAGTCTTGTTAAGGAAGCATCGTAATCGAGGCGATCGAAGAAATTATCCGGATAAAGCTGCGGATGGGAATAGACATCCGCTTCCTTCCATTCCTGATAAAGGTAATCCGGTAAAAGAGAAGAAGGAAACTTCAGGACATATCTTTCATAGTTGACCCCTTTATTGACGGTAGCGAAATGGAATTTACCGGGAGCGATAAAGATCATCGTTCCTGGTTTAAGTTCTTGGGTCAGGCCTTCGACGTTATAAGTGACCTTCCCCGAGACAAAATAAAGAAGCTCAATAAAAGGGTGCATATGCTTGAGATATTCATCCTTGGGAGAAGACGCTCGATCCAACTTATGAGCGAAATCGATATCCTGAAATTGAAAAGAAAACATACTTTCACCTCTTTTACGCAAACCGAAAAGAAAAAGGATTGCAATATCATTATAAATGCAATAGTTGAAGAAATATATTGCAATTTATCCTTTTCTACCACTGTGCTAAGCTATTTGCGCTCTGAGGAGGAAAAGTATGAAATTAACTTTCCGATGGTATGGCTTAAACGACTCAATTCCGCTTGCCTATATCCGTGAGATCCCTTCTTTAAGCGGTGTAGTCACCTCGGTTTATGATGTGAAACCCGGGGAAGTCTGGCCGAAAGAATCCTTACAAGTCTTAAAAGAAGCCTGCGATAACAAAGGCTTGAAGATGGAAGTGATTGAATCGATCCCGGTGGTTGAAGAGATCAAATACGGAGGCGAGAATCGAGACCATTATATCGAGGTCTTCAAAGAAAACCTTCGCCGCGTCGCTGCTGTCGGTGTGAAATGCGTCTGCTATAACTTCATGCCGGTCTTTGACTGGGTCCGCAGTGACCTAGGTCACGTCAATGAAGATGGTTCGACTTCTCTTTCCTATTCAGAAAAAGAGTTAAAGAAGTACGATCCTCATAATCTTCATCTTCCGGGTTGGGATGAATCGTATAGCCGTGATGAGCTCTCGCGTCTGCTTTCAATCTACCAAGGGATGAGTCACGAAGAGCTTTTCAACAATCTCGTCTACTTCCTCAACGCGATTTCTTCCACCCTAGAGGAAACCGGCATCAATATGGCGATTCATCCGGATGATCCGCCGTGGGATATCTTCTCTCTCCCCCGTATCGCTTCGAAAGAAGAAGACTTCAAGCGTCTCTTTGAAGCCGTTCCGAATAGCCATAACGGCATGACGCTCTGCGTCGGCTCCTTAGGCGAATGCAAAGAGAACGATGTCGTCAAGATGGCCGATGAGTTCAGTAAAGAAGGACGCATCTACTTCGCTCACCTCCGCAATATCCGTTACGAAGGAGATGGCTTCGTGGAATCCGGCCATGAAACAGCGGATGGCTCCTTGGATATGGCTGCCATCGTGGAAGCACTGGTCAAAAATGGTTTTGACGGATATGTCCGTCCGGATCATGGTAGAAATATCTTCGGAGAACAAGGGAAACCTGGCTACGGTTTATTCGATCGAGCGCTTGGTTGCACCTATATCACTGGCTTATTCGAGATGGCGGAAAGAAAGAAAAAAGAAGGAAAATAAAATGAAAAAAGAAGAATTGCCTTTTGTTGTCGATCTTCACGAAAAAGTCGCTGTCGTCACCGGCGGTGGCGGAGTCATCTGCTCTTGCTTAAGTCAGGCTTTAGCCGCTTGCGGAGCAAAAGTCGCTGTTCTTGACCGCAGCTTAGATAAAGCGGATGCATTAGCGAAACAGATCGTCGCGGATGGCGGAAAAGCCAAAGCCTATTTAGGAAACGTCTTAGATAAAGCCTCTCTTCATCAGGCCCACGAAGAGATCTTAAAAGATTTCGGCCCTGCCGATATCCTTCTCAACGGCGCGGGCGGAAATAGTCCGCTTGCGACTTGTGCCGATGAAAAAGTCACGGTCGAAGATTTAGATAGCGACACGAAGAACTTCTTCAACCTCGAGGAGTCCGGATTCCAGTTCGTCTTCAACCTCAACATTTTAGGAACCCTTCTTCCGAGCCAGGAGTTCGCTTCCGATATGGCCAAGCGTAAATCGGGTTCGATCCTCAATATCTCCTCGATGAACGCCTTCCGTCCTCTTACTAAGATTCCTGCCTATAGCGCTGCCAAAGCGGGTGTTTCCAATTTCACCCAGTGGTTAGCAGTTGCTCTATCCGATCTCAACATCCGCGTCAACGCGATCGCCCCCGGTTTCTTCTCTACCACCCAGAACAAAGCCCTTCTCTGGAACGAAGACGGCACTCCGACAAAACGCACCGGCAAGATCTTAGCCGCTACTCCGATGGGACGTTTCGGCAAGGTCGAAGAACTGATCGGTGCGACTCTCTTCCTTCTTGATGAGAAATCCGCTTCCTTCGTCACCGGTGTTGTTCTTCCGATCGATGGTGGTTTCAACGCATATTCCGGCGTATAACCATCCCTGAGACAAACGAAAAGCAGCGCTCTTTTCTATCCTTATAAGATAGAGAAGGGCGCTGCTCTTGATCACTTCAATAGACCGAGAGAGACAAGATCTTCTTCTAGGTCTTCGATCGGAAGACCCATGATGGTGCTTTCGGTTCCTTCTAAGATGCGGGAGTTGATGAAGTCTTTATCCTGAACACCGTATCCGCCGGCTTTATCGTAAGGGGAACCGGTATCGAGATAGGCTTCGATCTCCGGATCCGACATCTTCTCGATATAGAGTTTCGCGATGACAACACGGTGGAGAAGCTCTTTTTCGCCTTTACGGATGGAATAAGCCGTGACAATCTCATGGCTGTTGCCGCTGAGTTCTCTTAGCATCCTTAAGGCATCGTCATGATCTTTGGGTTTTCCAAGCTGTTCTCCCTGATAGGAGACCATGGTATCGGCAGAGATGACGATATCGTCCGGATATTCTTCGGCGACGACTTTGCCTTTCCCTTGGGCTTCTAAAAGACAGAGCTTTCTTACGTCTTTGACTTGGATAGCTCTTTCGTTAAAAGCGGAAGGAACGGCTTTGAAGGGAATATCGCCGAGAAATTCTTTGAGAAGCTCTTTCCGGCGAGGAGACTGACTTGCAAGTATGAACATGATTATGCGTGCTCCGTGCAGGAGAGGATGACAGGGATGATCATCGGGTTGCGATGGGATTCCCGATAGAGGAAGTGGGAAGTGACGTTCTTGATGACGCTCTTCAAGTCGGCATAAGTAGGTTTCCGCTGGCTCTTGAGGACTTTATTCACTTCGATACCGATGATTTCACTGGCTTTCTTCTGCAAGCCTTTCTTGTTGGAAGAGATGAAACCCTTCGAATCGACTAACGGAGAAGTGACAAGTTCGTTCTTCTCCGGATCGATCACGACATAGACACCGACCATACCTTCGTTGATAAGAGAAGAACGGTCACGGATGACGGAATTGGAGATACCGACCGGCGACTTGCCATCGATATAGATGGAGTCGGCATGGACCGGGGTTCCGCGGCTCACCTTGTGGTTGATCAGCATCAAGGTATCGCCGTTTTCGCAGACGAAGGTGTGATCCTTCGCTAAACCGCATTCGACACCGATTCTCGCATGGAGTTTCAGCATACGGTATTCGCCGTGTACCGGCATGAAGTACTTCGGACGGGCAAGCTTCTGCATCAGACGCATCTCCTGGCGGGAAGCGTGACCGGAAGCATGGAGGTTATTGAGAACGGAATTGGTGACAACGCTGGCTCCTAAACGGGTGAGCTGGTTGACTAAGGCGTTGATGGAAGCGGTGTTTCCCGGAATTGCGGAAGAAGAGAAGACAACGGTATCGCCCGGTAAGACACGGATGAAGCGGTGATCGCCTCTGGCAATACGGCTTAAAACCGCCATCGGTTCGCCCTGGGTTCCGGTGCAGAGGATTGTGATCTGATCGGCCGGAAGAGAACGGAGTTCCTCCGGGCTTGCGAGATACTCATCCGGAACACGGATATAACCGAATTCACGGGCGGCTTCGATATTGCTTTCCATCGAACGGCCGAAGACGAAGATCTTGCGGTGGAACTTCATCGAAGTCTCGATGATCTGTTCGATACGGGAGATGTTCGAGGAGAAAGTGGAGATGATAAGTCTTCCCGGCGCTTCCGAGAAAACATCCTGGATACCGCGGATAACCGTGCGTTCGGACTTGGTGTAGCCTTCTCTCTCGGCGTTAGTGGAATCGGCCATCAATAAGTCGATGCCACGGTCTCCGAAACGGGTGAGTTTCGAGAGGTTGAAGTCGGTATCGACCGGAGTGAGGTCAATCTTGAAGTCACCGGTCTCGAGGATGGTTCCCTGGGGAGTTGTGACGAAGAGACCGAAGGAATCCGGAATCGAGTGTGTGACATGGAAGAACTCGACTTTGAAATCGCCGAAGGTGAGAATATCGTTCTCGCTGTATTCTTTGATCGGAGTTTTGACATGCATCTTATCGTCTTCGAGCTTATGACGGATCAAAGCACAGGCGATTTTCGGTGCATAGATGACCGGAATCGAGCTGATCTGCTGAAGCAAGAAGGGGATGCCGCCGATATGGTCTTCATGACCATGGGTGATGACTAAGCCCTTGATCTTGTTCTGATTTTCGACAAGATGGGTGAAATCCGGGATGACGTAGTCGACACCCGGCATACTGTCATCAGGGAACATGACACCGCAATCGATGATGAGGATGGAGTTGTCGTTTTCGATGCAGTAAATGTTCTTACCGACTTCACCGAGCCCGCCTAAAGCATAAACTTCCACAGGCGAAGAAAGAGTTTTACGTAATTCAGACATGAAATAATACCTCAAATAGGAAAAGGCGTACGACGAAACAATCGATTGTGGACGCCTTGCTGTTACCTATATTCTAATAAGGGAATCAAAAGACCACAAGAAAAAATGTATGAAATCGCTTTGAAGAGGAGAAAGAGGAGGCTTCCCAAAGGTTATTCAATCGCGATGGCGCCCTCTTCTTCGTGGAAGGGGTCGAGCTTATTGATCTTATCGATATAAAGAACACCATCGAGATGATCGTATTCGTGCTGGAAGACAATCGCCGGATAACCGGAAAGATGTAAAGTGACATCCTTACTGGAGACGACATCGTAAGCTTTCAACGTGATGCGGAAATAACGGTAGACGTAACCTTTTTCATCGACGGGAACGGAAAGACAGCCTTCTCCGGTCTTGAGATAAGCTCTTTTTGCCGAAGAAGAAACGATGACCGGATTGACTAAACCATATTCATAGAGCTTTCCGTTCTCGTCTTCAAAATAGATGGCGTAGAAACGCTCGGAGATGCCAATCTGGGGAGCGGCGATACCGACACCGGAACGGATGTGGTATTTCTCCGCAATCTCAGGAATCTGACTTTCTTTCAGATACTCAATCATATCGAGGATGGTCTGCTTGGTTTTTTCGTCTAAAGGCATAGCAACCGGCTTTGCCTTCTGGTGGACGACAGGATCGTCCAAAGTATAAATTTTAAATAGTTTCATAGCTGTGGGTATTATAGCAATATTTTTTGAAATGTCCTATGGGAATCCGTATAATGGAGAAGCTATGGAACTGAGCGAGTTTCAGGAAGAAGAATTTTCGTTCCTTGAACATCTGAAAGGAACGGATGAATATCAGCGGATGAAGGCTCTCTCGAAAGAGATAGAGCAAGATGAAAAACTCACCTCTCTCGCTAAAGAAAGGGACGCTCTTTTCTTATCCGCGAATGCCGAAAAAGAGGAAAGAAAGAAGCATGCTCTTCTTTTAGAATTCAAAGCAAAAGACGATATGCTTCGAGAAGATTCCAAGATGAAAGAATATCTTTCTCTTTATCAGAAGATCCGTCATCTTCTTGTCTCTCTTTCCGACCGTCTTACAAAGGAGATCCGATTATGATCCGTATCATCGGAGGAGAATATAAGGGGCGCTATCTCAAAGTCCCCAACAGCAAGGTGACTCGTCCCACCATGGATAAAGTCCGTCAGGCGATGTTCAACGCCTTAAAAAACCATGTCGAAGGATCCATCTGTTTGGATCTCTTTGCCGGTTCCGGCGCGATGGGACTGGAAGCTTTGTCCCGTGGTGCTAAGAAGTGCTATTTCGTCGAGAAGGACCATGGCACCTTCCAGGTGCTCAAGGAAAATGTCCTCTCGTTAGTCGAAGAGAAAGAACGTTATTCTCTTTTCTTCGGGGATTACCGTCTTTTCTTAAAGAAGCTCAAAGAGGAGAAGATCGACCTCCTCTTCCTTGATCCTCCCTATCGCTTCAATATCAACGCCGAGATCATCAAGGATATGAATCAAAGGGGACAACTCTCTTCTGCCGCTATCGTCGTCTCCGAGCAGGATTATCCTAACCCCGAGATCGAAGGCTTTGAACGGAAAGAATACCGTTACGGAGCAAAATTTGTCGCTCTCTATGAGAGGAAGGAATCAAGTGAATTATGAAAATCGCGGTTTATCCAGGAACCTTTGACCCGTTGACCAACGGTCATGTCGATGTCGCTTTACGAGCGAAGAAGATCTTCGATAAGGTGATCATCATGGTCGCCGCCAACTCCAAGAAAGGCAACCACTTCTTCACTACGGAAGAAAGAGTCGAGCTGGCCAAAGAGGTTTTCTCCCATTACGAAGGTTTCGAAGTCGTTTCGACCGATGGCTTGGTCGTCAAAGCCGCCAAGGATTTAGGTGCCCAGGCTTTAATCCGCGGATTAAGAGCGGTCACTGACTACGAGATGGAAGTTCAGATGCATGAAGTCAACGAGTACATCGAACCCGATATCGATATGGTCTATCTGATGTCACATCGCGATCAGGCGTTTGTTTCTTCGACCAATATCAAAGAACTGTTCCATTACGGAGAGGATATCTCTCATCTGGTGCCGAAGGAAGTCTTAGACGCAATGAAGAAAAAAGTGGGAAGAGAGTGATTCTCTTCCTCTTTTTTTAGGTACGAAAAAAGTCGGCTGACCGGAGAGGAACTACTACAAAAAAATGTAGGTTCCGCCGGAAAGCCGGCTTTTCATCGCGCTTTTTCGGAATCGGCTGCAAAACTCATGTTATTATAAATATCCGAACGGAAAAGGGCAGGCCCTTTGTTGACTCCACCCGAGGAATTTAGTGGTCGTAATCTTCAATATCAAGCGAGACAAGTATAGTGAGTTGAGAGGTAGGGGAAGGAATGCATTCCTTCCCTGACTATTTTTATTGCGTTCGTGCCCGTTTTCCGTTCAAGGAGAAAAAACTTTCTGGGGTTCTATTTTCCAAGTCGCCTGTTCCTCGAAATACCGGCTTTACGATTTCCCGCAGGCTCCTGCCGATTTCATAGTAATCACGGGTACGCATTCGGCGAATTTGATCCTCCCGTTTTTCCGATGGCATCGGTAAAAACGCATGACCGGATATCCGGGAGGCAAGACTACTTGGATTCCAGAATCGATTGGGCGACTTCCATAAGTCTCTCACCGGATTCTTGCGAAATCTGATAACCCATGACGGAACCGATAAGATACTGCGAGTCCGGATTCTTCCGGAAAGACTTGATGACAATGCCGGTCAGATTCTCTTTCAGAACCAACCAATAATTTTCGTTTCTTTCTAAATAAGACGTATCCAGTGCGTTATAAAGGTCTCCCCATTTATGGACGACATCCATGCTGACCGGCTGATAATGAACTTTCTTCAGTTCCGCCACAAATCGGTGATCGGTATCGATGCAGGTAGCATCATTTTTTTGCCGGAAAACAATTTTAAGTTGCGATCCTTCCTGTTCCGATTCCTTGATATAATTCTCAATTTTTACTTCTTCGTCGACTAACGCCTGCACTTGACGAGCTTCCGGCGAAGCACAGGAAGTCATGAAAAACAATGAGAGGAAGCCAAGGATTCTAAAACACTTGATTTTCATTCAAGACAATCTCCTCTTGCTTATGCGCTTTTTCTAAAACATAATCGGCAACAGATTTGCCAACACGATATCGGTATTTCTTAGAAGGCAGACCACGAGTTCGCCTCAGCAAATAATATTTATAGCCTAAGGTATTGCAATCGGATACATAACCGTTATCGTTTAAATTCAAACCGAGGAATTCAAAGACACGCTTTTCAAACCCTCTGACCGCATAATTGTAATGATGATAGTACTCATAGCCAAGGTTCCTGATGAAAGAAGTGTATCTATAATCATTCCCTTCCTCCGCCATTGCGTTGTAGTAATCGCGGATTGCCTGCTCGATTGTCGTGGAATACTTGAGCTTTTGCCCGATTTCTAAGCCATCGATGTCAGCCACAAAATCCTCATAGCTGCAGTAACTATCCGCTCCTGTTTTAGCTAACATCGCTGAAAAATCATCGATACGATTTTCATATTTTCCAACCGCATCTTGCAGATCTCCCGCCCAAGAAATCAAATCTTTAAAAGTCTCTCTGTCAAAAGGGACTCCTCCCGTATCGGCGTAGACGCCATCGATGACGGTCGCAAAATGAGTCAGATCGATGGTGCGCGAAGAATTCTGTGGATCCATCAAGCTATAGCCATGGTAGGGAAAATCAGCCTGGCTATGTGCCTTATAGTTTAAATCACTGGTAGCAACAAAAGACCCGAAATAAGTGGGAAAATTCAATCCATGAGAGAGATCTTTGTCGATCGAATCATTAAAGGAAGCATTATAATAGCCACAGACAGCCTCGAAGGCTAGCTCCCTTGTATCTCCTGAGAAGCGGAGGCTGTTATAGTTTTTGTTGATGGTTCTTATATAACCTAGCGCATAATTCTTTTTATCCGCTCGGGAAGCACTCATCTGCCCAGCATAATATTCCAGTTGTCCGACCATGTAAGCAAAAGACTCCTTCTTATTTGATTGACTTCCAGAATCTTACCAAAGTTTTCAGAGGCATTATAGTAATACCGAATCGTAAAGCCGTGGCCCGAATTATTAGGTTCTCCATAAATACTTCGACCGGCTTTCGTCACAGCATCTCTTTCTTCCATGCTCTCAACAAAAACCCGTTGACTGGGAACCGACGTAGTTTTTGCATAATAACCGATTTCTCTGACACTCGGATAAAACCCGACGGGCGATGAGATAAAGGATATGATCAGCGGCACAATAAGAATCGAAGAAGCCATTAAATAAAACTTTCCCACACTGTTGTACTATGTAAATCGACATCTGACCAATAAAAGCGACGCAGACATGTTCGGACAAGCATCAGAGGCATCAAAATTCATGTCTCTGGTGCTTTTCTTATGGAAAAATGGCATAATTTACATAGTACAAAAACGAATTGTAATGTACTATATGAGGTAACTGTTATGGTACCTGAAAGCATCAGAAAGGTCGAGCGGCCGACCAACACGGACGGCATGCCTGTCAACGGGAAAGTGATCGGTCATATCATCGACGGTAAATATGTCAAGAAAGACAAACTGCCGAAGAGATTATCGCTCCGCGACATCACTTACAAATACTATGGAAAGGCTGCCTTTGCGGATGGCGTAGGGAAGGATCTGCTCAGCTCCCTGAAAGCAGTCTACGATGAGAACGATTCGAAGAAAATCTATTGCGTCGCCCTTCTCCGTTCCGTCTTCGATGGTGTCAAGGACTATCAGATCGAAGACCGGTATCAGAAGTCCTTCGTCTCCCAATTCTATCCCGGCGTATCCCTGTCCAGGAACGTCATCTGCAATCTGATATCCGGCCTGGGCAAGGACTACAAAGGCATTTCCGATTTCATGGAAAACCGCGTGAAGACGATGGTAAAAAAGGGAACGGACGTGCTGATCGATGGAATGCTGAAGCAGAACACATCCACCGTGAACACGTTCTCCGGCTTCTCCTATAAGGGAAGAATAAAAGGGATCGCCGATATTTCCATCATTTATGCAGTGGATTCGAAGACAAGGGAGCCGATCTGCATGAAGGTATACAAAGGAAACCTGCCGGATTTCTCGAATTACAGGGACTTTCTGGAAGAATTCAAGATAGAGGAAGGTCTGATCATCGGTGATAAAGGCTTCCCGTTCGATAACAGTCAGGATACCTTCAAGGATGGCAAGGTTGGTTTCATCAGGCCCCTGAAAAGAAACAGCGGGGTCGCGGAAAGGCTTGATCTGTTTTCCAGGATGAATTTCGTCGGTTCCGTCGAAGGCAGATTGCTGGGTTCAAAAGGTTCGGAGAAAGGGAAAGACGGGGAAACCAGATACTATTATTGCTTCCAGGATGGGAAAAGGAAGATGAAGGAAGATTCGGATTATATGAAAAGGGCAAAGAAGAAGAATGCTTTCGACAATTCCGAATATCTGAAAAAGCAGAGAAAATTCGGCACCGTCGTCTTTGTTTCGAATATGGATCTGAAGCTTGAGAACGTATATGAGTATTATAAGCTGCGCTGGGAGATAGAACTGGTTTTCAAGTCCTACAAAAGCGTGCTTTCGCAGACGACGACAAGGGAGCATGATGACTATAGCGTCAACGGATCCGAATTCATCAATTTTCTCTCCACAATCATCACGATAAGGATGCAGAATAAATACATGGAAAACAAGGACGAGCTGGCCATGACATATAATGAGGTCGAAGAAAAGCTGTCGGATATCATAAAGGCAACAACGGACCCAGACGAGAAGGTTTGGAGTTGGGCATATAGTACAACAAAACAGGGAAAGTTTTAATTAAATAATTACCCCTGAAGAAATTATATTATAATTAAAAACTATGTCAAGATTAGTCTTTTAATTGTCTTATGATTAACATCAGAACCTTTCTATCACATGAGATTTAAATACACAGACCCTCTTAAGAAAGTTGAAACAGCCAGAACGGAAGGCAAAAAAACGCTATTGCCCGGCAAAAATCTTAAAGAAAAGAAATGGAATTCATCCTAGACCAGGTATTCAGCGATGGGAAAGAAGCAGAAAGGAAAATAAGGAATCCTTTCCTCACTATCGACTTGCTGAACGAGAAGGGCAATTACCTCTAGAACCGAATTCGATGGTAGCATCTAGTTGTGCTTCTCAAAACGGAAAGCCTTCGTGGCACGCAAAAAGCCGGACTTTCACATTCCCGGATCGGTCTTCGCATGCCTGCGAAGAAAAAATCAGGAGACTCCATATGTCTCCATCCATGCTAGTGACATTATTCTATAACGAATGTTAGTCGGAACACCCTAGGGTGTTCCTCATGGTATGAATCCAGATAGAAATATCCTGATCTAAGTATAGAAAAAGGCTAGCTTTTGCGCTAGCCTTAGATTACTTAGTTCGACGAATTACGGGAACCGGTAACATACTGGAACTGATAGATATCCAGCATGATCTTAGCGACATCTTCGTTCGAGGAGAGAGATAAGCTTCCGATGGCACCGAAGGTGACCTGCGTCAGTTCGTATTTGCCAGTCGCGGAATTATCTCTGGTGTAGGTGAGGAAGCAAGGAGTCGGGATAGTGCTACCACCAGTAGCGGTGATGATGTTGGTGTTCAGAGTGGTTTCGGTGACAGCGGAGTTCTGCGGGTTCGTATCACGGAGATAGACATCGCGGACGTTGTTGATGACTTCCTGCTGCTGTTCGAGAGTGATGTACTGGTTATCGTAGAGATCCTTCTTACCTTCGTTGTTCTTGGCATCGTCGGAATTATCGTCATCCCAGGAGACATCGATAGCGTAGAAGAGAACCTTGTTATCGGCGTATTTGGAGTTGAAGTTATCGTACCAATCCTCAATGTGCTGCTGCATCGTAGTGCAGTTATCACAGTTGGATTTATAGAACATGACGACGAAACCGTTCTTGGTAGTGGATCTGCTGTAATCATAACCGCCGTTTCCGACCGCGCCTTTGGTACGGTTATCGTCTTCACCATCCACCATCTTTTCATATTCGGCGTAAGTGATACGGTGAGACTGGTAGAAATCGGAAGTCTTATTGTTGACGGCATTGGAGATAGCCGAGATGATGTAAGGAATCGAGACAACAAGAGCGACAACAACACCGACAATGAGTAAAACCTGAAGCCAAGCTGCTTCCTTGAACCATTCCCATGCAGCTGTTGCACGGGCACGGCCCTTGCCGGTACGCTTTTGATTGGTATCAGAAGAACTCATTGGGTTTCCTCCCTTGAATGCACACGACAGCACAGAACGACTATATATGCGACAATAATGTATTGCGAAGTGGTGCCCCGAGCCAGAATTGAACTAGCAACTGATCCTTACCAAGGATCCGTTATACCGTTTAACTAAGGGGGCAGAAAGAACCGCGTGAAATAATATACCCAATCTCTCCGTTATTGTCAATAAGTCGAGAAGCGGGGAATCACATTTTTTGTCCGACCCCGCTTTCTCTATATTATAGGTTTGTAATCAGTTCGTACTGCTCTTCTGGGAAAAGAGTTTTAAATCTTCTTTCGGAATATCGTGAACCACGATGGTTTCATAACGGAGAATATTGACTAATCCGATCTTATTCGGGTTCTTCTTGACGTCCTTGATCTTAGCGATCATGACGGTTCCGTTATCGAGATGCGAGAGATGAACCGCTAATTCCGCAGCTAACTCCTTCATCCGTGGATTCTCTTTTCCTTCGAGAAGCACGACATGGGCACCCGGATAATCTTTGACATGGAAGAAGAGATCCTCTTTCTTGGCAATCGTGAACGTCAGTGTCTCGTTCTGAAGCCCGTTCATTCCGTATCCGATTTTTCCTTCCGGAACAATCACGTAATGAGGTTCGTAACGATGTTTCTTGGAGACTTTATAGACGGTGTTTCTTCCCTGCTTTTCTTTGATATAGCCTTCTTCCAACAGCTCGCTCTTGAGTTCCTGGATATCTCTCGGCGTTCCGTCTTCTACTTCCATCTTCTTTTTCTGAAGATAAGTTATTTCATCCTCGGTCTTCTGAATCAAGTCACCTAAAATCGTGATAGCCGATTTGGCTTTCTGATACTTATGGAAATAGGCGTTGGCATTCTGAGAGACAGTGAGCTTCGGAGAAAGCGGAATCTTATAACCGTCTTTTTCCAAAAGAACATCGCCTTTCTGAATCTCGGCCTGATAAAGATAAATCTCCTGCCCATAATCCTTATAGACAAGGCGGTCATGAGCGGTCTTAAGATCGTTTCCGAGATTCTCTTTTTTCTTTTCGGCGGTCTTGACAGCTTTCTCGATACGTTTCAGCAGATCCTTGATCTTCTCATAACGGGCAATCTCTTTCTGGTCGGAGACGAAAGTGGAATAAAGCGAAGAGACCTCGACTTTCTTTGCTTCCGGATCATCGAAAGAGAAGGAGAGGATATCTTTACGGATGACGTAAAGATCTTTGGAATTGACCATCTTCGCTAAGGTCTCTTTTAAATCGTGACCTTCGTCAAGAACATAATGCTTAAGTCTACGTAAAGTAGCATTCGGTAAATAAGGTCTAGCTTCTTCCGGGTCATTGAGATTCAACGGTAAAGTTCCACGGGGATCCGGATATTGATAAACGGCATTTTTTGTTAAAAAAATACCTTTTTCGATATCGGTATGTTCGTGATAGACGGCGACGATTCTCTCTTCCGGATAACCGATGAGATAGACATTGGGACGGTTGGGGAAAAGTTCTAAGACTAAATCATAGGCGGAGTGGACTTCGCTGATATCGTTATGATTCGGTTCGATCTTCAGAGTGAGGATTCTTTCTCCCGGATATTTCTTGACGGAGAGGACTTTTCCCATGGAGAGTCTTCGGAGGTTATTGAAGAAAGAAGAATTATCGATGATCTTCGTATAACGTTCTAAGGAATAACAGGCAAAAGGATTCGTCGGATCTAACGAGAAAAGGAAGGTGCCATGCTTTTTGACTTCGTCTCCCTCTTTCAGGGAATAGGGAAGAGCGAAATCATGGGGAGAAAGAGCTAAGGGAGAACCGAGATAGGCTCCCTTCATCTGCTCTTCTAAAGCGTCTGCGATGATCTGTAAAGATAAATTATCTACTGCCATAATGTCCCCATTATACCCTAGGAAAAGGAAAAAGAGGTGAGCAAGGAAAAAGTACCATAGAATAATTTTTTGGTTTTGGGGAAGAAAAAGTTTCATCAGATGATGAAAAACAAGAAAAACGACATATAATCCTCTTCGGTAGAAGAGGAATACCAGGAGGATAAAAGAAGTTATGGCATCTGAAGTTCAGAAGGCGATTGATTCCGTCAAAGAAGTCCGTCTCACCAAGGATCTTGCTCTCATCGAAGAAGGCTTAAAAGCCAATGAGCAGGAAGAAGTCAAATCCGATGATGGCTGGTTCAAGAAGCTCGGCAAGAATATGTCGAACAGTTCGAAGAAGAACCGCACCGAAAAGCTCAATAAGTCGAAAGAAAACGATACCAAGGCTTTAGAAGATCTGAAGGCCAAAGATAGCGATGCTACGGCCGATGAAGCCGCTCTTAAGAAGACCTTAGGAGAGAAGCTTCCGAATGCTTCGAAGAAACTTGCCTTCGAAGTCCTTTATCTCAACAGCGATACCAACGAATACGAAGAAGGCGATAAGACCAGAGAAGCTATCTCGACTCTGATTGCGGATAAGAACACCGCCTTAGCCGATGCTTCCAAGACCGTCGATGCGAAGTACAACAAAGTCAGCGGCGGTTTCCTTTCTTCCTTCAAGGCAAGCGACGCTGTCAAGCTCGGTATCGAAGCTTATCTTTTAGCCGAGAACAAAGAGGGCAGTGCTGTTACCTTAGCCGAAGAAGCTGTTTCTAAGTTAGATGGTTCCGGTAACGATAAAGCTGCCGCTACCTTAGTTGCCGCTTTTCTTCTCTTCGGAGAAAACGGACGTGCTTTCGCCTACGATGAAAGCAAGAACGATAATATCTGTTATGTTCTCAAGAGCGAAGATCTCGCTTCGGCTTTAGCGCTTAAGGTCACTTTATTTGAAGCCGATAAGCCGGCTTTGAAACCGGAAGAAGTCACGGCCGAAATCAAGGCGATTCTCAAGGGTGTCAACGCTCTTACCTTTGCTTTCGAAGTCGCTTTGATGATTGAGAAGAAGGATCAAGATAACGTCCAGAAGAAGCTTTCGATCACCAACCGCTTCATCGAAGCCTTAGCCGAGATTCTCCGTTAAACTTTCTTCCGTAATTATCGACACCTAGGAGCAGGAAATCCCTGCTCCTTTCTTTGTATGATGGGCATGCCATTGCTCTAGGGTGAAAGTCCCAATAGGCGTAGTTGTCGACGAACTAGATAGCGACTCACAAAGCGTAGACCGG
>ONBI01000021.1 GCA_900316035.1 uncultured Eubacteriales bacterium
CTGGTCTTCCCGTGGAAACCGGACGGATCGATCGTGCCGACCATCTCCCCGACTTCGACGACGGGATACTTCTTGCCCGGGACCCTCTTCGAGGTCGCCGTATAGACTTGGTACACGGTCCCCTTCCTCTTGACTATGCAGCCCTTGGGCCTGAACTTCTTGACCCAGTCAGGATATCTTTCGCTTGCCATGTCTGTATTGTACCATACCTATAATACATATTTCAACCGCCGAAAAACGGCAGCCCCTGAGAACCGCCGTGTCCATCAAATTATTTCAGAAAGTCTTATGACTTTGCGATTGCCCTAATGAAGCATTGCTTCAGAAGTTCGATTACTACCTTTCTGACTTTGTCTATCAGAAGATCTATGAGGATCTGTCAGCCAATGCAAAAGAAGTGGTAAAAACGATGAGCCAGGCAGAAGACGATAAAACAGAAACAATACGTAGACACTTACACATGAAATCGAATGTTTTTTCCTACTATCGGGAAATGTTACTTCGTAGCGGTGTCTGTGAAGCACCTTCCTATGGTCATCTTTCTTTCCGTCTTCCTCGCTTCAGGAAATTTGTGCTGACCCAGATGCAGTTTGAACGAAAACCTGAATCATACCTTGAAGAAGCGTGTCTCTCTTTTTCCAAGGTAGATTTTCAAAGCCTTATGTCAAATTCTGCTAGCATGCTAGCAGTTTGTGACTTAGAACCTATTTTGAGAGAAGCTCAGGTTTTGTCAGGAAGTCGAACAATCCGACCTGAAGGATACCATCATTGTCGAACATCGCTCCGGAAAAATATTTAGAGACGAGGACCTTTCTAAAGGAATCATGGACCATAAGAAGCGGTCTCTTCTCCTGTGTCATCTTCTCATCACCTGGTATCACCATGGCCGACTGGATGTAGATCCTCTCGCCCCCTTTTTCACAGACGAAATCAATCTCATACTGCCGGAAATCCTGCTTGCCGTCAGTGTCTCTTTCATTGACACTGAGTCTTCCTGTATTGACGATATACCCACGTGAGATAAGTTCGTTGTAGATGATGTTCTCCATGTAATGCGGTTCCTGATCATCGCCTTTGAACTCCGTGGCCGCAAAGCGGATGCCAAGGTCGTTGAAATAGTATTTCGAGGGTGCACCGATGACTTTACGTCCCTTGAGAGAGTCAGCCTGTGCTTTTTCAATGAGGAAGGCATCCTCCATGTATCTGATATATCTTTCCACGGTTCTTGGTGCGATACTATAACCCATACTGGAACGGAAGGTGTTGGCAATCTTAGAAAAACTAACGGGTGAACCCACGGATGATGCAAGCACTCTGACAAGTGCTCCCAGGGTAGCCGGAGATAAGTGACACGGAAGGTGTCTAAAAGATAATCCATCTTTGCACTGTCACCGTCGATCAGAACCGTCCTGGGTAATCCGCCATATCTCCAGTATTCGTCCCAGAGGGCGAAGAGATTGGATTTGTCTGTTTTGGTGGACAGGAATTCAGAAAAGGAAAGCGGATGCATATGTATCTGCCATCCCCTTCCCCTGAATTCGGTGGCGATGTCGCTGGAGAGCAGATGGGAGTTGCTTCCGGTGACGAAGACCTCGGTATCCTTGTAGTCGAGGAATTGGTTGAGAAGATCATAGAAGGTCAGTTTCTGACCTTTGACCCAGGGATTCTCCTTTGGTGGGACGAGTTGAATTTCGTCGATGATGAAGAACTGGGTCTTTCCATCATGGGTTCTTCTGCTATTGAAATAATCCTCGAGCTCGTCCAGATCTCTATATCGCGCATTTTCTTTCCTGTCCAGTTTTATTCCGATGATGTGGTCGTCATTTACCCCATGGTTTTTAAGGTAATCTATAAAAAGGTTGAACAACAGATAGGACTTTCCTGATCTTCTGGGCCCTGTGATGATCTTGACCATCCCATTGCCGATAGAACTTACCAGTTTCTCAAGGTATGTCTGCCTCTTGATCTCCATGGCTACCTCCTTATGTCAAATTATGCTAGCATGCTAGCAGTTTGTGACTTAATTTTAGCACCAAAAGGAGCCGATACAGCTAACTTATGTCAAATTATGCTAGCATTTTGTGACTTAGCTTTCCATATCCGAATGCTCTGTTTCTACCCCCCCTTTTTTATGGAACCAAGGAGAAAGAATAGGATGGCGATGAACAGTTTTGGTTTAGACATAGATACTTTTGAAATGGTATAAATATGGTATAGGTAACCTACAGAAAGGGGTAAAATTATGCCAAGAATCATCCCAATCAAAGATCTCAAAGATACTGCGAAAGTTTCCGAAATGTGTCATCAGAGCAAAGAACCCATTTATGTGACGAAAAACGGATATGGTGATATGGTGCTGATGAGTATGGAATATTATGAGGAAATGTATCGGAAGGAACAGCTTTATCGTGAATTGGAAATCTCCGAAAAAGACATCAAAGAAGGGAAAGCCATGGATGCCAAGGAGGCACTGTCAGAGCTGAGGAAGAAATAGGTCGTATGAGATTGTGATTTCTGAGCATGCCCAAAAACAGATTCAGCAATGCATCGAGTATGTTGCCATTTTGTAAATCTAGACTTTAGGTTGTTTCTCTACATCACGTCGGTATAGATGATTTCCTTGATGATTGTAATGGCTGTCGGAGTAGACTGCTCTACACCATTACCAAGAAGATAGAGGATTGCCATATGGGCAGCGGCCTCGGTCATCTCATTGACGGCGGCACCTTTCTCAAAGCATTCCTTGGCTTTCACATAGTCTCCCTTGAGATAGGCTTCCTTACCTTCCTTATCCATCAGGATGCCGTCATGGGACTGCTTGAGGTAGACTTTGATCATCGGATCATCATCCTCGGTCAGTTTCTCCAGAGGATAGTTGTTCATCAGTCCGAGATCGCTTTCCTGTTCGATATCGGCATACAGGGTAAGATACTCTACGGCCTTGTTGATATCCTTGTCATCTTCGATGGCGTAGAGAGCAAGATAGAGGTTGACATTGTCAAGGTTCTTGACGGCTTCTTCCATGTAGCTTTTTGCTTTCTCAAGATCGACAATACCATCATCCAATCCGTCATGGAAGATCACACCGAGATGAAGAGAACCTTCTGCCATACCTAGACTTCTTGCCTGATAGAAGTATTCCTTGGCTTTGGAGATATCCTTGGGGAAGTATCGGAACTTACCAAGATATCCATAGGCTAAGAACATGATGGCATTGGGAATATTGTATTCCGCCTGTTTCTCCATCTCTTTGATATAGAGCTTCATATCCTCTTCGTTGAAGACATAGCCATAGGGATTGATGAACTGGTCGCTGTCTCCGGCATTGAAGTAAGGGATATAACCGGGAAGATCGTTTCTCAGGATATCCGGTTTGATGCTCTCCATATATCCTTTGTAGCCTCTTTCGAAGTATTCCTTGGCTTTCTCTTCGTCTTTCTGGATTCCTTTTCCGGAGAGTAGACAATAAGCCATCAGGAACAGAGAGAGCTGACTTTGTTCCAGGAAGCTATCATCGATCTTGGATAAGGCATCGGGAAGATTGTTTTCACTATTTTCCTTGGCTTTCTTTAATACTGAAGATCTTTCGAGACTTCTTTCCCTTTCTTCGAAATGATACCGGAATTCGTTCTGGTTGGGGTATTGGCTTTCCTCGGTCTGGGGAAGAGTGACACTCAAAGATTCTTCAATTAGGGCAATCGCTAAGATTAGCATCAGAGCACAACCTTATCGGCGAGGTTGACCATTTTCTCCGCTTCTTTTCTTCGTCCACAGGCTTCATAAACATAAGCTAAGCCGCGGTAACAGGCAAAAAGATTCTTGTTGGCTCCTGCTTTCTTCTCCTGGTATAGCGGAAGATAGAGGGAGATGGCTTTCTGATAATGGGAGATAGCGAGATTGTAGTTCTGAATCTTCGTTTCAAACTCCGCCAGCGACAGATAGGAAACACCGAGGCTATTCTGATAACGGACCGGCTCTTTCTGAGCCAGCTTCTCTTTCACTGCAATACCTTTTAAAGAGATGCGGTTCGCTTCTTCGGGAAGATGGATCTTCTCGGCACAGTTCGCCAGTTTCAGACAGAAATCGGCATAGACGTTAGCAAAGGATCCGTCCTGAGGAAGAATCTTCTCAAAGCAGGTAAGAGAACTCTGATAGTCCTGATAGGCTTTCTTATAACGCTTCTTGTAATCCCATTCCATGCCGGCATTAAGATAGGCATAAGCAGTGAGAATACTAGCAAGATAACTATCCTTCTTTTCGATTTCGGCAATAAAGCGGAAATCACGGTGGATCACTTTTCCAATCTCGCTTCTCCGTTTACAGAGAAGCAGATATTGATAAAGGCAGAAGTGGATCCGCATCGCATAGAAAGAAAGATCTTCGTCGAGGAAAGGATAAAAAGCAGAAACGGCTTTTTCCAGATGCTTCTTCGCTTCTCTTCGATGCCTTGCTTTGTGGGTCGTATCTTTCCTTTCAATCTGGGCAATCAGATAATCGGCCTCGCCTTGGAAGCGGGGTTCATCGATATGGATCTGATGGATATAGTCTCTGGCATGCGAAAGCATCCCTTGGCGGCAATAAAGAGAAGAGAGCTTCAGATAACAGAGCATCCGATCCAGACGGAAAGGAGAAGGAGCCGAATAATCGGAAGGATCGAGCTCTTCCCGTATTTTCCTCTCCCGGGAAAGATAGGATTCGGCTTTCTGGGTATCTCCCCAGAAATCCATCATATAGGCAAATAGGCGGTAACGGTCGCCGGTAAGAACCTTCTTGACGGTCTCCTGACCGTAATTCTCTGCCAACGAAAAATAGTCTTCGACACTTCTGGTATAGTGGAAGAAACGGGAGATCTGAATATATTCGAGTCCCGATTCCGAACCTTCCATCGAGATGTCTTCGGAGAGGACACAGACTTTCAGTTTGCTTAATAAGCTCGGATCACTGAAGAAGACAAAACCTTTGAGACGCTCGGAAATCTTAGAAAGAACATCTTTCGATAATGAGGAAAAACGGGGGCTTGAAAAAGGATAAGAACCGAAGACGAAATAATAGCGGAAATAAAGGGGATTGTTGCTCCGTTTCTGATCGGCTTCCTTAAGGAAACGGATATCCTCCTCTTCATAAGAAATCAAAGAAAGAGTCCTTCCTTCTTTCTTGGCTTCGGCATTCGCCTTCTGAAGATAACGGAGAAAAGGAACATAGGAAGAAGAATCCTCGAAGCGGCTAGGTAGAAGAAGCAGAATTTTCTCTTTCGCCATAGTGCACCAATCCCTCGCTAGACAAAACCTAGTTCGACGAATTCTCGTCGACGGTCAGCATCGCGATGAAGGCTTCCTGCGGGACCTGAACCTTGCCGAACTCCTTCATTCTCTTCTTTCCGCGTTTCTGCTTCTCGAGCAGTTTCTTCTTACGTGAAATATCGCCGCCGTAGCACTTCGCCAGAACATCCTTGCGGACCGCCTTGATATCGCTTCTCGCAATGATCTTTCCGCCTAAAACGGCTTGAACCGGAATCTCGAACTGCTGCTTAGGGATGACATCCTTGAGTTTATCGACAACGGCTCTGGCGCGGTTATAGGCAGTACCGGTAAAGACGACAGTGGTAAGCGCATCTACCGCATCACCGTTGAGAAGAATATCCATTCTCTCAACCGGGCTTTCCTCATACCCTAAGACTTCATAGTCCAAAGAAGCATAGCCTTGACTCACGGATTTAAGACGGTCGAAGAAATCGAAGACGATCTCACTCAAAGGCATCTTATACTGAAGCTCGACACGCGTTTCATCGATATAGGTCATCGTCACATATTCGCCACGCCGATTCTGGCATAGCGTCATGATGTTACCGACATAATCCTTCGGGGTCATGATCTCGACTTTCGCGAAAGGTTCTTTCGTCTTACGGATGCGGGAACGGTCCTTCGGGAAATCCGCCGGGTTCTGGATGAATTCGGTTGTACCATCGGTCAATTCGACTTCATAGACGACCGAAGGAGCGGTCGCCATGATATCAAGATCAAACTCATCCTCGAGTCTTTCCTGAACGACTTCCATATGGAGAAGCCCTAAGAAACCGCAACGGAAACCGGAACCTAAGGCGACGGAAGTCTCTGGTTCATAGACCAAAGCGGAATCGTTCAAAGCAAGCTTATCCAAAGCGTTATGAAGGTTTTCGAAATCCTTGTTGTCGCTCGGATAGAGACCGGCGAAAACCATCGGTTGCGTCTTACGGAAACCTTTTAAAGGGACCATATCCTGATTATCGGCAAGAGTGACCGTATCGCCGACCTGGACATCCTTGATATTCTTGATCGAAGCAGCTAAGAAACCGACTTCTCCGGCTTTCAGGGAATCGACTTTCTGCTCTTTCGGTGTACGGATACCGAGTTCCGTGACCTGATAGATATCATTCGAGTGGAGGAAACGGATCTTATCGCCGACTTTGACCTCTCCTTCGAAAAGACGGATCAGAATGATGACACCGCGGTAGGAATCGAACTTGGAATCGAAGATAAGTGCCTTTAAGGGTTTGTTGATATCTCCGCTCGGGGCCGGTAAATCGGTGACGATATGCTCAAGCAGGTTTTCAATACCTTGCCCGGTTTTCGCCGAGACCGGAATCACCCGGTCCGGGTCGATCTGAAGAGTGTCGATGAGTTCGAGCTGACAGCGCTCTAAGTTCGCGCTCGGTAAATCGATCTTGTTGACGACGGGAAGAATCGTAAGGCCGTTATCGATAGCAAGATAACCGTTGGCAAGTGTCTGTGCCTGAACGCCTTGCGTCGCATCGACAACAAGGATAGCCCCTTCGCAGGCGCTCAAAGAGCGGCTCACCTCATAGGTGAAGTCGACGTGGCCTGGAGTATCGATCAGATTGAAAAGATAAAGCTCTCCGTCTTTGGCTTTATAGGTGACATTGACGGCGTTGAGCTTGATGGTGATGCCTCTTTCTCTTTCAATCGACATATCATCGAGAAGCTGAGGCTGTAAGTCACGCTGTTCGACGGCACCGGTCTTTTCCAGGATGCGGTCGCAGAGCGTGGATTTGCCATGGTCGATATGGGCGACGACGCAGAAATTGCGGATATGTTTTTGATCAAAAGTCATTTCTTTTCCTTCCAAAAGTTGCGTAAGGATGTTTTCAGCTGACTCGGGGAGATGACAGAGATGGCATCCGGATAGAGAGTGTGGAAGAGATCCCTATAGGGATTATAGCGTAAGCGGGAGTCGATATATAGGAGAAAACCGACATCTTTCTCCGATCGGATGACTCTTCCTCCGGCCTGGAGCATCCTATTGATTCCAGGGTAAGTGTAGGCGTAAGAGAAACCTTTTGGACTCTCGCCTTCTTTCGTGAGAGAGTCGTAGTATTCCTTGAGTTTTTCTCTTTCGAAGGTGATCTGCGGTAAAGCCGCCGAGATGACGATGGCGCCGACCAATCTTTCCCCGACTAAGTCGATACCTTCCGAAAAGACACCACCGAGAACAAGTAAACCGATAGCTCCTCTTGTATTATCCGCCTGGAAATGAGAAAGGAATTCCTCTCTTTCTCTTTCTTTCATGCTCCGCCCTTGGACGAAGATATCGTAATCTTCTAAAGGTTCCTGCTCGAAGAAAGAATAGAGTTTCTCTAGATATTCAAACGAAGGACAGAAGATGAAGTAGTTTCCTACTTTTGAGGTTACGGCAGCCCGGGTGAGAGCATAGACGGAGAAAAGCGAAGCGTCCCGATCCCGGTAACGGAGGGAAAGACGGTTTTCAATATAGACTCTCCGATTTTCTTTCGGAAAAGGAGAAGGAAGGATGAGGCGGTTATTGAGGTCATTGATATCTCCTCCGAGAAGATCGATATAGTAGTTCTGCGGAGAAAGAGTAGCAGAAAAATAGATGCTGGCGGCAAAAGGTTCACTGCGGGAGCGGATGATATCTCTGGAATCGAGATTGGAGATACGGATCGAAAGAAGCCGGTTGCTATTTTTCTCGATCTTCCCATAGAGAAGATAGGCATCTTTGTTCTCTTCTTCGTCTTTCATTGAGGCGAGTAAGAAGAAGGTGTTGAGGTTGAAGAAATGATTGAGGAAACCGTCTTCCAGAAGGTGAGGATATTTCCGCATGATCTCTTTGGTGTCGAGAAGGAAGCTCCGGATATCCTCTAGGAAATCCTCCGGGAGAGAAGAGTAGACTTCGACCCCTTCTTTGGCTACTAAGGGAGAGGTGGTATCGACCGGAATCGCTTCAAAATCCTTGATGGCAGCTTTCAGATCTTCTTCGACTTTCTTGAATTCTTTATGCCCGCAATAGGTTAAAGCATCTTTGAATCCGGCTAGGGAGATTTCTCCCGAATACATCTCTCTGACACGGTCGGGGAGATTATGGCATTCATCGACACAGAGGTAGGCCTGTTCCTGGGAAAGAGAGCCTGCCTGAATCCCTAAAGGATCGCTGATATCGAAGACGTAATTGTAATCGCAGACAAGGACATCGCAGTACGTAGCCAGATCCAATTGGAACCGGAAAGGACACATCTTCCTTTCCATACAGAAGTCCGCCAGGACTTTCCGGGTGAAGATATCCTGTGTTGCCAGGGCATCGTAGATCGCATCCAACAGCTTATCGTAATAATGCCTTGCAAAAGGGCATTCGTCGGGATTGCATCTGCCCTTTTTATCGTTGAAGCAGAAGTTATCAAGGCTGGTGAATTCGATGGCTTTCTCTTTGGCCCCTTCTTCTTCAAAAAGCTGTAGAGCATCCATCGCAATCTTCTTGATGGAGTTCTTGCTGGTGAGATAGAAGATATGGTCTGCTTTATGGTCTTTAAAGCGCATCACCAGAGGATAAAGGACCGAGAGTGTTTTTCCGATTCCGGTCGGCGCTTCGACATAGACTCGGCTCCTTTCGTCACAGGCTTTATTGACGAAGTCCATCATCTCTTTTTGACCAGGGCGATAGGTAGGATAAGGGAAAGGAAGATTCTCGATCGATTCGTCTCTTTCTTTCTTATAATGCTGAATCTTCTTTTCGTAGGCGAGATAACGGAGAATCACCTGCTCGGTGAAAGCGGCCAGTTCGTCTCTTTTATAGACATGGGTGATCTTCTTCTGCTGGTGATAATCCTGCTGACGGAGATAGGTCATACAGATGGTGACGGAATCGAGGTTCTTATCTTTTGCCAGCATATCGGCATAGAACATCGCCTGGGAAAGATGCCATTCCCCGTGATCCTTGATGAAATCATCTAAGGCGGCTACGGTCGTCTTGATTTCCTCGACGGTATAGCCCTCATCCGTTTCGATGATGCCATCGGCTTTTCCGTTCACGGCAAAAAGATATTCTCCGGCAGGGTAGACATGGGAGAGCGGAACTTCGGCATAATAGTTTCCTCTCTGCTCCTTCTGGTAGAGCGCGTGAAGACGGCTACCTTCGAGCATCGAGGCCTGGTTGAAGATGCGGTTATCGAGATGTCCTTTCCGCATGAGGACATCGACGATATCGTGAACCGAAAGGGATATGACTTGCGGCATGCGGGTAATATTCTACCATACATGCCTTCTCTTCTCAGGCCTGATTTGAGGGATAACCGAGCTTCAATAACTCTGGTAAGGCACCGCGGTTTTCGTTTCCCCAACCGATTTCGATAAGGGCGGGAGCAAGCTTCTTTTTCCGATAGGTAGAAAGGAGAAGAGGAAGTCTTGCATAACGGAGATCGATACCTAATAGAGCAGAGAGTTCTTTCAGTTTCAGAGAGGAGATTTCATCTCCCAAAGAAGAACTCTTCTGATAGAGAAAGATAGCTTCATCGATCTTCTCACTGGCGTTATTGATCAGAAGCAGATCGGCAAGGCGGCGGATGCTTCTGGGGTTTTCGGTATCTTCTTCGTAATAGGAAAGAGCCTTATCGGGATTCTGCTGACAGCCGATTCCGTTTTCGTTCATCATGCCTAAGTAAGGAAGAGCTCTTCGATCGCCGGCTAGATGGGCTTTTTCAAAGAATTCGTAGGCTTCCTTTTCGTCTTTCTCCCCACAGGTACCGTTGAGATAAGAAAGACCTAAGGAGAAAGAGGAATAACTCTCCCCTTTTTCACTTGCCACCCTCAGATATTCTCTTCCGATCGGTTCTCCTTTCCGAAGGTAAAGGAGACCGAGCTCCCTGAGGCTCTCGGGACTATTGATTTCCTTTAGTAATCTCTCTCCGTCCTGCTCTTTCTTCTCGGCACCGATCGAATAGAGGAGGCATTCCGCAAAAGGAAGTTTGGCTTCCTTGATTCCGCCTTCAAACGCACTTTTCAGGGAGAGATAGAGGCGGATAAGGTCTTTGGTCTGACTTCCTAGACCATGTCGACAATAGGCTTTAGCAAATAGATAACAGCTTTCCGGATCTTCTTTTTCCACAAGTTCGGTAAGAAAAGCCAAAGCGGAATTATCGAGAGTTGGAATTGATTGATGAAGAGAAAGAGTCAGATAGAATTTGAAGACCATATCCCTTTTCCGGGATCGTGGTTTCTTCCATAACGTCCTCAGCTTTGTCTTCCCAGCCAGTCTTTCGTAAGGTGGTAAGTCATAAAGGTAAGAATACTTTTCGGAATAGGCGATGTCGAGAAGGTGAGAAAAGCGGACGACGGTCACTTCCTCAATAAAATCCAGCACAGAAGCCATTCCTTTCTTGCCCCGAGAATTGCTATGAGGAGAAGATAGCGTAATCGATTTCGAAATGCAAATCGATATTCCAAACCTTGTCTAATGCATCTATCTTCGTCTATTCGAGTTGGTGTTATTCCGGTATCGCCTTTTATTCGAATTTAAGGGAATCGGTCAAAAACTGTCCTGTTGCTAAGAAAAGGCAAATGAACATAACGATTTAATGTGTCGATGATTCCAGACAGGAGAAAAGAGCAGGAACTTCCAATCTGATATAAGAAAGAGTTCCTTTCGTGGCTATAAAGAGGTAAAATCTTCCATATCTATCGCAACACATGCCCTAAGGCTACACAACTTTTCGATAGTTCTTGCAACTTAGAACCTTGTTTGATAGAATATCAAAGCGCCTTAAAACGCACATCTGATTTGGCCCGATAGCTCAGCTGGTAGAGCACGGCACTGAAAATGCCGGTGTCGGCGGTCCGACCCCGCCTTGGGCCACCATCCTTGTTCGATTCCTTCAGCTTATCTCTGAAGGTTGCTAGTCGCTTATCAAAGCGAAGAAACGTCGTCCTTCCGTTTGGAAGGCGATTTTTCTTTTCTCCTTCTTTTTTCTCTATTAAAATAAGCAAGTCCATGAAAAAGAACCAAACGGCAACAAAGCATCTTTCAACGTTGGAACTTCTTTTCCGCAGGGAAAGAAGAATCGTCTTTTCGGCTTTCAATCAATTCCTCGCTGTGATTCTTATCGGCGCGATCGCCGTTACTCTCTTTGTCGGATTGTTAGCTAATGCCGATGTCTTTGAAAACCAGATTGCGGAAGCATATCGGGAAGGGAATGTCGCTTCTCTGTATGTCACTGTCGATAACTACAAGGAAGAAGATGAAAATAGACTTTCTGCTTTCTTAGAAGAAGGAGACCAGATAGAGAAAAGACTCTATCTTCCTGGAAAACTCGGAGATCATGAAGTCTATTACGCTATCTACGATTCTTCTCCGGTAGTTTCGAAACCATATGGAGAAAGAGAAGTCTCTTCGTTAGAAACTTCCACCTATTTTGCCGATATCGATAAAGAACTTGCTTCCTATGTCGGAAGAACCTATGCGTTAGGAGATACGATTTCTCTTTCCTTCTCCACTTCCTTATTAGAAGAATACGGATACTCTGTGTCCCTCTTAGGACAATTGATGAATCCGTATTGCAAAGAAGGGGCCAGGAATCCTTTCTTAGCCGAAGATATCGAGCTAAAGAACACTCTTACCGGTTTTATGAATTATCCGGAGAATGTTCTCCGTTCTACCTATAATCCTTCCGTGGTGCTTGCTTCCTACAAGATGGTCAAAGAAGCTATCACCGATCTATTGGAGAAGAGTTTTACCGAAGAAGGAATGGAAACCTTCTCTTCGCTACTCTATTTCCAGTTCGGGACGGATTTTTTGAAGAACGATCATCTTCCGATAGCAAACCAATATCTGATCCGTCTGAAAGACGAAAACCGAGCAGCGGAAGTGAAAAAGAAGGTTCAGGATTATTACGGCTCCAAAGAAGAAAGCAATCTTTCTCTGGTTGTCGAAAGAAGTGAGATGCCGTTTTCTCTTACTCTCGAAAGCGATGCCAAACAGGCACGAGCCTTCACCTTTGTCTTTCCTTTTGTCTTCTTCCTCGTCGCTCTGCTTGTGATCCTGACTACTCTTTCGGAACTCGTTCTCAAGGATCGAAGCGAAATCGGAACCTTCAAAGCATTAGGTGTTAAGAAGAAAGATATCTATGCGATGTATATTCTTCTCACCTTGATCCTTGTCGGTATCGGAACCTTGATCGGAGAAATACTAGGACCTCTTCTCATCCCACCCATTTTAGGACAGAAATATCAGATCATCTATTCACTTCCTTCAAGAAAGTATCTATTCCCTGTATGGGAAGGAATCCTTACCGCATTTGTCTTCCTTGCCGTTTCTTCGCTTGTCACTTTCTTAGTATGTCATCGAATTGTTTCTTTATCTCCTGCGGAAGCAATGCGTCCGGAACCTCCTAGATTCAAAGCCAAAGTCAAGAAAGCGAAGAAGAATAAACTCGCTCTTGCTTTCTTCATGGCGATGCGGAACCTGGGAAGAAACATAGTTAAATCCACGATGGTGGTATTAGGCATATTGGGTTGTACGGCATTATTAGTCTGCGGTTACGGAATTGAAGATACCGTCAATTACGGAATCTCCTATGACCATAATAGATTCCTTAATACAGACTTACTGGTCTCGACTTCCAAGTCGTTCTCGAAGGACGAACTTCAGGAGAAGTTCTCCTCGGTTGATGAGATTTCTGCTTTTGAACCATTCTCCTCAAAGACGGTCACCTTGCAGGCTAACGATTCGGCTACGAAGGAAAGCCAAGCCTGCATTCTCACTTCCTTAGAGGGTCATGTGAAAATGACTTTTGATAAGGATGGCTGCGCCTTAGCAAAAAAGTTGGCCGAAAGTCTGAAGGTCAAAGAAGGAGATACCATCAAAGTCACATTGGACGGAAAGAAGAGTGAACTACGTATCTCGTTGATCTACGATGCTTTCTTCTTCAATAGGCTTCTATTATCTTCCGAGAATCCTATTTTCCAGGACAGCGAGCTCCTTTATAACAACGCCTTTGTGGATCTGAAGGATGGGGAAGATCCCGATAAAGCAGCCCAAGAACTCAAGGGCATGAACAGCGTCTCCGATGCGAAAACCCAGCAAGCCTATATCGAACAGATCCGCGACGTCATGTCCGGTGTTTTTGTCATGACCAATGCGGTCAAAATATTCGCTATCCTTCTTGCGCTTGTGGTTCTTTATAACTTGTCCCTGATGAATTTCCGAGAGCGGACAAGAGATATCGCTACTCTCAAAGTCCTCGGTTTCTCCCGCTTGGAAATCGGTCTTACTTTACTTTTTGAATCGATGGCTTTAACGGCTATCGGCGTTGCTTGTGGAATGCTACTTGGATACCCGTTCTTACTTGCGGTCATGGGTACCAACAAAGTCGAACTCGTCTATTATCTTTATACGATTTATCCTCTCACCTATGTCTATGCCTTCTTACTTACTTTCTTAGTGGCTTTCCTGATCAATCTCTATTTCACCTATCGCACGAAAGAGATCAAGATGGTCGAATCCCTGAAAAGCGTCGAATGAAAAACCGGGAAGAAGATTCTCCTCCCGGTCTTGTTAGTCGTGACAGATATTCAGCTTCAATCCTTCGTTAGCATCGTAGTTCTCTTCGTTTTCGAAGATATATTTTCCGTTGAAATCTCTTAACCAAGTGACTTTTCCACTTCTCCGTGTCTCTTTGACATCGATGACACGCTGATTGGAAGATCCACGCCATTTCAGTTTCGAAGGACCCGGATTCTTCTCTTCGATATAAGGCCCATCGACTAAGACGTCGATATAGGCCATCATCTCGAGATCCTTGATCTCCTCATAGAGATAACCGGTGTAGACCCAGATATCTTTCGAAGGATAATTGGTCTTGATCCACTTCATCAGAGAAGTGGCATCCTCACGGTTGAGTGGGAAAGTGGCTTCTCCGCCCGAGAAAGTGACCCCGCGGATCTCCTTGCGGTCAAGCTGACTCTTCAAGGTAGCATAGACCCAAGGGCCGATCGCCTTTCCGGTATCGGGAGACCAGGTCTCCGGATTCTGACAACCTTTGCAATGGTGGTTACAGCCCGCGCACCAGATGACGGTGCGTAGGCCTACCCCATTCACCATATTGTTCTTATCGATCTTGATGATATTCATAGTTTACATCGACTTGCGGTCATGGATTTCCGCCATCTTGGCATCGTTCATCTTGGTGGTTCCGTTGACCTTCGAATAGCCGAGATATCCGCAGACGCGGTTGATCTCGGTGATGTTGTCGCTTCCGCAGTGTCTGCAGGTCTTCTCATCGTCATCGACTTCGGTTCCGCAGTCGTTGCAATACGATTTCTCGATGTTGACACCGAAGTAGAAACCGAGCTTCATCGCTCTTTCGACACACTGTGAGATATAGTCGAGGTTCATACCCGAAGTGAAACGGCAGTACTGGATGTGACCGCCGGAAGCGATGTGGAAATAACGGAATTCTGCATCCTGCTTCTGGAACGGAGTGATATCTTCGCTGACATGCATATGGAAGGAGTTGGTGAAGTAGGCTCTATCGGAGACATTCTTGATGACACCGTACTTCTTCTTGAATTGCTCAAGCTGCGTTCCGCATAAGGATTCGGCCGGGGTTCCGTAAAGCGCAGCAATATAGGGAACACCTTTCTTCCACTGCTTCTTCTTCTCTTCGACATAGTCGCTGATATAGGAGAGGACTTGATAGGCGAAGCAGTCCGGATTGTTTCTCTCTTCGTAAAGAGAATGCCCGTTATAGAGTTCCTGGACTTCGTTAAGAGCCGTAAAACCATAGGAGAAAGTCGCTTTATCGACATCTCTCTTGATGGTATCGTTCGGCTTCAGAGTATCAAAACCACCTTCGCAGAAAGCGACCGGGTTGCAGGAAGCCTTGAGCTTGCATAAGAAGTCATAGGTCTTGATATGGATCTTATCGATCATATCGAAATAATAGCGGAGAACTTCGAAGAAATCCTTCTTCTCGACCTGTGCCTTACGGAGAATCATCGGAAGGTTAAGAGAGATAGCACCGCCGTTGAATCTACCGGTGAAGACCGGCGTATCGTTTTCATCGACCGGAGTGAGATTACCCGACTTATAAAGAGGCGAAAGATAAGCTCTGCATCCCATCGGGGAGATGATGGCATCGACCCATTCCGGATTTTCCTTGACGTTGTTGTTCTCATCGAGGATCCAACGGGAGACACCGAACTTATGGTACTTGTGGAAGACTTTGGCAATCGCTGGCTCGACATGGACTCTGGAAGATTCTTCGACGATCGTCTCATCGGGCATATCCAAAGAAAGCCAATCCGGATACATGGCCTTACCCGAGCAATCGATACCTTCCTTATAAAGCCAATAGAGCGGTTTTCCTTCGCTGTGGAGTTCCTTGGTATAGAGGAAGACAAGCTTCGGGAAGATCGCCGGACGCTTATGTCCCGGATGACCCTGCCCGTTCTTTCTTACCTCAAGACAGACCGACCAGACAAGACTACCGAATCGCGATTCATCGCAACCACCGGTAAAGGTAGTGAAAGGATAATCGCCACGGCTGCTTGCGACGGTGTTGAACGTATGTTCAAAGCCCTGGAAACCCTGCTGAAGGTCTCTTCTGGTCTTGGAGATCGCATAGCTATCGGCTTTCTCTTCCGAATAGATCCCGTCGGTATCTTCGACAAGCTCTTTATATTCCTTCTTGTATTTCTTATAGGACTTCTCCGCATACGGAGCTAAGACCGAATCGATTTCCGGAATCGTGAAACCGCCGTACTGCATCGCCGCGCAGTTGAGGGTGATATCCGAAATCAGATTGCAGGCGGTACGGACATCCTTCGGCTCGTTATAGCCGATGTTCTCCCATTCAAAACCGCCCTGAAGGACTCTTCCCATATCGAAGAGACAGCAGTTATAAGTAAGAAGACGCGAGGAGATATCGTGAATATAGATATAGCCTTTGTTTTCGGCCTGCTTTTCCTCATTGGAAAGGAAGGTAGCCATGTAGAGCTGTTTCGAAAAGGCGTTATAGGTGAGAGTGCGTTTGGTCGAAACCAAAGCGGAAGTCGTATTCGCGTTGCTTCTATCCGCGGTGAAATTGAGCTGATCGACCGTCTTGATGGTCTCATCCATCATACGGACGAACTCGGTCTTATAGTTGCGGTAATCGCGGTAGGATTTTGCGACGGTAGGATCGATCTGATCGAGAGCAAGCTCGACAAAAGAGTGCATCTTGATGACGGGGAAATTCTCGCTTCCGTCTTTCTTCATCTCGCTTAAAACGATCTCCTCCATTCTTTTCCACTGGTCATCACTGAAATGGACCTGGACACGGTCACAGGACTTGGTGACGGCGGCTTTGATTTTTGAGAAGTCGTAATCGACTAAACTCGAATCTTTTTTGATGATTTTCATGGTTGCTTTCTCCTCACTGATTTTCCTCTTTTCTCCTATTGCGGAACAGGGAGAAAAAGAGAGTGTGCAGGTAACAAGATACTAGCCTTGCAAGACTTCTTCAAGAAGAATGCTCTTTCTCTTTTTGGGGTCTAGTTACAACTTCGAAAAGAAGGAAAATTGCTAGCTTAGGAAAGAAGGGAAAGGCCCGTAAGATCTATAGGGACTACTAATTGAATACTATCGGAAGGAAACCTTTTTTCCTTCTTCCGCTTTCTCGCGTTCGTCAAAAAAAGAGGAGCAGAGAAGACCTCTCTGTTCCTCTTGATAGACCGATAGATATCAGAAGATGTTGTGGTTGCGGATGATAGTGGCTTCGGCTTCCGGCGAGACAGAGATGAGGTCGATCGAGACACCGAGAAGCTTTTCGATGGTGGAGATATAGTTGCGGCAGTTAGCCGGAAGATCCTCATACTTGCGGACGGAAGAGATATCCTCTTTCCAGGAAGGAAGGGTCAGGAATTCGCCTTTGACTTTCTCTAATTCCCATAAGGAAGCCGGCATATAGTCGATCTCTTTGCCGTCGATCGTGTACTTGGTAAGAATCTTGATTTCATCGACAACGGAGAGAACATCCAACAGCATGATTGCGATATGTTTGACACCGCTGATCGAGATGACATACTTGAGCTGCGGAATATCAAGCCAACCGATTCTTCTAGGACGGTGAGTGACGGTTCCGTATTCATGACCCTTGTCGCGGATGGTTTGGGCTTCTTCGCCGAAGATCTCCGACGGGAAAGGACCTTCGCCGACTCTCGTGGTATAGGCTTTCATGATGCCTAAGACTTCATTGACCGCAGAGAGCGGAAGACCCGTATTCGAAGGAATCGCGGTAGCTAACGGGGAAGAAGAAGTGACATACGGGAAAGTTCCATAGGTGAGACAGAGCATCGCGCCCTGAGCCCCTTCGAAGAGAATCTTCTTTCCTTCTTTATAGGCTTTCTGCAGATAGGAAGTCGTATCAGTGATCATCGGGGCAAGCTTATCGGCCTCTTCGCAGAGCTCTTTATAGAGAGTTTCTTCCTCGAAAGCTTCTCCTCCGTAGGCGACGATCTCCTTATTCTTCAAAGGAAGAATGGCATGGAGACGTTTGCGGAGATACTCTTTATCGAGAAGATCTCCGAAGCGGAGCGAAAGACGGGCGGAGCGGTCTTCGTAAGCAGGGCCGATGCCGTTCTTGGTGGTACCGATCTTAGCATCGCCAAGCGCTTCTTCTCTCGCTTTATCTAAAGCGATGTGATAAGGCATCAGGACCGTAGCACGGGTCGAGATAAGAAGATGAATCTCCTCGACACCTTTCTTATGGATGTTGTCGATCTCTTCTAACAGCGAAGCCGGATTGATGACGGTACCATCGGCGAGAATATTGACGACGTTCTTCTGTAAGATTCCGGAAGGAAGAAGACGTAAGGCATAACGGACACCGTTATGCTGAATCGAATGGCCGGCATTGTTACCGCCCTGAGAACGGACGACGATATCCGCCTTCGCGGCATAGTAGTCGGTGATCTTCCCTTTTCCTTCGTCTCCCCACTGCATACCTTCGATTGCTAAAGTCGACATGGAAAAACCCTCCTGTGAGTTGATCGAAACAGATGTAATAAGGTGTTTTCGGCTTATTACTTATCGATTCTATCACGAAGGAGGGTCGAAGAATAGGAAAAATATCCGCTATTCTATGGCTGTAAAACTGGCGCTTGCCTTTCCTTTCGAGGAAGAGACTTCGATGGTCACTGCTCCCGGTCCTAAAGGACGGACAATCGCCATCGCCTGTCCATAGTAGAGATGACAGTGATCCTGGAAGTAACTTTCCTTATTGTAGCGGGCGGCGCTTCCTAAACGGACTAAGGCTCCGTTTTGGACAGAGGTCACTTCGATCTCACCGTTTTCCAAAGGCATGACATCGCCTTTTTCATCGACCATACGGATCGGGAGGAAGACGAGTTCGTTCTTCTTCGCTTCTTTCTTTTCCGGAGTGACGACAAGATGGATGTTCTTTCCGCCAGTGACTAAGACATCTTCCGCGATCTTCTTATGGTTTTCATCATAGGCAACTGCCTTGAGAGTTCCCGGAGTGTAGGTGATCTTGAATCTCTTATAATCCTTCCCCTTCTTGTTCCGGAACTTTCCGATACTCTTATCGTTGAGATAGAGTTCGGCATAGGGAGCGGAAGTATAGATTTCGGCAACCGTCTTCTTTCCTTCGTAACCAGGGAAGGTATAGGAAGCCATAGCCCGGGAGAATTTCCAGGAAGCTTCATGCTTCGGGGATTCATAGTCATGCGGAGAGACGACGCCGAGCTTCAGAGTCTCAAGACCGAAACCGACACGGGTATAGTCCATCTCGGATTCCCAGTTTCCGAAAAGATCCATTCTGCCACCGCCGTCGAGCAGCCATCCCGAAGGATCGTGAACGAAGTCGTTATCGGCTCCGTTTGCCCAGGAGTTGAAACCGGCTTCTCCGAGATAATCGAGACCTGTCCAGACGAAATCGCCGATGATACGGGGATTTTCCTGATACATCTTATAGAAGAGAGGAGCATCTTCACAGAAAGTCTCGCTTCCGAGGATGAAGCGGTGCGGATATTTCTTCAGATCGTGCTTATAGCGGAGGATTCCGTAGTTATAGCCGGCGACATCCAAAGCAGAGAAAGCGCCGACCGTGTTCTTATCGACCCGATGGATCGTCGCCAGATGCTTCATGAAAGTGGCACCGAACTTGGTGGCAAGGGTATTGAAGATATCCGAAGATCCGGAAGGTTTCTGCTTTTTGCTCTTCTTCCTCTTTTCGGCTTCCTTCTCTTCTTTTTCGGCCTCTTTATCGGCTTTTCCTTCGGAGTAAGTCGACATCGGAGTACCGACTAAACCATTGAAAGCGACATTGATACCGCAGGTGACCGGTCTGGAAGGATCCAAAGAATGGAGGACATCGACCATCTTCTTTGTCAGTTCGATACCTTTTTTCTCCGCGGTTTCACTCACTTCGTTACCGATCGAATAAAGAGCCACAGAAGGATGGGAGAAATCCTTATCGATCATTCTCTTCAGATCTTCCGGATAGTTCTTTTCGACATGCTGAGAATAGTCGTACTTGGTCTTCTTGATATACCAGCAATCGACATATTCGTCCATCACAAGAAGCCCGAGTTCATCGCAGGCCTCTAAGAAACTTTCGACGACGGGGTTATGGGAAGAACGGATTGCGTTATAACCGGCATCCTTGAGGATCTTGACTTTGCGGTATTCGACTTCGGGATAGGTTTCGGCACCTAATAAGCCGTTATCGGAATGCATACAGGCACCTAAGATCGGCGTTCTCTCGCCATTGATGAGGAAACCTTTCTTCTCATCGAGTTCAATCGTGCGGAGACCGGATCTCTTCACTTCCTTTTCTTCCCCGTAGGAAAGTTCAAAGGTATATAGATAAGGATCCTTCAAAGACCAGAGATGAAGACCGTCGAAAGAGAAAAGGAAAACCGGTTCCTTTTCGTTTCTGGTCTCCTCATAGACTTCTTTCCCTTCCTTATCGAAGACTTTCAGAGTGAGAGGGAAAGAACTGGTGAGAGTAGCTTTTACTTCGACTTTCTTCTCTTTGCAGAAGGAGATGCGGAAAGATTTCGGAAGAACATGCTCCTTCGGATAGACAAGCAAAGAGACATCGCGGTAGATGCCACCTCCGGAATACCATCGCGAATTCGGTTGATCGGCATTGAAAGTCTCGATGCGGAGATGGTTCACTCCATCGTTATAGTCTTCCTCTTTCAGCGGAATCACATATTCGGAATAGCCGTAATTGGCTTCGAAAATCTTCTTTCCGTTGAGAGTGACCTTCGGATCCCGATACATGCCTTCGCAGTCGAGATAATAGAAGCTTCCGTCTTTCTTCAGGGAGACGTCTTTTTCATAGACATAGTCTCCTCCGTAGAAGAAACCTACTTTATCGCCACCCGGAGCATCGATATCTCTTTTTTCTCTTTCCATTCCGTCATAAGGAAGATCGACGTGTATTTTCTTCTCTTCCCCTTTTTTCGAAAACAGCCAGCCCTGGTTGAGATTCACTTTCATGGTGCCTTACCTTCTTTCGCCTCTATTATAGAAAAAGTAAAGCGCTAACAAAAGAGAAAATAAACTCAAAGTGCGTTTTGAGTTTCCACAGAGGACATGAAAAATGAGAATTGAGCTATCAAAATAGAAAAGAAAGCACCCAAAAGAAGAAAAAGAGAGCCTATTGGAGCTCTCTTGAGAAACTAATCTTCGGAGGAAGGCGTATTCTGGGCGGTCTTACTTAAGACCTTGCGGTAACCTTTTCCGTTTTTGACACATTTCGAAATACGGGCTAACGTGGCGCTGGAGGCATGGGTGATATGGACGATCTCGTTATAGGTTTTTCCTTCTAAGAACAGCTTTGCGATATAGACTCTTTCGGCGATATCTTCCTTTTCTTTATCCGAGAGCAGATCGTCTAAGAAATCCTTGGCTAACGGACGGCTATCTAACGAGACCAAGGCATCATAAAATGCCGAGAACTCTTCTTTATTCTTTTTCTTCGGTTTACTGGAATCCATGGTTAGTTTCTCCTTCTGCAAGTTAATATTATCATCGTCTTTTTCCGTGCAAAACGCTATAGGGGAAAAGCGACTTCGAAAAGGAGAAAAAGTTTCGTAAACTGGGGAAGATAAGAAGATAAAAGGGAAGCGAAAAGAACAAGAAACTTCAGTTAAGGAAAGTGAAGAAAAGCACATTTTTCTCACTCTATCTTTCGGTTTGCTACTTTTCCCTGAAAGAGAAAGAAAAGATATGTTTTCTTACATAAGTTCAAAAACGCTGAAAAGAAAGCAAAATTATTTCTTCTTTCGCCTAAGCGGGAAAAATAAAACAAAAAGAGAAAATCGTTTCGCTATGGTTCCATGGAAAAGGGAGAAAACAAAAGGCAAGATAATGTCACTTTAGGATAAGAAAGTGAAGACGGAGCCTGCATTTTTCCTTGTTTCCGCCTCGCGAATTTTTAAGGTAAGTTCTTATGCAAATGTCATGAAAGCGATTACAAAGCAATTTTTTTGTATAACTTGCCGATATTTCTTCCTTTTTTGATAGGGACTTTTCTTAAGAAAACATTAAAAGGGAGAGAAGAGGCCACTCTATGCCTTTCTTCTCTCCCTTGAATTGTTCTGTCCTCTTTGAGAGGAGCCCGTGTGTACTTAGATTACTTCGAAGTTTTGCTGCTCTTCAGCGAATGAAGAATGTAACGGGTAAGATCGAACCAAAGACTGAACATGTTGATTACCTCCTTTGGTTTAGTATTGGGCTATCTTTTCAAGCCGGTAGTAATATAGGTTCTCTTTTTCCTCTTTCAAGGTGAAAACGGATACAAGGATTTCTTTTTCCTTTTATAATGGAGAAGAAAGGATTCCTCCCAATGGCAGAAAAGAAAAAGCTCATGCTTTCTTCCCCGAAGAAAGTTCTCTTAGATCCAAAGACGCATACGGTTCCTTCGCTGAAGAAAGAAGAAGAAAAGAAAACCTATACCAAGGAAGAAAAAGCAGCCATCCTTGAAAGACTTTCTCAGGAAGCGAAAGCCGGAAAGAGCGCAGAGGAACTGAAAGAAGAATTCCTTTCCTATTTCCCGGAGGAAGAGGATGCCTGGGAGAAATCAAGCAAAGCAAGCCTTCCTTCTTTTCAGGAGATTGTCTCTTCTTCTTCCTATGACGAAGAAGAGAATCCTCTTATATTGATGGCAGAAGAAAACGGAGCGTTAAGAGCCTTATCCAAGAACATCCTTCTCGATAGTAAAGGAGAAGATGAAGTCGCTAAGAAGATGCTTCGGGATGAATTCGGACGTCTATCTTTTCTTTCCCTTCACTATCGCAAGAAAGAAGAAATCCTATTTCCCTATTTAAAGAAATTCGGAATCGAGGATCTAGCTGAACGGAAGAAAAAGGATGAAGAGAATCTTTCTAAAATACAGGAACTGAAGAGACGGATAGAAAAAGAAGAGGGAGCCCCGATTCCGGAAATCCGTCTCCTCTTAGACTCTTTAGAAAGTGTCATCGTCGATGAGAACCACTTCCTGCTTCCTGTGTTAGACGGAAACCTCAGCGAGGAAGAACTCAGCGAAATCAAAAAGGAGATGGATACGATAGGATATTTCCTGATCCGGTATCCGAAGAAATAAGGATAATAAAAAGAAGCAACTTATCTATAACAAGATTCGGTTGCTTCTTTCTTTTTGACTAGATTACTTCAGAAGAGCTTCGACATCCGGCTCGATATCTTCCGGCTTCGTGGTCGGCTCATAACGCTTGACGACTTCCCCGTTCTTGTTGACTAAGAACTTGGTGAAGTTCCACTTGATGCGTTTGCCTTTACCGGCTTCGGTTCCCTTGAGATAGGTATAGAGCGGAATCTCGTTCTTGCCGTTGACATCGATCTTGTGGAACTGCGGGAAGGAGGCGTTATATTTCAGGGTGCAGAACTGATGGATTTCTTCATCGCTTCCCGGGGCCTGACGGAAGAACTGGTTGCAGGGGAAATCGAGGATGACGAATCCTTCGTCTTTATGTTTCTCATACATCTTCTCTAAGCCCTCGTACTGCGGGGTGAAGCCACAGCCGGTCGCGGTGTTGACGATGAGAAGAACCTTACCTTCGTAATCTTTCAGAGAGACTTCCTGCCCCTTCTGATCTACGACTTTGAAATCATAAATACTTGCCATTGTTACTGTTTTCTCCTTTGGGTGCCTCTAAAGTAGCACAATCGGAAATCGGATTAAAGTTATATGCTTCTAACCGAATGTGAATTTATCCATTCCTTCAATAGAGGATCAGACCTAGAGGCTACACTTCCGGGAATAGGAAGAGGAGAAAGGATAGTAGCTCCTTTTGCTTTATGCCTTAAAAAAGACATAGAAGCTCCTAAGCCACTTCCTTCGTGGGTGACAAAAGGATAAATAGTGATACCTTCGAAAGAATCATAGGAATCCAAGAAAGTGAGAATCGGCATCGGCATGGTCTCCCAATAAATGGGATACCCGAGATAGACGATATCTCCCTTTTCCAATCTGGGAAGCGGCTTAAGGATCTCCGGCCTTTTATCGGCTTCCTGATCTTTCTTGGCTTCTTCGGTACAGGTGATGTAATCGGTAGAATAAGGATTAACCATACGGATAGAGAAGAGTCCTCCTTTTGTGAGAGAGTGAATCTTATCGGCGATGATCTCCGTATTGCCTTTTTCGAGATTCTTGATTCCGCCATCCACCCAGTTACCGCCGGCTCTTGAAAAATAGATGATCCATGTTTTCATGTCTTTTTCCTCAGTAGGTAGGATAGCAGAAAAAGAAGAAGACGGCTCTTTCTCTCTTGGAAAAGCGGGTAGAAAGAAAAGAAAAAGAAAGGATGTAAGAGGTTTCTTGAAAAGAAACAGGAAACATTCGGGAAGAGAAAATAACAGGGAAAAGGGTTTAAAATTCGAAAATAAATTCCTGATTTTAAAGGAAAATACTATTTTTATACAAAACTGTTATCTTCTCTTCTTTTTGAAATGCTTTGCAATCTTCTCCTTTGCTTGGTATCTTAAAAGGCGTCGAACGATCGAATAGAGGAGCAGCTACATCAGAGTAGCCTAGGCCATAGGTCAATGGGGTCTAGGGGAAAGGTAAGAGCTGCCGAAACCTGCTTGAGTACTATCGACCTAGGAAAAAGCTGAGTTGGGACGTAAGGAAATACCCTACGTACTCTCAAAGCGGATTTGCGCTTTGTTGGCACTATTGATACGTGGGTCCTTAATCTTCCTAGGGTGAAGTCAGGGTCGCGCATTCATAGAGTGCGATCCTAAGACAACACATCTAGAAAGGAGGACATTTTTTTATGTCACACACTCGTCGTATCGTTTCTGCCGTTCTTTTTTCGTCTCTGTTTCTGTTAGGTTCCTGCGGAGGAAGCAAGATTTCCAATGACACGATGGTCATCGGATTAGAGTGCGATTATGCTCCGTTCAACTGGACCGAAACCAGTAGCAATGACAATACTCTTCCGATTTCCAATGCCACCGGTTTTGCCGATGGTTACGATATCCAGATTGCCAAGCGCTTATCCACCATCACCGGAAAGCAAGTCAAGATCGTCAAGGAAGTCTGGGATTCTCTGATTCCGGATATCCAGAATGACACCATCAATATGATTATCGCCGGTATGACCGATACCGAAGAAAGAAGACAGTCGATCGACTTCACCGATGAATATTACCGTTCCGAAGTCGTTCTTCTTTCGAAGAAGGCTGTTGCCGACGAATATACCGGAAGAACTTTAGGAACTTCCGACTTATCGACTTTACTCAGCACCAAGAACGTGGTTTCGCAGGCCGATACCGTCGAAGACGATATCATCAATAACTTCGTCACTTCCTATGGTTGCAAGCATGCAGCGGCTACCGAGACCTATTCTCTTGCTGCCGTCGATGTCCAGAACGGAAGTGCGGATTTCCTCGTTGTCGAATATCCGGTCGCTCAGTCCTATGTCGCTTCCATGGATGGTTTAGGTATCATCCATCTCGATCAGGCGGTCTTAGGGGTCGATCTTTCCCAGCTCGGTGTCTCCATCGGTATCAAGAAGGGAAACAGCGAACTCAAGACGGCTCTCAATTCCGCTTTAGCCCAGATTACCAGTGAAGAACGCAATACGCTGATGACTGCCGCCGTCGAACGTTCCTCCAACAATTAGTTTCTGACTTATGAATACAGGGGATATTTCAAGTCTGCTTCAGAACTATTGGAGACTCTATCTCAATGGTACTTTAGCGACCATCGTCCTTTCGATTGTCGGAACTTTGGGAGGACTTTTCCTAGGAATCTTCCTCGCGTTCGGTAAAAAGCTCAAGACCAAAGGGGAACCGTGGTACCAACAGATCTGGAAGTGGCCTTTGAAAGTCCTCTGCCAGGCTTATTCGCTGGTGGTTCGTGGAACCCCGATGATGGTTCAGGCGATGATCTTCAAGTACGGCTGTCAGGGTGCGGGTCTCAACTGGAACAATGTCCTTCCGGGAGTCGATACCTGGAACGGCTGGATGATCGCCGGTCTTATCGTCATCACCTTTAATACCGCCGCCTACATGGGTGAGATCATTCAGGCCGGCCTTAACGGTGTCGATCGCGGACAGTTGGAAGGTGCAAAATCCTTAGGTATGAGCGATATGCAGACTCTTTTCCATGTCACTCTTCCCCAGGCGATCCGCAACTCCATCCCTACCATCGGTAACGAATGGATTGTCAACATCAAGGATTCCTCGGTTCTCAATGTCATCTCCGTCTCCGAACTTTACTGGCAGGCGCATTCGGCAGCCAGCAAAAACTATATGTATATGGCGACTTATCTCATCATCGCGGTCATCTATCTCACGTTGACTCTGATCACGACCGGTATTCTCAAGTTTGTCGAGTTCAAGATGGATGGAAAGAAAGCGAAGTTCTCTTTCAAGAACCTCTTCTTCCATTACCATGCCGAAGAGAAGAAAGACGGGAAGAAGGAGGAAGTGAAGTAATATGGCGATTCTGGAAGTAAAACACTTAGCCAAGAATTTCGATGATACCGTGGTTCTCCGCGATATCTCTTTCTCCGTCGAAAAAGGAGAGTGTGTCACGATCATCGGTTCTTCGGGAAGCGGAAAATCCACTCTCTTACGCTGCATCAATCTTCTGGAGACTCCGACCTCAGGGGAGATCGACTTCAACGGGCAGAACATCCTCAGCAAAGGTATCAATCAGAACCAGGTCCGCTCTAAGCTTTCGATGGTCTTCCAGTCCTTCAATCTCTTCAACAACATGGATGTCCTTGCTAACTGCATGATCGGTCAAGTCAAGGTTCTCCATAGGAAGAAAGCGGAAGCAGAGAAGATCGCTCTTGCCAACCTCGAAAAGGTTGGAATGAGCGATCGTATCCATTTCAAGATCCGCGATATCTCGGGCGGTCAGAAACAGCGTGTTGCGATTGCAAGAGCGCTATCGATGAACCCGGATATCATTCTCTTCGATGAACCGACTTCGGCTCTCGATCCCGAGATGGTTGGGGAAGTTCTCAAAGTCATGAAGGAACTTGCCGAACAGAAGACCACGATGGTCGTCGTCACCCATGAGATGTCCTTTGCGAAGAACGTCTCCGATGAAGTCATCTTCATGGATAAAGGGCTGATTGCGGAAAAAGGTACGCCGGAATATATCTTCGAACAGTCGAAGAACGAACGTCTTTCCGCTTTCCTCAACCGCGATTCCCGCTCTCCTGCTTTCCGTCCGCAGGATCCGCCTTCTCTTTCTTCTTCTACGCTGATCGGAGATTGAACCTGAACTGCTTCTTTGCTTCTTGCTTAGAAGCAGTTTTTTCTCGACGGGAATTTATCGGAAGAGAGCGTTTTCCTTTGTTCTCCTTATAGCAAGGCTTAAAATAGGTAACGCTATAAATAGAAGAGGAGAACAAGATGAAGAATCAGGAATATCGTAACGGACACTTTACCGGAGAAAGAGCTCTTTTCCGCTTGGATGATAGCCTTGTGGAGAATTCGCTTTTCGATGAAGGCGAATCTCCTTTGAAAGAGGGTAGAAACCTGACGGTAAGAAATGTTACTTTCGGCTATAAATATCCGCTTTGGTACGGAAAAGGACATACGGTCAAAAACTGTATTTTCCACGTCATGTCCCGTTCGGGTATCTGGTATACCGATGATTCCAGCTTTGAAAACTGCGATATCGAAGCCCCGAAGGAATTCCGCAGATGCAAGAATATCTCTCTGAAGAACATCAACTTCCACGATGCCCAGGAGACTCTTTGGACCTGTCAGGGTGTGAAGTTAGAGAACGTCAAAGCCAAGGGTGACTATTTCGGCATGAACAGCACCGATGTCGAAGCTGAGAACTTCGATTTACTTGGAAACTATCCTTTCGACGGTGGAAAGAACATCCATGTGAAGAATTCCCGTCTGATCTCCAAGGATGCCTTCTGGAACTGTGAGAATGTGACGCTGGAGAACTGCGTGATCGAAGGCGAGTACTTCGGCTGGAACTCGAAGAACATTACCCTTATCAACTGCACCATCACTTCCCACCAGGGGTTCTGTTATATGAAGGGCCTGAAACTTGTGAACTGCAAGATTCTTCCGACTTCGGATCTGATCTTTGAGTACTGCGAGAATGTCTCTATCGATGTTCCGACAAGCGACTTGGAAACGGTGAAGAATCCGATCTCCGGGGAGATCCATGCTCACTCCATCAAGGAGATGATCCGGGACGATGAAAGAATCGATCGCAGTAAGATCCATATCTTTGTCAAGGAAGGAAAGAACGAACATGAAATATGATTTTGAGACGATGATCGATCGGCTCCATTCCGATTCGATCAAGTGGCATGTGAAAGAAAATGAACTTCCGATGTGGATTGCCGATATGGATTTCAAAGTCGCTCCGGAGATCATCGAAGCGATGGAAGAAAGAGTGAAACACGGTGTTTTCGGCTATTGCGAACCGGATGAGAACTGGAAAGATGCTTATGTTTCTTTCTATAAGGACCGCCATGCTCTTTCGATAAATAAAGACTGGCTTCTTTTCTCCGAAGGTGTCGTTCCGACGATCTCTTCCTCGGTAAGAAAACTCACCTCGGTCGGCGATCAGGTCGTGGTTCTTTCTCCGGTCTATAACATCTTCTATAATTCGATTATCAATAACGGAAGAATCGTCCGTCAGGTACCTCTTCTTTTTAAAGGCGATTCCTATTCCATCGATTGGAAAGGATTGGAAGAAGCTTTTAAGGAAGAGAAGACGACCCTGATGATTTTATGTAATCCCGCCAACCCGATTTCCAAGATCTGGACGAAAGAAGAACTCTCCAAGATCGGTTTTTTAGCCAGAAAGTACGGCGTTGTGGTTCTCTCCGATGAAATCCATGGGGAGATCACAAGACCCGGTACTTCCTATGTTCCGTATCTATCCGCGGATAAAGAGAATGCGAAGATGTCGGTGATCGCTGTTTCTCCGACGAAATGCTTCAATCTCGCTTCCCTTCATTCTTCCGCTGTGATTGTCCCGGACCTCGGACTCAGGAAAAGAGTCGACCGTCAGCTCAATACCGATGAGGTTGCAGAACCTTCGACTCTTGCTATCGTCGGAGCAGAGGCTGCTTTGAACGAAGGAAGAGCCTGGCTGGATGAGATGAGAGAGAAGGTGTTTGAAAACAGAGACGAAGCAAAGGAGTTCTTGACGAGGGAACTTCCGGAGGTGACTTTGGTCGATAGCAATGCTACCTATCTTCTTTGGCTGAATATCTCGAAAGTCGCTTCGGATTCTACGGAGTTACTGAATTAT
>ONBI01000072.1 GCA_900316035.1 uncultured Eubacteriales bacterium
CGGTCTACGCTTTGTGAGTCGCTATCTAGTTCGTCGACAACTACGCCTATTGGGACTTTCACCCTAGAGCAATGGCATGCCCATCATACAAAGAAAGAGTGGACCAACGGGGGCCCACTCTTAATTTTCCATTAAGAATGTGTGCTTTCGTAGACAGCATTCGGCAAGCACTTTCCGAACGCCGATATTTTAGAATGCTTCCTCACGCAAGTCAACAGAAATCCGCGTCCAAACTTCTTCAAAAGCCGATATTTCCTTAGAAAAACGAGAAACTCTTTCCTTTTTCCCTTCCTTTTCCGAGGATGGTTAGTATAATAGATTGCTTTGTCGATTCTATTATTTTTATAGAGAGGTGAAAAAGATGATAAGTTCCACACGTGAAAGCTACAAAAGGCATCTTCCGGCTTTGATCCTCGGGCCGATGCTCAAGATGATCGAAGCGATCTTCGATCTCCTGATTCCTTTGTTCATGAAAGCTGTCATCGATATGTCGACTTTCAACGGGGTCAGAGCCCTCGATAACGAAACGAATCCTTTCCTTATCGGAATCAGCCGTTTCCTCTCGCTTTTCGGTACCTGGATTCCCGATAACGAAAACCTCAACTATGCGATCATCGGCGGGACCATCATCCTCCTCATGGGTGTCTTAGGTTTCTCGGTCACCATGATCACGCAGTATATCGCCGCGAAGACTGCGGTTGCCTGCGGAACTGAGGTCCGTGACTCCCTTTATGAAAAGATCCTTTCTTTATCGAAGAGAGAAAGAGAAGAAGTCGGTAACGAGAAACTTCTTACGATTCTCAATGCCGATTCCTATCAGGTTCAACAAGGCGTTCTTATCTTCATCCGTCTGATCGTCCGTGCTCCGTTTGTCATTCTCGGCGCTCTCGTTATTTCTCTGATCCTCAACTGGCAGATCGGTCTTATCTTCGTCTGCATTGTTCCTCTGATTCTCTTTGTCATCTTCTACATCATGAGAAAATCTTCCAAAGAATATCTCGGAATCCAGAATAAGCTCGATGATTTATCCGATCGGGCCGATGATACCTTGGAAGGTAGTAAAGTCATCCGCGCCTTCAACTCCCAGAATTACGAAAACAAGCATTTTGAAGAAGATACTCTCGATTATCAGACCAAAGCAATCCATGTCAGCAAACTCAACGCGTTAGTCAATCCTCTCACTTTCGCCATCACTTCCTTAGCTACCGCCTTCGTTCTTCTTTTCGGAGGACTACCGATTGTAAACGGCGATGCCGGTGCTATCGCTTCCTCTACGACCATCATCACCGAAGTCGCCTATCTCAGCCAGATCTTCGTCACCCTGGTTCAGCTTACCAACGTCGTCATGATTCTCACCAAAGCCAATGTCTCGGCGAAACGTGTCAATTCCGTCTTAGCTTTACAGCCGAAGATCAAAGAAGAGAAAGACGCGAAGACGAAGAGCATTGAAAACGGCGAAGATCTTCTTACTTTCGACCATGTCTCCTTAGCCTATAAGGAAGGCGGAAACAAAGCCCTGGAAGATATCTCCTTCTCTCTGAAGAAAGGTTCTTCCTTAGGTATCATCGGCGGTACCGGTAGCGGTAAATCGACTCTTTTATCCCTGATGGAACGCTTCTTGGATCCTAGCGAAGGAAGGGTTCTCTATAAAGGAATCGATTTAAAGGAATATTCGCTTTCCGCTTTACGTAGTGAATTAGGTCTTGTCCCGCAGAAATCCGTTCTCTTCAAAGGGACGATCGCTTCCAATATGAGAATGGCAGATCCTAAGGCTACGGAGGAAGAGATGATCGCTGCCTTAAAGGATTCTTTGGCTTACGAATTCGTCTCCCATTACGAAGATGGTCTTAACCATCCAGTGGAAGAAAGCGGCCACAACTATTCCGGCGGTCAGAGACAGCGTCTCTGTATCGCAAGAGCCTTACTCAAGAATCCGGAGATGATTCTGTTAGATGATGCTACTTCGGCTCTTGACCTTCTTACCGATAAGAAGGTAAGGGAGAATCTCCGTGATCATTATCCTCAGACGACCAAAGTCATCGTCTCCCAGCGTGTTTCGACCGTTTCCGACTGCGACCTCATCCTTGTCTTAGAAGGAGGACGCCTCATCGGAAAAGGAAACCACGAAGAACTCATGCAGAACTGCAAGGCCTACAGAGAAATCTATGAATCCCAGGTCAGGAAGGAGGGCGAATAGAATGGACGACAAGAAACGTTTTATGACGTATCTCAACCCGCAGAAGAAGGAGCTCATCTTCGCCGGGTTTGCGGTCCTTCTTTATCTTCTCGCTTCGCTTTCTCAGCCTCTTTTAGTCGGTAATGCCTTGGATGCTGCTTTAAACGATAATTCGAAACTCTTCTACATCTTAGTCATTCTCACTTTCGTTCTCTCGGTGGTCGGTGCCATCTTCGATTTCATCTTCGAATATCGGGTCGGTATATTGACCCAGAAGATGATCAAGGAGATGAGAGACGATGTCTATAAGAAATATAACTCCGTCTCCGTCAACACTCTCTTTCACGAACAGAAAGGGGACTTAGTCCAACTCGAGATCGGGGATATCGAAAATATCGCCAACGGTCTCTTCTCCGTCTTCAAGTCTCTGATCGAAGGTTTACTGACGATCCTCATCACAATCGTCTTGATGTTCACCGTCAACTGGATTCTGGCTTTAGGTGTCATCCTTCTTACTCCTTTATCCCTATTTGTCTCCCGCTTTGTTGCGAAGTTCTCCCATAAATACTTCAAGAAGCAGGCAAAACTTCAGTCGGAGCTCAGCTCCTATTCGAGAGAAGCCATACTCAACGCGGATGTTCTTCAGTCCTTAGGCGGAGAGAGGCATGCCCTTTCGAAGTTTGAAGACAAGGATGAAGAACTCCGCAAAGAAGGAAAAGTCGCTCAGTTCTCCGCTTCCTGGACGAATCCATCCACGCGTCTAGTCAATAACACCATCTATGCTTTGATCGGCATTGCCGGTATCATCATGATCTCCTTTACGCCTTCCTATCCCCTTCTGGCTATGACGATCGGTAAACTCTCTTCCTTCTTATCCTATACGACACAGTATACGAAACCGTTCAACGAAATCAGTTCTGTTCTTGCCGAATACGAAACCGCCGTCTTCTCTTTCAAACGTGTCAATGCCTTCCTGAATAAGGAAGAGGATATCGATGACGGAAAACAGACCGTCTCCGATATTCAGGAGATCACCTTCGACCATATGGATTTCTCCTATGAGCCGAGTCAGCATCTGATCGAAGACTTCAACCTCCTCATCAAGAAAGGCGAGAAAGTCGCTATCGTCGGTCCTACCGGTGCCGGTAAATCGACTCTGATCAACGTGTTGATGCGTTTCTACGATCCTACCGGCGGTGCGATTCTCTATAACGGTCTCAAAGGGGTCGATATCAAGAAAGAAGAACTCCGCAAGAACTTCGGTATGGTTCTTCAGGAGACATGGATCTTCTCCGGAACGGTCTTAGAGAATGTCCGTTACGCTAGACCCAGTGCCAGTGAGGAAGAGGTCAAGGAAGCCTGTAAAGAAGCCCATGCCGATTCCTTCATTCAGACCTTACCCGATGGCTATAACACGCAGATTGGGGCAAAGAGCGGACTATCGGAAGGCGAAAGACAGATGCTTACGATCGCCAGAGTCATGCTTGCCAAACCCGATATCGTCATTCTCGATGAAGCGACCTCGAACGTCGATACCCGTACCGAAACCTATATCAACGACGCGTTCGATAAGATGATGGAAGGAAGAACCTCCATCGTGGTCGCTCACCGTCTCTCCACCATCCGCAAAGCCGATCACATCCTCGTTCTCAAAGACGGCCACGTCATCGAACAGGGAAACCACAAGTCTCTGATGGATGCCAAAGGCTTCTATTATTCGATGTATTCGTCTCAGTTCAAAGGCCAGAACGCCTAGCACAGGCAAAAGTTTAGGAACCCTTAGCTTCTCCTTAACAAGAAGAAGGGTTCCTTTTACTTTTTCGCTTTTTTGCTGGTTTTTTATAATAAAAGCACTTTCTTTACATTTTTAGTATTTTATAATGAGAGTTATTTTTGATTTGTTATCAAATAAGCAAATGTAAGCGTTGCCATCTTGAACCTGAAAAGGCAGAACTATTATGATTGCAATTGGTTGAATCGGAAGGGCGCGGTAAAGCGTCTAAAGAGGAAAAGAAATCCTATCCCTTAAGAGAAGGATAATTCCTTGATTCCGCATTCGGCTTGCGACTCTTCATACCCAAGGAGGAAATAAATTCAGTATGAAAAAGTCTCTGACTCTTGCCGCCTTATTAGCTGTCTCCTGTCTCGGTATGGTTTCCTGCAACAAATCCAATAAGGAAACCATCACTCTGCAGTTCGTTCCGTCCAACGATGCTCAGACCGTTCTTACCCGTGCGAAGAAGCTCGAACCTTTCTTCGAGAAGATCTGCCCGGAGTACAAGTTCGATATGAACGTCGGTACCAGCTATGCCGTTGTCAACACTGCGCTTGCCAATGGCCAGATCGACGGCGGTTTCTTAACCGCTTCCGGTTATGCGCAGGAATCCATCGAGAACAAGGGCAAAGTCGAGCTTCTTCTTTCTGCCGCCCGTGCCGGTTATAAGGTTCAGGCTGAGGATTTCCCGGGACTCACTGCTGAGGCTCGTGAAAAGCAGCGTGAAGCCATGAACGGCACCATCACCAAGAAGGGCGAAAAGGTCACCGATGCCAACAAGGCCGATGCCTATGTCTATCGCGGTGAACAGTCTTCTACTGTTGTCAACTACTATTGCTCTGTCGTTCTCACTCTCCGTGATTCCGAACGTACTAAGCTCGGATTAGCCGCTTTAGATACCGATGGCGATGGTGAAGTCTCTCTCAAGGAAATCCACGATGCTAAGGCAGTTTGGGGAACTATGGGTGCTTCTTCTTCCTCCGGCTTCATTTATCCTACCTACTATCTTTACAACAACGGCTACACCAAGGGCTTCACTTCCAAGAGCAACTATGAAGCTTTAAGCACCGAAGATCAGAAGCTTTACATGATCAACGCTCAGCAGGAAGGTTACCCGAAGATGATCGATAACCTCATGAACGGTCAGATCGATGTCGCGGTCGGTTTCTTCGATATCCGTTACGGATCTGCTTTCGTCCAGACCGATGGCAAGTATCACAACGATCCGACTCTCTTCACCAAGACTTATACTCAAGCTGTTCTTGATCCGATCATGAACGATACCGTCTGCGTCAATGCCAATATCTCCCAGGCCAAGAAGGATGCTATCAAGAAGGCCCTCAAGGCTGCGGTCGATCCGAAGCAGGGTGGCGATAAGAACGACGATGGCGACAAGAACGATGTCGATCACGATGGTCAGCCTTCTCCGGCTTATCTTGTTTACCAGATCTACTCCCACACCGGCTATGTCGATGGTAAGGATTCGGATTACGATGCGGCCCGCGAAATGTATCAGTGGACCCTCAAGAATTCCGGCAAGTAATCTTTTTTCCATCTGACGATATTCCGCCATGGGGTATAATACCCCATGGCGTTTTGGTATAATACCAAGGTTTGGCTAAGCAAGGAGCGCATTTATGTTAGAAATGGTTCATGTCGACAAAGTCTATCCGAACGGCTACCAAGCTCTCTCGGACATCAACCTCAAAGTTCAGGATGGCGAATTCATCTCCATCATCGGTCTATCCGGTGCCGGTAAATCCACTCTCATCCGCTGCATCAACAAGATGCACGATATCCAGAAAGGCGAAGTCCTCATCGACGGCGTCGATATCCAGAGGCTCAAAGGAAAGAAATTGCGTCTTGCCAGACGTAATATCGGTATGATTTTCCAGTCCTTCAACCTCGTCCGCAGAAGCACCGTTTATAAAAATGTCCTCTCCGGAAGAGTCGGATATCACAACACCTTCGAAACTCTCTTCGGCATCTATACCAAGAGAGAAAAGCTTCTCGCTTTACAGTCACTGGAAAAGTTCGGTATTCTCGATAAGGCCTACGTCCGTGCCGACCAGCTCTCCGGCGGTCAGCAGCAGCGTGTCGCTTTGGCAAGAGCCCTTTGCCAGGAACCGAAGATCCTCTTAGCGGATGAACCGGTCGCTTCGCTTGACCCGGCGACCACCATCGCCGTCATGAACGACTTCACCCGTATCAACAAGATGGGAATCACCATCATCGCCAACATGCACCATGTTGACTTAGCCAAGAAATATTCGACCCGTATCATCGGTGTACGTGCCGGTAAGATCGTCTTCGACGGTAAACCGGAAGAAGTCAACGACGATACCTGTCTTAAGATCTATGGTCGTCGCCTCAACTCCAACGAG
>ONBI01000020.1 GCA_900316035.1 uncultured Eubacteriales bacterium
GAACCCGATGAAAGAACGTCATATTCTGGATTATCTCGATCAGACTCACCAGAGCCCAAAGCTTAAGAAAATCTTCACGCTTGCTTTTGAACATACTTTGAAGGTATTAGGAAAAGAAGGAGACTACGAAGTCTCTCTATCCTTAGTCTCCACGAAAGAGATCCATAAGCTCAATAAGCAGTACCGCAACATCGATGCTCCTACCGATGTTCTCACTTTTGCCTATAGCGAAGCGGATGTGCTTCCCGACGAACCCATCAATGACTTAGGTTCGATTCTCATCTCTCCGGAAATCGCTAAGAAAGGGGCGAAGAAATATTCCCATCCTTTGGAAAGAGAAATGACTTTCCTTTTCATCCACGGACTTCTTCATGCTTTCGGCTATGAACACCATCGGAGCGAAGAAGAAGCCGAAGAGATGTTCTCTTTACAGAATAAGATTCTAAACACCATGCCCTACGATTTCTTTACGGATCTAAGGGCCGTGAAAAAGGAGCTCTACCTTGCTCAGAAACAGTCCTATTCCCCTTATTCCCATTTTGCGGTCGGTGCTATCGTCACGACCAAGGACGGGAAAAGACATCCCGGCTTCAATATCGAGAATGCCGCTTTCGGTGCGAGTATGTGTGCGGAGCGTTGTGCTCTTTATCACACCTATGCTAGCGGCTACAAGAAAGACGATATCGCCTCTCTTGCTCTTATCACCTCTTCCCATGAAGAGATCGGTTCTCCCTGTGGAACCTGTAGACAGGTAATGAGTGAACTGATGAATTTATATTGTCCTGTCTATATCTTCAACGACGATGAGAAGAAGATGGTAGAGACCACCGTCGAAGATCTTCTTCCTTATGTATTTACCCCGGAGCGATTAACCAAATGAAAAAAGTCGGATTTGTCTGTGTCTACGGCAGAGCCAATGCCGGTAAAAGCACCATCATCAATAAGATATTAGGTTTCAAGCTGTTACCTGTTTCTTCAAAACCTCAGACCACCCGTGATAACGTCAAAGCCATCTATAACGACGAAGAGTCCCAGATTGTCTTTGTCGATACGCCCGGCGTCTTCAAACCGCATGGGAAACTCGGTTCCATCCTTTTACGAGATAGCGAAAGCGCTAAAGAGGGTGTCGATGCGATTCTCTATGTGATCGATGCCAGCGAAGTTCCCGATTTTTCCTTAGCCGAGAAGCTTCAGAAACAGGATACTCCGGTCTTCGTCGCTTTCAATAAGATTGACTTAGTGAAACCGGATATCGGCGAAGAAAGACTGAAACGTTATCAGGAGATGCTTCCGAAAGCGACTTTCTTCCGTTGTTCTGCCAAAGAGAACTACGGGATCGAAGAGATCCTCAAAGCCTTGAAGGAGATTCTTCCCGAAGGCGAAGACTACTATCCGGAAGATATCGCTTCCGACCGTCCCAAAGAGTTCATCATCTCGGAGATCATCCGTGAGAAATGCATGCGCCTATTATCTGCGGAAGTTCCCCATTCGATCGCTATCGATGTCAAGAGCGTCGAACAGGAGAAAGATGGCATGGAAGTCTATGCCGATGTCATCGTCGAAAAGGAATCTGAAAAAGCCATCGTCATCGGTTCTCACGGCGATATGGTCAGCCGTATCTCCCGTTACAGCGAGAAATCAATCGGCGAATATTTCCAGGAGCCCTGTTACGTCAAGCTTCTTGTCAAGGTGGTTCCGGATTGGCGCAACAGCGACAAGTATCTGAAGAAATTCGGATACGATGAAGAGCAATAATGATCAAGCCGAGTGAAAGGAGTGAGAAGGCTCTGGTTCTTTCTTCTTCCCCTTATAGCGAAGACTCGGCTTTAGTCACCTTAGCCGGAAAAGAAGGTCTGTTTTCTCTTTTGGTAAGAGGAATCTATAAACCTTCCTCTCCTTTTAAACCGCTTCTGATCACCGGAAATGTGGTATCGGTCGATTATCGGCATCGGAATACGGGTCTTAATACGGCTTCTTCTTTGCAGGTGGATTTTGATGCTTCCGTTGCCTTAGCTTCCTATTCTTCTTCCTGTTTCTTACAGCTTTTAGAAGAGATGTCTCTTGCTTTATATCGGTATGGAGATAGTTATCCTTACGAAGAAGTGGAGACCTTGATCGCGGCTTTGATCCACGGAGGAGATCCACTTTCTTTGGCTTTGTTGCTTTTAGCTTCCTTTTATCGCTCCTTAGGTCTGAAGATCGAGACCAAGGAATGTGTCCTCTGTCAGAAGAGTCAGAATATCGTTTCCTATTCGTTGGAAGAAGGAGGTTTTCTCTGTGCCGAATGTGCCGAGAAACTATCCCTTCCTTCTCGACCAAAAGAGGAACTCTATCTATTGAAGTTTGCTTTTTCTTCGTTCACACCGGAAATATTAGCGAAGAAAGTACCTAAGGCGAGTGGAAAGAGAGTACTGCTAGAACTGATTGAACATCTGCTTTCCTATTTCGACTTAGGGAAACTGAGATCGTTACCGCTGTTTTTGGAAGCGGTGAAATGATTTGTGGGTTATTCTTTGCTCCATGGAACGTTGTAATATTTTTTTCGTGATTGCAAAAACAGAAGGGATGTGGGAAGTGGGAATGCCTTCTTCTATTACCAAACATCTTTCCACAATCCTTGGTTTCTGCTTGTCAGAAGACTTTACCTGTCCAATTGTTCCAAATCGTCTCATTTCTTGTTGCAATAACTAGGAAAACTAATACTCTTTACGGTAATCACGGTGAAGATGTCAAGCATATCAAGAGCGCTGCGATAACGACCAAAGAAGAAACCGTAGACAGCGAAAACCGCAAAGTCGAAAAAGAAAATATCTATTCCGTTTCTCTTTCGGATGAGATGTAGATATGAAGCGGATAACAGCTTTCTAGATCTTGTATCCGGAAACGGGTTCCGTTATGCCTTCCTCGTGATATCGATTGCTCTCCTCGTTTTCTCTTTCTTAGTCCTTCTGAATTTTCTCCTATTCACGATCGATACCCGAAAGAGAGAAATGGATGTTCCCCGTTCTTTAGGAGCAAGCCGGGGTGAGCTATTCTCGATATGTTTAAGCGAAAGTCTGATGTTCTCCTTACTTTCCGGAGTGCTTTCTTTTTCGATTCTGTTCCTCGTTTATGAACTGTATAACCATAAAAACGGATTCTATCTCTTTCTGTTCCGTTATCCTCTTGCTCTGGTCTTCAATCTCGCTTCCCATTATTTCCTTTTGGCTCTCAATGCCGTTACGGCTTTCTCCATGTTAGGAGTCTCTCTTCTTGTCTTCCTTCTTTCCTTGATCCATCCGGCAAAGCGCCTTTCCCGTCAACGCATCATCACGATGGAAGACGAAGAATAGAAGGAATCCGTTTGGCATTAGATAGTAAAGTAAAATTCTTCGGTTTTCTTCTATCTACTGCTTCCCTTTTTGCTTAGAAAAACCAATCGTTTTCTTTGGAGAGCTTAATAAACCTCTTCTTTAAGGACCTCAAAGTCTCGGATTATTGCCGAAACCGTATTTTCTCTGTCTCTTGAGAGATACGGAGAAGAAGACATTGGTCTATAATAGTTAGGTCTGTCTCTAAACTTGAATCAAACAAACGAAAGGAGCCTCTTATGGCGGAAAAAGAAAAGACATTTGAAGAAATTACGACGCACCTGCAGACGCAGGGCTTTGTTTACCCCGGAAGTGAAATCTATGGCGGATTAGCCAATTCCTGGGATTACGGACCTTTAGGTGCCCTTCTCAAAAACCATGTGAAGGACCTTTGGTTACGTCACTTTGTCCGTGGTATCGAATATAACGTCCAGATCGATCCGGCAATCATCATGAACCCGAAGGTCTGGGAAGCGACCGGACATGTCGCTAATTTCCACGATCCTTTGGTCGACTGCAAGTATTGCCATGCCCGTTACCGCGCCGATCAGATCATCCATCAGCAGAAACCGGATCTCGATGTCGATGGTATGACCCAAGATCAGCTCAATACCATCATGCAGTCGGGTGAAATCGTCTGCCCGAGCTGCGGACACAAGGAATTCACCCCGATCCGTCAGTTCCAGATGATGTTCAAGACCTTTATCGGTGTCACCGAAGATAAACAGAGTGAAGTCTACTTACGTCCGGAAACCGCTCAGGGTATCTTCATCAACTTCAAGAACGTTCTCCGCACCACCAGAAGAAAGCTTCCGATCGGTATCTGCGATATCGGAAAATCCTTCCGCAACGAGATCACTCCCGGTAACTTCACTTTCCGCACCCGTGAATTCGAGCAGATGGAAATCGAATTCTTCTTCAAACCGGGCGAAGACGATAAATGGTTTGCTTTCTATAAGGATAACTGCAAAGCCTTCGTCGAGAAACTCGGTCTCAAGGATGCAAACGTCCGTTTCCGCGACCATGAACCGGCGGAACTCGCCTTCTATTCCAAGGCTACGACCGATATCGAATATCTCTTCCCGACCATCGGCTGGGGAGAGCTGATGGGTATCGCCTGCCGTGGCGATTACGATTTAGGAAGACACATGAAGTATTCTTCGCAGGATCTCACCTATCTGGATCCGGAAGATAATACCCGTTATATCCCGCATGTCGTCGAACCTTCCTTCGGCCTCGATAGACTGATGCTCGCGCTTTGCTGCGATGCCTATGATGTCGAAGAACTCACCACCAAGGACGGCAAGAAGGATAGCCGTGTCGTGATGCATTTTGCTCCGGAACTCGCTCCGTATACGATTGCGGTCATGCCCTTATCCAATAAGCTCAACGATAAGGCCAAAGCCGTCTATGATTCTCTCCATGAGGATTTCGATGCGATCTTCGATACGACCGGATCGATCGGAAAACGTTACCGTAGAGAGGATGCAATCGGCACTCCTTTATGCATCACCTATGATTTCGATTCCGATAACGACGGTGCGGTCACCGTCCGTGAAAGAGATTCGATGACTCAGGAGAGAGTCAAGATCAGCGAATTAAGCAACTATATCCATTCTTTCTTAGGAAAGAACCGCGTCAAGTAGAGTAGGTCCAATGGCTTCTTCCGGGAATATCTTCAAAGAGATTGCCGCCAAAGCTTCGATCCTCAAGGTGATTGAGGCGGAGCTTGGCGCTAACCGCATCGTGAAAAAGGGCAACAGCTATGTCTGCCTCTGTCCTTTTCACGAGGACCATTCGCCTTCGATGAATATCGATGTCCGAAGGAACACCTTCCATTGCTGGGTCGATGACCACAAAGGAGATCCGATTGCTTTTGTCGAACAATACGAACATCTTTCCCCGATGGAAGCTTTGAAGAAAGTCTGTTCTATCTGTTCGATACCACTTCCTCAGGAACTTTCCAATCGGAAAGAATATGTTCCGACAGTCGAAAGAGAATATCCGGAAGAGCTGAAAGCCCTGAAGGAATTGAGTCATTTCTATCAATTGACCCTTTCTTCGGCGTTAGGCGAAAAAGGAAGAGAGTATCTTGCCAGCCGTAAGATTCCTCAGGAAGTGATCGATCATTTCGGGATCGGGTTTGCTCCCGAAGATCCTAGTGAAGCGATACGTTCTTTAAGAGGGCTTGGCTATGAAGTAAGTACGCTTGAAAAAGCGGGTATCTTAGTCAATTCCTCGAAACTCACCGACCGGTATTCTTCCCGTATCATGTTCCCGATTGAAGATGCCTACGGACATGTCGTAGGTTTCTCGGGAAGAAAGATCTCTTCTTTGCAGGAAGGGGGAAAGTATATCAACTATCCGGAGACAGCTCTCTTCCATAAAAGTGAGATTCTCTATCATTTCTCCAAAGCCAAAGAGACGGCCAGAAAAGACGGTTATATCTATCTCGTCGAAGGGTTTATGGATGTGATCGCCTTTGTAAGAGCCGGAATGAATTCCGTGGTCGGTACGATGGGTACGGCTTTGACGAAAGAACATGTTTCGGCTTTGAAATCCTTAGGAGTCGAAGTAAGACTCTGTCTTGATTCCGATGAACCGGGACAGATCGGGGATGAAAGATGCTGTCCGCTTCTTTTAGAAGCAAAGGTACCTTTCCGGGTCGTAAGACCTTTTAAGACCGGAAAGGATGCCGACGAAGTTCTGACAAACGGCAAAGAAAAAGGAAAGGAAGCCTTAGAGGATGCTTCGAAAAGGCTTTACGATCCTTTCCTTTTCCTTTTAGGGAGAGCGTTGAAGAAAGACGGCGTAGTACGGAATAAACTCAGCGATCCTTTAGAGGTGCAGGCCTATTTAACCAAGGCTTCTCCTTATTATTTTGCTTTGGATGAGATATCTAGAGCAAGAGACTTAGAGATCCTTTCTAAGGTAACGGATCTCTCAAATGATGTTTTAAAGGATGCCCTGAGTCAGAAGAAGATTCCTCTACAGGAAAAAGAGACTCCGAAACAGGAAGAGAGAAGAAACTATCCGAACAGAGATAATTATCGGAAGTGGGATTACCATCGGAAAGAAGAAAAAGAGCAGATCAATTATTCTTCGATGGCTACCTTTTCCAATGAAAGAGATAAAGCCGCCGGTAACATCAACGACTGTTATGAATTGGTACGTTCTTCTTCTCAGGGAGAAGGATTCTATCCCTATCTTTTAGAAAACGAGACGAATCTACTGATTTCTACCTGTCTTTCCAGAGCTGCCTATCTTGACTTTGAAGCGACAAGGAACGATTACTCGTTTGCTCCTTTCTATCTTCTTAATAACTTGATTTCGCTTCTTTATGCCAAGGATTCCAATAAGACTTCTCTTACCAGGAATGATTATGCTTCGTTAGCGAAAAGCTTAGAAGAGAGCAATGCTCCGGAGGAAAAAGAACCCGAGGAAGAAAACAGGGAAGAATCTTCTTTCTCCGAGTTCTTCGATGACGAAGAAGGGACGAGTGTTGAAACGCATACGTTATCCGAAGAGGATAGGGAACTGCTGCTTCCTTTACTGGAGAGATTAGCAAATCTTCCTTCTTCTTTCTATGATCCGACCGGTTTCCAAAGAGATCTGAAACTCCATACTTACTATTGCCAGTTGGATGCTCTGCTGAGACAGAGCAAGCTTCAGGACGGGGAAAAAGAAAGTATCGAGACGAAGCAGAAACGGATTCTTTTAGAGCGGAATATAAGACGGAACGGCGGGAAAGTCGTTTCAAAAGTCTGAAATATTCGCCGTTTCCTTGAAAAAAGAGCAAATTATCCCATAATCGAATTGTGAGGTGATAGCATGGCAAAGAAAACCACGGGTGTTTCTGCTGTCGAAAAAGAGACGAAAGACGTTACAAAGAAGGTTGCGACTCCTAAGAAAGCCGAAACCAAGACGAAGACAGTAGAGAAGAAAGAAAAAGCCCAGAAGGCTGCTAGTAAGAAAGAAGCAGTCAAGGAGAATAAGGTAGTTAGTAAACCGGTAGTCAAAGAAGAAAAACCGGTCAAAGCAAAAGAGACAAAACCGGCTACTAAGAAAGAAGAAGCAAAAGCTTCTATTGCTCCGAAAGCCAGTGAGAAAAAGACCAAGAAAACCGCTCCGAAAGCCAAAGCGGCTCCTTTGACGAAGGAAGAAAAACCGGTTGCCGAGAACAAAGAAAGCGAACCGGTAAAAGAAGAGGCGGTTGCTCCTATCAAGGAAGAAACGGCTCCGAAGAGCAAAAAGAAGTCGAAGAAAGCAACCCTGAACGATTTACCCGAGATTGCTCCGAAGACCAAGAGCTCCAAGAAAGAGACTTCGGATCTTGATCCGGAACTTCAGCGCGCCTTCCAGGAACAGGGAAAAGCCGAAGAGGTTCTTTCCGATTTCAAGGTGCCAAATGCTCCTTCCGAGAAGGCTGCTCCTGCCGAAGAAGAGATCAGCGACGGCGAACTTGAGACCATCGTCAAAACCAACAAGGAAAGAGCCCGTGGCAAAAAGAAAGTCACGGTCGCGGAACTTGCTAGTTCCAATAAGGAACTCGTCGGTCTCGATGGTGTCAAGGAAAAGCTTTTAGCGATCGGTAAGAAGAACGGTTCTGTCAAACCGGAAGATGTCGACAAAGTCACGAAGAATCTCGAACTCAGCGATGATGATTTCGATTCTCTTTATACTTTCTTAAGCGATAACGGCATCCTTTACGATGACGGAAGCGACGAAGAGGATTTACCTCCGGAAGTCGATGACAGCACTTTCGATAACGATGCCAGTGACGATGACGATTCTCTCGATGACGAGAATTCGGATAATTACGATTCCGAATACATGGAAGACGATGATTCCATGATGGATGTCAAGAACTCCGATCCGGTCCGTCAATATCTCCATTCGATCGGTGCCTATCAGGTCTTGAAGGATAAGAACGAAGAGAAGGAACTCGCCAAGCGTATCCTTGCCGGGGATAGAGAGGCAAAGGATCAGCTTATCGAATGTAACCTCAAGCTTGTCGTTTCGATTGCCAAGCACTACGTCAACCGCGGTATGGATTTCCTCGACCTCATCCAGGAAGGAAACCTCGGTCTTATGAAGGCGGTCGATAAATTCGATTACACGCTCGACTACAAGTTCTCGACGTATGCGACCTGGTGGATCCGTCAGGCAATCACGCGTGCTTTAGCCGATCAGGCCCGTACGATCCGTATTCCGGTCCATATGGTCGAAACCATCAACAAGATCACGCGTGCCCAGCGTAAACTGGTCCAGAAGTATAACCGTGATCCTACGGCGGAAGAAATCTCCGAAGAGCTCGGTGGTCAGTGGTCTGCTTCCCGTATCCGCGAGATTCAGCAGATCGCCCTCGATCCGCTCTCGTTAGAGAAGCCGGTCGGCGAAGAAGAGGATTCCCATGTTGCCGATTTCATCGAGGATAAGGATAACGAATCTCCTTATGAATACGCGAACCGTTCGATGCAGACCGAACGCATCAACGAAGTTCTGAAGCAATTGACCGACCGTGAAGCGAGAGTCATCCGTCTCCGTTATGGTTTGGAAGACGGTAGAACCCATACGCTTGAGGAAGTCGGTAAGGAATTCAACGTCACCAGAGAACGTATCCGTCAGATCGAAGCGAAGGCGTTAAAGAAGTTACGTCATCCGGCAAGAGCCAAACTCCTGAAGGATTTCCGTAACGACGACTGATGAAGATCGTTTTGTCTCCTCGGCTTGAGGAAGCTCTTAGGTTGCTTCCTCATCCGAGTGTCGTATACGATGTCGGTGCGGACCACGGCTTTTTCTCGCTTGCCTGTTCCTCCTTAGGGGATAAGGTCTATGCGGGAGAGAACAAGAAAGGTCCTTATCAGAGTCTTTGCAAAAATCTGAAGGAGTTTCCACAATATCCGGTTACACCTCTGTTTGCCGATGGTCTTGATGCTTTACCCGAAGACGTACATGTGATTTGTCTTCTCGGGATGGGAGGAAAGACGATTGCGGAGATTCTTCTCAAGGATCCTAAGAAGCTAAGGAATGTCGATACGATCCTTGTCGAACCGCAGAGCCAGGCTTCTCTTACGATATCGGCTTTAGAAGAGCTCGGCTATCGTAACGACGAAGGAAAGTATGTTTTTGAGAAACGCTATTATCCGTTGCTACGATTTCGTAAAGGGACGAAACAACTTTCCCAATTAGAAAGAAAATACGGGGAAGTGCCCCTAAAGAGAAAAGATCCGCTTCTCAAAGAATATCTGAAGAGACAGCTTTCTTATCTTCTTCCTTTCCCGGAAGAAAAAGAGAAAGCAAAGTCCATCGAAGAAGATCTTATTGCCATCTATGGAGAGGAAGAAATATAACTTCCTCTCTTTTCTTTCGGAAAGAGGAAATAAAAGGTTTGGCGGTGTATACTAAAGACCGTAACAAAAAGAGAAACACCATGAACGAACAGGATAAAAATACCTATCAACAGAACGAAGAGACCCTCAAAGAATACTATAGGACCCGAGACTTGGATCTTCGGAACAAGATCTTCTTTGCCAATCAGGGACTCGTCGTCAATATCGCCAAGGAGATGTCAAGCGCCTATAGCAAAAGAGCTTCGACCGGTGACCTGTTTGCGGAACTCAAGCAGGAAGGGGATTTAGCCTTACTCGAAGCGATCGATCACTTCAATCCGGATTACGGGAATGCGCTTTCTACCTATGCGACTCCTTATATCAAGAATGCGATGCGTAACTACTTAAACGAAGTTCTTCCGCAGATTCCGATTCCGGCGAAGATCCGTCAGCGTCTCTTTGCTTTCGATAAAGCCGAAGCGACTCTTACCGTGAAGTTACAGAGGAAACCGACCAGCCAGGAGATCGCGGATTTCCTTCATGACGGAACGAGTGCGGAAGAGATCGAATCCTTAAGAGCCGGAGCCTATTATGCGACGACGACTTCCTTACAGAAGACAAGGACCGATAAGGACGGAGAAGAAAAGGAGGAAGATGTCGCTGCCACAAAAGCCAGCGATGAGGACGATCCTGCCGAAGCCGCAGCCAAAAAAGAAGAGGATGAAGTCCTTTCGAAAGCGATTGCTTCCTTAGACGAAAGGCATCGGGATATTCTTCTTTCCCGAAACGGATTCAACGGAAAGACCAAGACCTTAGCCGAACTTGCTAAGAAGTACGGTATCTCCATTGAAAGAACAAGACAGCTGGAGAACGAAGCCGAGAAGAAAGTCAAAGAGTATATGGAAAAAGCGTTAGGATAAAGAATCCGCTAACGCTTTGACGGTTTCTCTGCTGACGCTGGTGGCACTGCCGATATAGATATCTCTGCCTGCCGTTTCCTGTTTTAAGGTGCTATCAGCCTTTAAGACGATAGCTACCTTCAGGAGAGGGTAGGCTTTTTGAATGGCAGAAGCTATCTCATTGGCATTCGAAGAGGATTTATCTCCGCAGACGAGGAAATAGGATTTGAGAGGATCGACATCCTTCAAGGCTTCTAAGGCCTGTTGGGTTCTTCTTCCATAGATAGGGCAGATAGGAAGAGTGAAAACGACTTCGCTACGATCTTTGAGATAGGTAAGGACCTTGTTATAGGCTTCTTCTGAGACCGTGGTCTGAGGGACGAAGACGGATTTCTTCTTTAAGGAGAGAGCAGAAAGCTGAGGGAGAAGATCCTTTTCCGAGGAGAGCAACGTGAAATAGGGAAAATGGGAAAGAAAACCGATCGTTTCCTGATGTTTCGCCTTCCCTAGATAGAGGAAGGAGATATCGCTTTCTTCTTTCGGGATACGTTGATACCTGGAGACAATCAGAGGGCAGGTGGCATCTAAGATCTTTCCGTGCTTTTCGGCTTCTTTCTCTTCTTCTAGGGAATGGCCGTGTGCCGAAAGAAGGATGCCGTTGTTCTCCGAATAAGGGACCTCTTTTTCTAAGAAAGAAGCGTTTGCTTCCTTCATCAGAGCTTCGTTTTCTTGCGTGTTATGGATCAAAGGGTGGGTGAGATAAAGCTTTGAAAAGGAAGAGGAAGCTTTCTTCATCTTCGCAATCGCACTTTCAACCCCATAGCAGTATCCGTAATCCGTGATGATTTTTACCATGCCACAAGTATACCATCTTTCTTCTTTCTTTCGAGAAAAGGCAAAGACAGCAGGAGAGGAAGATGGTATACTAAACTTGTTCTTTGACAGGAGGTCAAATACACATTATGGATTATGAAAAATACATCGGAGTGACGCCGGATTTCCCGAAGAAAGGGATTTCCTTCAAGGATATCTCACCTTTGCTCCGTGATCCCGTCGCCTTCCATTCCTGCATCGAGGATCTGGCAAAACTCGCTGCTCCCTTCCATCCGGATATCCTCTGCGGACCGGAATCCCGTGCCTTCCTTTTCGGCGCTGCCTTAGCCTATCGTATGGATATCGGTTTCGTCATGGCCCGTAAAGCCGGTAAGCTTCCGGGAAAGACCTATTCCATCGAATATGCTCTGGAATACGGAACGGCCAAGCTTGAAATCCCGGCTGCTTCCTTTGAAAAAGGACAGAGAGTATTGATGATCGATGACCTGATGGCTACCGGTGGTACCTTCAAAGCCTTAAGTGACCTGATCAAGGACGGAGGCGGAAACCCGGTCGGTGCTTTGACCGTCATCAATCTCAAGGATCTGCACGGCGAAAAAGTCGTCGGCCTTCCTTGCTGCTCTTTACTCGATCTTTAACTCTGTAACAATCTGAATGGAAATCAAGAACACCATCTACACTTTCGAAGATGTCAAGGCAATCTATTCCCGCTATATCCATAAGCCCGAAGATCTTGCCCTGATTGAGAAAGCCTATCGTTTCGCCGATAAGAAGCACGAAGGACAGGTGCGTAAATCCGGCGATCCCTATATCACCCACTGTATCGGTGTGGCGGAGATTTTAGCGGAGCTGCAGACCGGTCCTAAGACGATCTGCGCCGGTTTTCTCCATGACACCATCGAAGATACCGGAACCACGAGAGAGGAGATCGAAGCGAATTTCGGGGAAGAAGTCGCAACCTTAGTCGAAGCTTTGACCAAGGTCACGCGTCTTTCCGATTACAAGAACGTCGAATTCACGGCCGAAAACCACCGCAAGATCTTTGTGGCGATGGCCAAAGATGTCCGTGTCATCATCGTCAAACTCGCCGACCGTCTCCACAACATGCGCACCCTTCAGTTCCAGCCGGTCGATAAACAGATCCGAATCGCAAAAGAGACACTGGATGTCTATGATCCGATCGCCCACCGTCTCGGTCTCTATAAGATCCAGATGGAACTCGAAGATCTTTCTCTTTGGTATCTGGATAGAGAAAAGTATCAGGCGATAGAGAAGATGGTCAGTGCCAAAGAAGCCGATGCCCAATCCTCTTTGGATGAACTGAAAAAGGAACTGGTCGCTATCCTTACGCCGACCAGGATTCCCTTCTCGATTTCCGATCGTGTCAAATCCATCTATTCCATCTATAAGAAGATGTATAACAAGAACTATTCCTTCGATCAGATCTACGACTTGATGGCTCTCCGTGTCATCACGGATACCGAACCGAACTGCTACGCTATCTTAGGTTACGTCCACGCAAACTTCAAACCGTTGCCCGGAAGATTCAAGGACTATATTGCGGTTCCGAAACCCAATATGTACCAATCTTTACATACGACCATTACCACCAATACCGGTCATATCTTTGAAATCCAGATCCGAACGAAAGAGATGGACGAAACCGCCGAAGACGGCGTTGCCGCCCATTGGCGTTATAAGGAAAACACCAAGTACGACCCGAAGGTCGAACAGGTGGAGATCGAAAACCAGCTCCACTGGTTCAAGGATTTCGTCTCCATCACCAACAGCGAAGCCCAGAGCGAAAACTCCAAAGAACTCGTCGATACCCTTTCCCACGATATCTTCGATGCCAATGTCTATGTCTTCACCCCGAAAGGGAACGTCATCTGTCTTCCTAACGGTGCCACGCCGATCGATTTTGCTTACCGCATCCACTCCGATTTAGGAGAGCATCTTCAGGGAGCCAAGATCAACGGTGTACTTGCTCCTATCTCCCAGCCTCTGAAGACCGGAGATGTCGTCGAAGTCATCACGAACAAGAACTCTTCGCCGAACAGCGAATGGCTCAATATCGCAAAGACCGGCTTTGCCAAATCCAAGATCCGCCGTTATCTCATCAAGCAGAATGCCGACTATGTCCGCGACGATCAGATCAAACGCGGAAGACAGACTCTGATCGACTCCTTTAGAGAGCGCAACATCAAAGCGAATCTCGAATCCGTCCTGACGAAACCTCTCTTGCAGAAATTCAACTGCCAGACTCCGGAAGATCTTTTTGTCATGGTGGCGGGAAAGAGTGTTTTACCGGCTGCCGTCTTAGAAGCGAGCGACCTGAATTACTCCGGCAAGATGACCGCCCAGGAACTTGCGGATCAGATCAATTCCCGAGTCGTCAAGAAGAACACCAGCGATGCCGTCGTTCTTGAAAACGGCGATACCGTCATGATCTCGCTTGCTAACTGCTGTTCTCCTATCCCAGGAGATGAGATCATCGGCTTTGTCTCGACTGGACAGGGTGTCAAGGTTCACCGCAAGGATTGCCCGAATGTCAATCGACCGGGCGTTGAGACCCGTCTGATTGCCGTCAAATGGAACGAAGATGCCTTGAAGGATTCTTCCTATCCTGTCGATTTAGCGGTGGAATGTCATGATAGAAATAATCTTCTCATCGATATCCTCAATGCCTTAAGCAGTGCCGAAGCGAAGGTTACCAAGGTCAACGCGAAGTTCCATCCTTCGAACAATACGACGACGATTTCTCTTACTCTGTTAGCCAAGAACACGGACCAGTTAGGTTCCTATATCCATCAGTTGAGCTTAGTAAAAAGCGTCTTTGCGATTCACCGTCTGACGCATTAATCTGTTTTCTGCTGTTGTCTTTCTTCTTTTTTCCTCTTTTTTCATGGCAGAAAAAAGGAAAAAGCGAAAGCAAAGTACTATAATTGATAAGCATTGTGACAAGGAGAATTTATCTATGGCCAATCCGACAATCAAAAAACCCCGTGGAACCCTCGATTATATCGGTAAGGATGCGGAAATTCTTTTAGGTCTCCGCTCTTTATTGCTCAAAGAAGCAGGCCTTTATGGCTGCACCCCGATCGAAGTTCCGATGTTCGAAGAGAATCAGCTCTTCCACCGCTCCGTCGGCGAATCGAGCGATATTGTTCAGAAGGAGACGTTCGATCTGAAGAACAAAGGCGATAAGGACTATACCTTACGTCCGGAGTTCACCGCTTCCGTTTCCAGAGCGGTCCTGGAGAATAAACTCTATACTTCTCCGGATATGCCTTTGCGCTTCTCCTATTTTGGCTCGGTCTTCCGTTATGAAAGACCGCAGACAGGAAGACTGAGAGAATTCCACCAGTACGGTGTCGAATTCATGGATAGCAAGATTGATCTTTCTTCGACTTTGGACGCTTTCCTTCTTTCGCTCCGTTCGGCTGAAAAAGCCTTAGGCCATGAAGTTGAGGCGAAGATCAATTTCTTAGGCTCGTTTGCCTCGAGAGAAACCTATAAAGCGGAACTGAAGAAATACTTCACACCCCGCATCGATTCGATGTGCGATGACTGTAAACGCCGTCTTCAGATCAACCCGTTACGTATCTTAGACTGCAAGGTCGAAGCCGATCAGGAGATCGCCAAAGGCGCTCCCAGAGTCACCGATTATCTCGATGAAGCCGATAAAAAGGAGTTTGAAGCGATCTGCTCTTCTTTAGATGCTCTTGGAATCCATTATGAGATCGATTCGGAACTCGTAAGAGGTCTTGATTACTATACCGGATTGGTCTGGGAGTTATACGATGCCTCGAATCTCTCGCTTGGTGCCATCGGAGGCGGAGGAAAATACGCTTCTCTGATGTCGCAGCTTGGAGGACCGGAATTTGAAGGAATCGGTTTCTCTTTAGGTGTCGAAAGAGTCTTACTTGCTCTTTCGGACGAAAGAAAAGTAGAGATTGCCTTACATATACCTCTTGATCTGATGATCATCGACTTTGAGAAAAAAGGGAAAGCAAACCGCTTAGCGGATGCTCTGAGAAACAAAGGGAAGAATGTCTTTATCGCTTCCTTCTCCAGAGCGATGGGCGGGGCGATGAAGATGGCAGACCGTAAAGGAGCTTCTTCGGTTCTGATCATCAACGAAGACGGCACTTTACAGCTCAAGAATATGAAGACGAGAGAGCAGAAAGACATCAAGGAAGAAGAGCTTCTTGCTCTCTAAAGGAGAATCGTAACATGTTACGGAATAGAACCTGCGGTGAACTCACCGCAAAGAATGTCGGAGAAGAAGTCGTCTTAGCCGGTTGGGTCAACCGCGTCCGTTCCTTAGGGTCCCTTTGCTTTGTCGATCTCCGCGATAAATACGGAATCACGCAGCTCAACGTTCCTACTTCGCTTTATGAAGAAAAGCATCTCCGTCCGGAATATGTGATTCAGGCAAAAGGCAAAGTCGTCAAGAGAAGCGAAGCCAATCCGCATCTTGCGACCGGAGAAATCGAAGTCGAAGTAAGTGAGATCACCGTCTATTCGAAAGCGGAGACGACACCTTTTGAAATCAAGGACGATACGACCGCAACGGAAGATACCCGTCTTGTCTACCGTTATCTTGATTTACGCCGTCCGATCATGCAGAAATACATGCAGATCCGCTCAGATATCAATAGAGCTACGAGAGAATGGTTCTACGCCCACGGCTTTGAAGAGGTCGATACGCCGACCCTCATCAAGTCGACTCCGGAAGGAGCAAGAGACTATCTGGTTCCTAGCCGTATGTATCCGGGAAACTTCTATGCTCTTCCGCAGTCTCCGCAGCTTTATAAGCAGTTGCTGATGATCTCCGGAACCGATCGATATTTCCAGATCGCCCATTGCTACCGCGATGAGGATCAAAGAGCCGATCGACAGCCGGAATTTGAGCAGATCGACTGCGAAATGTCCTTTGTCGACAGAGAAGATGTTTTAGGCGTTATCGAAAGCTTACTCAAGTATATCTTCAAGAAGGTCAAGGGGGTCGATCTTCCCTCCTTTGCCCGTATGGATTACGATACCGCGATCTATTCCTATGGTACCGATAAACCGGATACCCGTTTCTCTATGCTGATTCAGGATGTCACCGAGGAACTTCAAGGCTGTGGCTTTAAGGCTTACGAAGGAAAGTCCATCGAAGCCTTAGTGGTTCCCGGTATTACCTCTACCTGTACCCGCAAGGAACAGGATAAGGACAATGTGCTTGCTAAGAAGTTCCGTGTCTTTGGAGTCAGCCATCTCAAGAGAGAAAACGGAACCTTTGTCGCTCCGATCGTCAAGAACATCAAGCCGGAATCCTTGGATGCCTTAGCAAAGAGACTCGAAGTCAAGGATGGAGATGTTGTGATTCTCTGCGCGGATGCGAAGAAGGAGAATGCCTGCTTAGCCTTAGGTGCTTTACGTAACTTCTACGGAGCGCAGTTAGGCTATTGCCATAAGGACGACTATAAGCCTTTGTTTGTCATCAATTGGCCGTTATTCGAGAAGACCGATGACGGGAAATACGAATCCTTATCGAATCCGTTCACCCGTCCGAACGACGAAGATCTTCCTTATCTGGATAGCGATCCGACCAAGATCCGCTCGACTTCTTACGATACGGTCTTAAACGGTGTCGAACTTTCTTCCGGTGCCTTACGTATCTATGATGCCGATGTCCAGAGCAAGGTTTTCGAACTTCTCGGTCTTACCGACGAAGATATTGAGAAGCGTTTCGGTTTCTTTGTCCGCGCTCTCAAGTACGGTGTTCCGCCGGAAGGTGGATTCGGCATCGGTGTTGAGAGACTGGCGATGGAACTTGCCGGAACCGATAACGTCCGTGATGTTGTCGCTTTCCCGAAGAACCTCAAGGCCTATGAACCGATGAGCGAATGCCCGAGCCGTGTTCCCAGTGCCGATACGGATATCTTAGGAATCAAAGTTGTCGCCGGGGATAAGGGGGAATAACCCCCTTATCCGTTTGTTTCTTTGGAGGTGAAATGTATGGATGAAAATCTTCCCTTTGGCTCTTTAGCCTTAAAACCGGAACTGCTTGCTTTGCTCAAAGAAGACGGCTATGAACGTCTTTCTCCGGTCCAGGCGAAAGCCATTCCCTTGTTGCTGAAAGAGAAGTCGGTTCTGGCCTTAGCTCCTACCGGTACCGGTAAGACTTTGGCGTATGCTTTACCGATTCTCAATAATCTTAAGAATGACGGACACGTTCAGGCCGTAATTATGTCTCCTACGGTCGCTCTTTTAAGCCAGATCAAAGAGGTGTTTGAGAGCTATACTTCCCGTCTTGGTTTTCCCTTAGATGCGGTAAAGGCCATTTATTCGCAGAAAGATTTCACGAAATCGAAACCCGATATCGTTTTATTGACCCCGGCTCTCTATCCTTCTTTGACCAGCCATTATCCGGTCGATGAGCTTACCTATATCATCCTAGACGAAGGCGATATGATTGCTTTTGACGGATTCAAGGAATCCTTAATGGCTTTGAAGAAAGCGAAGGAACGTCATCAGATTTCTTTCTTCTCTGCTTCTTTAGGGGTACAGGAGATCAAGAGAGTCAAAAGCATGCTCGGAATCCTGGAACTTGTCGATGTCCGTCAGACGATCACCAATCAATCGGTTAGCCATCATCTGGTCGCTATCCACGGACAGAAGAAAGCAGAAGCTTTACTGAATTTCCTCAAGTTCCATCCTTCGAATAAGACAATTGCCTTCGTCTCCTCCAAAGACGAGCTGGTGAAGGTGAAGAACGATCTTCTGAAACTAGGAAAGAAAGCTCTGATGGTCCATGGCGGATTAGAGAAAAGAGATATCAAGAATACCTTAGCCGCCTTTAAGAAGGACGATGCGACGCTGCTTTTAGCTTCGGATTATGTTTCACGAGGGCTGGATATTCCGGAAGTAGAGACCATTCTCTCTTTGGATCTACCGGACGATAGCCAATATTATTTCCATAGAGCCGGAAGAGCCGGAAGATTCGGTAATCCCGGGGATTCCTTCATCTTCTATTCCGATGAGGACGAGGATACGGTTTCGAAGATCAGGGATCTTCAGAGAAGAGGAGTCAGTTTCGATCTCTATATCCTTTCTGCTAACGGTCTGAAACAGAGTAGTGGAAGCTATCAGTTCAGGAACCTCGGAAAGAAAGACAGAGCCAACAACGAAAAACTTCAGAAAGAGATCCGTCATGCCGTCAATCTCAACCGCTCCCATAAGGTAAAACCGAACTACAAGAAGAAAGTCTCCAAAGCCGTCGATCGGGTAAAAGAAAAGCACCGCAAGAGAGTGGTGCTTACCAATATCGCCAAGAGCGGCGGGAATGCCAGAGACTTCCATTTCGACGACGAGAAGAAAAGACGCTGACTAAAGAGGATTCGTCGGATTCGGGTTCTCGGCGCCGGGAGCAGTCGAAGAAGAGAACTTCGGGTAGAGAACATAGTCGTGGGTGATGATAAGGTCGGTTGTAAAATCGACCTTTTTCTTATCGGCGTCAAGATAATACCAGCCTTCGATGGTATTGAGAGTATAGCCGGAGGATTCGGGCGTATAGTCTTCCGGATGCTTTCCGAGTTCTACGGTCTTATAGTCATAGACCGAATTATCGCCGGGGTTCTTATAAGTAAGAAGATAGAAAGAATAATGGGCGAAGAAGACGGTTCCGGAATCGTTCAGGGTATAGGGAAGAGTGATCTTCGTAGAAAGATCATCCCGCTTCTGATACCAGCCTTGGAAAGTAGGAGCTTCCTTAAAATCGGAATAGGTCTTGATGGGAGAGGAAACGGAAGTGATGGTGTTGCCTTTTCTCAGCAGAACCGGATTGTTATCCGGGAAATGTCCGCCGTTGAGGTCGAAAGTGAGTTTTTCCTGCACAAAAACATCGGGGAGAGAAGATGGCGTAAGAGAAAGACTTTCACTACCCCCGCAGGAGACACAGAGCGGCAAAAAGAAAAGGAACCCACATGCTTTTTTCATACCTATAAGATAGCACGGAAAAAAGAAGTTTTAAAGTTTCCTTAAAAACTCTCAGAAGGCATCGATCAAAGCGTATAGCTTCTCTAGCGCCTCTTTTTTCGGATAAAGACCGATTTCCTTTCCGTGGGTGAAGAGGACGTAAAGGTCCTTCTTTCCGCTTCCGGCAAGCCCGAAAGTGGCATCTTTGGCTTCCCCGATGCCGTTGACCGGGCAACCCATGATCGCGACCTTGACCGGCTTGAAGACATGGTCAAGATGAGAAAGGACTTCTCTTGAAATCGGTTTCACGTCGACTTGGGTCCTTCCGCAGGTCGGGCAGACGATAAGATCCGGGATGTCGTTTCTTCTTCCCGCGAGGCGGAGAAGCGTCTTTGCGGCTCTCAGCTCCTCGATACGGTCATCGGCTAAAGAGACACGGAGGGTATCGCCGATTCCTTCTTTGAGCAAGGGATAAAGACCGATAGCGGATTTGATGGTGCCTAAGGTAGAGAAACCCGATTCCGTAAGGCCGATATGGAGAGGATAAGGATATTTCGCATAGGCTTTTTCATAGACTTCCTTCAAGTCATCGGGATTGGAGGATTTCAAGGAGAGAACGATATGGTCGAAGTTCTCCTCTTGAAAGACTTCGATGGTTTCATCCAAGGCTAAAAGGATATCGTCGGCTTTGCTTGACGTCTTTCCGTGGTATTTATTCAGAGAACCCGAATTGACTCCGATCCGCATCGGGATATTCTTCTTCTTGCAGGCTTCGATGACGATACGGAGTTTACTATCGCCTCCGATATTGCCAGGATTGATACGGATTTTATCGGCGCCGGCTTCGATGGCTCCTAAAGCAAAGCGGTAATCGAAATGGATATCCGCGATAATCGGGATACTGACCTGTCTCTTGATCTCTTTCAAAGCCAGGATATCGGCTTGATCGAGAACCGAGAAACGCATCATGTCTAAGCCACAGGAAGCGAGTTCATTCGTCTCCTCGACCATCTCTTTGACACAGGTGGTCTTTTTATCTCCCATCGACTGAATAAGACAGGGTGCTCCGTTACCGATGGTCTTATTCCCAATTTGAAATTGAAGATGATCCATAACTGTTTTCTCCTAAATAAAGAATAGCAAAGACTACTTTGTTTTCTTCTTGTTCTTCTTCTCCGCTCTTCTCGAAGCGCGGTTACCGGAACCGGCTTTCTTCGAAGCGTCGACATCATAGCGGTCCTCCGGAAGAACGAAGGCTTTGTTGCGGGCAGCATCGTATTGGGCGTGGAAGGCTTGTATATCGGCATTTGGGTCTTTCGACTTCTTATCCATCCACTCTAAAGCCATTGCCGTATCCCAGTCGTTTTCCTCTAAGGATTCAAGACATTCCTTACGGGAACGACCGGACATACTTTTCAATAAGGATAATCTTTCTCTTTGATCGTGGTTGAGCATTGTGTTTTCTCCTTCTTTATCTACTTAATACAATAATTCAAAAGGCTTCAAAAAGGAAAACGAATTGATAAGAAAGAAGAAAAACAGACGGTCTTCCTAGAAAAGGAAGAAAGCGGTGATATAATCTACATAGAAGGCATTCCCGGAGGAAATCGTCCCTCCTCCGGAGTTAAGGGCTTGTCCTTTCCAAGCACCGAAAATGCCTTTATCCATGCTGTTAGGAGAACCCGTCCTTCTCCGAAACAGAAACCGTCTTCTCGGGTTTCTTGGTCAGTCACCCGAGGTATGGCCTCCTTTCAGAAAGGGTACCTGGGTTCTAGTCACAGGGGCCTTTTCTTCTTCCGGAAAATAAGAAAAGAGAGGAGTTTTCATGGATGGGAGCCAATAACGGCCCTAGAAGATACGATTTTTCTTGAAAACAGGGTGTCAAGATTCTTATAATAGAAAAGCTGATTTTTCAGGGAGGAAATATAAGATGGCTGAAAAACGTATCAATATCATTCTTCGCTGCAAGGAATGCAAGAATGAGAACTACATCACCACGAAGAACAAGAGATCCCATCCGGATCGTTTCTCCACGATGAAGTATTGCCCGCATTGCAACAAGATGACGCTTCACGAAGAGAAGAAGTAAATTTATTGCATTTAAGGGAAAAGGAGAATCAAAATGGCAGAAGTTTTAGATGCCGGTGAACTGAAACCGGGAACGGTCTACGTCTATAAGGGAGACCTTCTTCAGGTCGTCGATATCGTCCATAACAAGACCGCTATGGCGAAGATGAAGCACAAGATCAAGGCGAAGAACCTTCGTACCGGTGCCATCATCGAAATGATGCTCTTCTCGGGAGAAAAGGTCGATCAGGCCTACCTCGATAAGAAGAACATGCAGTTATCCTATGTCGATGCCGAGGATGACGGCTTTGCCCATTTCATGGATAGCGAAACCTATGATATGGTTGAAATCCCCAAGTCCCGTATCAAGTGGGAACTTCAGTTCTTAGCCGATAACGCCGATGTCGTCATCACCTACTACGGACAGGAGATTTTAGGTATTCAGCTCCCTCCGAAGGTCGCTTTGACGATCGTCGATACGGATGACAATGCGGTTGCCGGCGATACCGTCAACAAGGCTACCAAGGATGCAACCTTAGAGACCGGTCTCAAGATCAAGATTCCGATGTTCATCAAGAACGGAACCAAGGTCTGGGTCAAGACCGACGACGGCACTTACGATTCGCGTGCGAACTAGTTTTGCTTAAAGGAAGGGGCCCAGAAAAGGGCCTTTCTTTTGTTTATTCAAAAGAGAAGGAGAAAAGAACATGCCTATTTGGTTACAGGTCGTTCTTCCGATTGTCTGCCTGATCGGCGGTCTGATCGGAGGTTTCTTTATCGCCAGAGCTGTCGTCAAGAAGGAGATCGACAAGAATCCGCCCTTCAACGAAGCGATGATCAAGGCGATGTATCGCTCCATGGGTAGAACTCCCTCACAGGCGCAGATCAATGCGACCATGGCGGCTATCCGCAAGGCGCAGAAGAATCCAAATCAGAAGTAGTTTTCTTAGACCTCTCTTCTAGGAATGGGGAGAGGTTTTTTCTTTGCTTGAAAATAGTGACAAAAGAAAAAGACATTCCGTTTAATCCGTTTCGTGTGACCCGGAAACTCAGCCGGACACTTGCGGACGATAATCTGTGGAGGAATGTCTTTAGGTATCTTACTCAGGAGAAAGGTGAACGTCAAGAAGGAAAGAGGAAGTTGGTAAGGGTAGAAACTTATTATTTCTTAAGAATTGGGAAGATTATTTGTTGTCTTTTTTCTTATCATCCAGAGAATACTGGAAGTGCGTTTCCGGCTCTTTATGGTTCTTGATACGGATGATATTCGGAAGATGACGGATAACTAAGATAGTGACTAAGATCATCGCGGTGATAAAGGTGTAGTAAGTAAGATGGAGCATGCAGGTTGGAGTGAAGTATAAGCCTCCGTTGAAAGAAGACAAAGAAGGTAAGACAGTTAAGTCGAGGATCATCGGAACCATCAGAAGCAAAGCAGCCGAAGGAGCAGCCGTCAACGAAGAGATGGAGATACGGTGGAACTTAGCAAAGACAAGGAAGAAGAGGATGACACAGAGAGCGAAGTCGATCGGACACATAAAGAGGATGAAACCAGTGAAGACAGCGACGATTTTGCCACCTTTGAAATGAGCAAAAAGAGGATAGATGTGACCGATAGCGGTCCCTAAGGAAGTGAGGCAGACGAGGATCTCTTTAAGATAGGGATAAGAAGAGAGAACATTAAGCCACGGAGTATAGGTAAGAAAAAGAAAGACCATAAGTAAGGCGAGATACGATTTCAATACATCAAGACAGATTGTAAGTACCCCAGGGAATTTTCCTAAGGTTCTTCCGACATTGGTTCCGCCGGCATTATGGGAGCCATAAGCACGGATATCGATACCGTAGATTTTTCCGATGATCACGGCATTGGGGAAAGACCCCATGAGATAGCCGAGGACAAGGACAAGCAGCAAAGATAAGAGCGTATAAGTAAGTTCCATAGAACCTCCTGAAGCAAGCCGAAACACTCACAAATTATAGCCGATAAGGCTTTCACTTTAAAGGACATTAAAGTAAAATAGGAAATCGAGGTTTTCAACAGAAATGAGTACGAATTACAACGCTTCCAACCTGACGATTCTCCATGGTCTCGAACCGGTGAGAGAACGTCCTGGCATGTATATCGGTTCGACCTCCACGATGGGTCTTCATCACCTCGTCTGGGAGATTGTCGATAACGCAGTCGATGAAGCTAACGAAGGTTACGGAAAGAATATCTATGTCACGATCCATTCCGATGGCTCCTTAGAAGTCGAGGATCAGGGACGCGGTGTTCCTTATGACTATAACCCGAAAGAGAAACTCAACGGTTTCCAGATCGTCTATCAGACACTGCATGGCGGTGGAAAGTTCGATGAATCCAACTATAAGAGCGCCGGCGGTCTTCACGGTGTCGGTGCTTCGGTCACCAATGCCTTAAGCGAGTGGCTGGAAGTCCATTCCTATAGAGATGGGGTCGATCATTTTGCCCGCTTTGAAAAAGGCGGAAGCAAATTCTCCGGAATCAAGGAGTTAGGACCGACGAGTAAACGCGGAACGGATGTCCGTTTCTATCCGGATAAGACGATTTTCGATGATATCACCTGGAATTTTGACCGTATCGCTAGCCATCTCGATGACCAAGCCTGTCTTACCAAAGGGATTGCGATGCATCTCTATGATGAAAGAAGCGGAAGAAAGCAGGATTTCTGCTATCAGAACGGCTTGCTCGAATACTATAACCGCCATACCGTCAACAAGGTTACTCTCACCAAACCGATGCATTTTGAAGGCGAGGATAACGGCATCAAGGTCGAAGCGGTTTTCGGTTTTCTCAAGGATTCCTACGATGAGAAGATCATCGCTTTCGCTAACGGTGTCCGCACCGGCGATGGCGGTTATCATGTGACGGGCTTTAAGAAGGCTCTTACTTCCTGCTATAACACCTTTGCCATCAACGACGGTCTGATCAAGGCCAATTATCCTCTCGATGGCGACTGCCTGAGAGAAGGATTGGTGGCGATTCTTTCGGTCTGGGTTCCGGAGCATCTTCTTCAGTTTGAAGGTCAGACCAAGGGAAAACTCGGAACCAAGGAAGCTTTGAATTCCGTCGATAATGTCTTAGAGAATAAGCTTTCCTATTATCTTGTCGAACATAAGGATGAAGCGGAAGGGGTTGTCAAGAAGACGACCGATGAGATGAAGATCCGCGATAAGACCGAAGCGGACCGAAAGAAGGAACGCGAACTATTGAAGACCAAGATGTCCGGCTTCAATCTTTCCGATAAACTTACGCCGGCTTCTTCGAAAGACTATATGGCAAACGAACTCTTCATCGTCGAGGGTGACTCCGCAGGCGGTAGTGCCAAGAAAGGAAGAGACCCGAAACATCAGGCGATTCTTCCTCTCCGTGGTAAACCGAAGAACACCACCGATGTCGAAGATGAGAAGATCCTTCTGGGAAACAAGGAAATCGCCACGATGATCTATACCATCGGGGCCGGTTACGATAAGGATTTCAACGTCAAGAACATCCATTACGGCAAAGTCATCATCATGACCGATGCCGATGATGATGGAAGCCATATTCAGTCTCTCTTGCTGACTTTCTTCTATAACCATATGAAACCCTTGATCGAGACAGGGCATGTCTATATCGCCTGCCCGCCTCTTTACCGCGTCTATAACAGCAGAAGAGAAATCTATTGCTACGACGATAAGGATCTTGCCAAGGCTCAGAAAGAGATCGGAGCCGGTTACAAGGTCAACCGTTATAAGGGTCTTGGTGAAATGAACTATTCGCAGCTTTCCTCTACCACCATGGATCCGGAACACCGCCGTCTTCTCAAAGTCATGCTTGTTGATGATGAGGATACCCACGATAAGGTGAACCTCTTCTTAGGCAAGGATGCCGACCGCCGTAAGGATTGGATCGACAACAACATCGACTTCAGCACCCAGGACAGCTTTACGGAGGAGGTAAAGAAGAATGAAAAGTAAAAAGAACCCTGTCGTAAAGGGCGAAGATATCGTCGAATCGGGGATGAGCGACGTCCTCATCGGAGCTTTTAACCGCTACGCTAAGGAAGTCATCACCGACCGTGCGATTCCGGATGTAAGAGACGGTCTGAAACCGGTTCAGAGACGTATCATCTTCGATATGTTCTCTCAGGGTCAGCTCTATAATAAGCCGACGGTCAAATGCGCGACGATCGTAGGTCATGTCATGGGTCATCTCCATCCGCATGGCGATGCCTCTATCTACGATGCCCTTGTCCATCTTTCCCAGTCCTGGAAGATGGAAGCACCCTTAGTCGATTTCCAGGGAAATAACGGCTCGATCGACGATGATCCGGCTGCCGCTTACCGTTACACCGAAGCTAGACTTTCGGCACTGAGTGAATATCTCTGCAAGGATCTTGATAAGGATACGGTCCGCATGGTTCCTACCTTTGATGATAAAAGTCTTGAACCGACCGTTCTTCCTTCCCGTTTCCCGAACCTTTTAGTCAACGGCACTTCCGGTATCGCGGTCGGTAGTGCAACCTATATCCCGACCCATAACTTAGGGGAAGTGATCGATGCGACCATCTACCGCATCCACCATAAGAGAGCCGTCCTGAATGATCTACTTCAGTACATCAAAGGACCGGATTTTCCGACCGGCGGTATCATCGACGATAAGGAAGCTCTTCATGAGATCTATGAGACCGGAAGAGGTTCGTTCTACCTTTATTGCCGCTGTCATATCGACGAAGGGGAGAATGAGATATGTATCACCGAGATTCCCTATGGCTTAGTCAAGATCGACTTTGTCGCATCTCTGAATAAGAGAAAGGAAACGGATCATCTCGACAATATCGAAGAGATCGTCGATGAATCGGCCAAAGACGATGTCAATATCGTCATCAAGGTGAAAGAAGGCGCCAATCCTCAGGATATCCTCAATTACCTGCAATCGAAAGGCGCTTTACGCAACACCATCGCCTGCAACTTCCTAGCGATCGATAAAGGCCATCCGCGCTGCATGCCTCTGATGGATATGATCGATTCTTTCCTTTCCCATCAGCGAGAAGTCTCAACAAAGGCTTTCCAGTACGATCTGAAGACAGATGAAGACCGTCTTGAGATCGTCAACGGTTATATCAAGGTCTATTCGATCCTCAACGAAGTCATCGAGAAGATCAAGAAGTGCTCCGGGAAGGAAGGCGTGAAGACGATGTTAAAGACCGATTACGGCTTCAGCGAAAGACAGGCCGAAGCGATCGCCATGATGCCTTTATATCGTCTTTCCAATACCGATATCCTCGCGCTTCATAAAGAGCAGGATGACCTCAATGCGGACTGTAAGAGAATTCAGGATATCCTCAACGATCCCGATAAGCTCGATGCGACGATCGTCGATACCCTCAAAGAAGTCCGCAAGCAGTTTGCTATCGCCCGTAAGACGACGATCTTAGACGAGAAGCAGGCTTTCACCTCGGTCGACCCGACAAAGCTTATCGCCAAAGAGAAATGCCATGTCGCTTTGACCAGCGATGGCTATGCCAAACGCACCTCGGAGAAATCCTATCAGGGTACTTTGAAGGCGAATAAAGACGAAAGCGATCCTCTCTGTCTTCCGAAGATGAAACCGGGAGACCGACTTGTCTTCATGAGACAGGCGGATACCCATCAGGCTCTCCTTCTTTTCACCAGTCTTGGTAACTATGCCTATGTTCCGATCCATATGCTTTCGGAACTGAAGTGGAAAGAGGAAGGAAAACACCTCAATAATCTCGTTTCTCTCAAACCGAACGAAAAGATCATCAAGGCGTTCTTGGTCGATACCTTCAAGGCGGGTCTCAATGTCGCTTTACTCACCAAGGAAAATAAGATCAAGAGAACCGCTTTAAGTGAATTCACGCAGAATGCTTTGACGAGAAGACCTCTCAGAGCCTGTAAGCTCATCAATAAGGATGACGCTTTGGTCGATGCGGCCATCACTACCGGTAACAGCGATCTCATCGTCGTCGATGCCTTAGGAAGAGCCTCCCGCTTCAACGAAGCGGATGTTCCGCTTGTGTCGACTTCTGCTTTAGGGGTCAAGGCGATTGCTTCCGGATTGGATAATGCACCGCTTGTTTCTTTACTTGCTTTATCGAGTAAGGAAGTCTCCTTGATGCTTGTCTTAGGCGATAGAAGAGCAGCTAGACTTATCTCTTCTTCCCAGATTGAAACGACGGAAAGACTCTCGGCGAAGACTCCTTTGATCAAGGTTCTGAAGAAGAATCCGTGGCATATCGTCTCGGTTTCGAAGGTCGAAAAGATCCGTGGCGAAACCAACTATGTCGCCATCACTTCTCCGGAGACCACGATCGCTTTGGATTTAGGTGCCTTAACGCCGGTCGAGACCGGTTCGGAGATGAGAGAGAACGTTCCTTCGCTTGGAAAATCGATTCTCTTAGGACGTAATTTCTCTGGCGAAGAGATCAAAGAAGATGCTCTTGTTGAGACTCCTCGGGCAGCTAAGGTGATTGCCACCAAAGCCAAGACCGACGATGCCGATACCCAGCTTTCTCTCTTCGATCTGTTTGAGAAGGATAAGAACAGCGGCAATAAGTAATGTCTTCTTTTCTTGCCTTTGAAGCTCCCAGTATCTATGAGGTGGACCTTGATTTCTTTGTTCGGAAAGGAATCAAGGCTCTCCTTATCGATAGGGATAATACCTTAGATTCCTACGATTCTCTTTTTCCTCGGAAAGAAGCTTTCCTTTTGAAGGAGGAGCTTCAGAAAAGAGGAATCCGGATGCTTGTTTTTTCCAACAACCAAGGAAAGAAACTCGAAGGGTATCTGAAAGAGTTAGGGGTTCCTTCTCTTACAAGTTCCCATAAACCGCTTCCGAAAAGGACGCTGAAGTTTCTTCAGGAACAGGGAGTGAAGAAAGACGAAGTGATGATCGTCGGAGATCAGCTATTGACCGACTATAGACTCGCCAAAAGCTGTGAAGTACCCATTCTATTAGTCGACCCTTTAACTGCAAAGGACCATTTTGTGACGAGATTCTACCGCTGGTATGATAGAATGAAAAGGACGAAAATGCGTAAGAAAGGTTGCTTTCAGAAAGCACCGTTAACCCATAAAAAGGAGGAGCTAGCATGATGTTCAAGAAACCGAAATCGAGCGGTCTTACCGCCGAAATCCGTGTCAAGCGTTGCTATGGCTGCGGAGCCATTCTCCAGGACAAGGATCCGGATGAACCGGGTTATGTTCCGCCG
>ONBI01000014.1 GCA_900316035.1 uncultured Eubacteriales bacterium
CATCTATCACTAGATGAAACTTGCAAGTTGCTATAGGGTTGCTCGACAACTAGCCCCCAAAGGAATTTCACCTTAGAAACAATACATGCCCGTCATACCTAAGAAAGGCAGTTCCTCGCGAACTGCCTTTTCTAATATTTATTTTTTTCGGATACAATCAATCGTTTACTTCCTTGCCAACTTTTCTTTCAGTTCCTGTCTTTTTTCGTTGAGAATCTTCACTCTCTCTTTCAGATAGTTCTCTAACCCTTTATCACAGCAATAAACATAACAGCCCTTCATTCCTCTGGTCATCAGAACACGATAAGTGTTCTTGATGAGGATATCGCATTTATCCAGAGCTTCCTGTCTATTTTCCTTTGCTAGTTTCTTCCATCCCGCCAGAGATTTATCATCCGGAGAACGCTTCGATGGGTCACTGACAATATGTCCGCCTTCATAACAAAGATCTTTTCCGATCAGAACACCGACATAATCAAACTCAAGGCCCTGACAAGTATGAATACAGCCTACCTGAGAGACCGAATTCGGATCGGTCGCCCAAGGAGATGTGGAATCCATGTTCCAAGGAAGTGCAAAATCATAACCCTGAGGTCTTAAATCGATATCAACATGATCGGGGTTATTTCTTGTCGTTTTCTTCCAATCCCAGCAATAACCGGCCACCAATCTGGATTTATTGTTGATCCGATTCTTTTCATAGATAGCCTCTTTCATCTTGGCTGGGTTATCAAAGACTTCGAAGTCATAATCGAAATCGAACCAATCGAAATTAGAAGTGTGACGGATTTCCAATACGTCGTCTACCCAGTTGAGATAACCATCGGCTCCGTTACAGCGGAACTGGCTTTCGAGTTTATCGCTGACTACTTCGATACCTAAGCGAGTCGCCGTTTCTTTGATGCGGTCGCTGGTTGCATAATCTGCCCAGGCGATTCTCTGTTCGTTATCGATAAAGAAAACCGAGAAATAAGCATCCTCCATAATGTGCTTGAGGAAATCGTCGTCATGATGGAAGCGGTCGTTATAAGGAAGACGATGGGCTTCATCTACGATGAGGGCATCATAGTTATTCATGCCCTTATCGGAAGCGATAGCATCCGGGGTAGTGAAGAGACCTTCGATCTGTTTCTTCTTGATTTTGCTTCCTGCCAGTTTCTCGGAATAGACTTTCCGTGGTGCGCTGTTCTTCGTGACATAGGCTGCAATCTTTTCAAAAGGTTTTCTTGAAAGTTCCACCAAGAGATTGATGGCCAGCACGGATTTTCCGGTTCCCGGACCACCTTCGATGATCATGACTTTCTTGGTCTTCTTCTTGAAGCAGTCCCGAGCAAGAGCCATTGCTTCTTCATAAACAACTTTCTGCTGATCGATAAGGTGGAATTCTTCGTTTCCTTTGAGCATGCTTCCTAAGACGTCCTGAAGGCTCTTAGTAGGACGGATTTCTCCATCTTTGAGTTCGTAAAGGATTTTCTTTCCTTCATCCCCTTTACGAAGATACTTTTCTAAAAAGAGAACTAGTTTCTGTCGATCCTGAACACCGAAAAGAGGAGCCTCCGTGATAAAAGGTTCGTATTGTTCGTCCTCAAGTTGGGGATTCTCTTTCAAATTGCAGTTATGAAGATAAGCAAGAGCCTTAATCTCGACATGGTTGTCTTCCACTGTCTCGTTATAGTCTTTAATCAATTCTCCATAGGTGACGACCTGATAAGAAGGATGGGGGACTTCTCTTTCGGCTCCACCGGTAAAGGTCTTCACCAGCTGTCTTTTGCCTTCGACTTTTTCAGCTGTTTCCCATTGCTTCAGTTCAATAAGAATCGCAACCTGACGATTGTTTTCATCTCTTCCGGTCAAAACAAAATCGATTCTTTTGCTGGTCGGAGGAACCTGAAGTTCAATCACAACACCGCAGTCTTTCGGAAGCATAGGAGCATGGGAAAGGATGCGGTCCATCTCGGACAAGGAATTGTGCCACGCCTTTATTTGACCTTCGCTATAACTGAAATGGGCTTGCTTAGCGATATATTCCAGAGTCTGTACCAAATCTCTGTTAAACGAATCGTACTGGAACTGTGCGATATCTCCGCTATAGACAATCATGCAAAAAAGATTCCTTTCTCTCAGAGTTTATCGTACTTCGTGCTTCTTCCTTTGCTCTTCTCAACCGGATATTTCTTTTTCGTAATCGCCAGTTTTTCTTCCATGATAGCAATAGGATCGAGATTCAGTTTATCGGCGAGCATATAGCAATAGGTGAGAACATCGGCAAGTTCCCCTTTGACGTCTTCCAAAGAATAATTCTTACCATCCCACTGGAAACATTCCAGAAGTTCTCCGGATTCGATAGCGATTGACTTTGCTAAATTCTCCGGAGAATGGAATTGATCCCAATCTCTTTCTTTATTGAAAGCCCGTAATTCCTCTTTGATATCCGCCATAAATGCCTCTTCGTTGATATAACACAATTATAACATTCAAGAATCCAGAAAAAAGGATGGAAGCAGGTTCTCCGTCTCTTACTCCAACTACAATAGTTGTAACTTTGACTTGCTTTGACCTATCATACCTAAAAAGAAAAAGGAGAAAAACATGCCTTCTGGATGGGACTTAAGCTCGGGAGAGCTGAAAGATAATCGCAATGCCAATCTTTTCGAAGTCATCGCCAAATCCCTTTTCCATGGAGTTCATAACACAACCTACAAATACTGCTTCTTCAAGAAGCCTATTAGATAACTTATCCCTGTCGATGAAAACCATTCTCTTCCCCTCAAAACCATTGGGGAGACCTTTGCGACTACTTACTGGAACATGATCAACCTCTACGATATCCCATAGAGACCGCAAGCCAAGTCTTCCAAAGGCACGTTCATTGCCCAGAAGGTAAAGCAGATTTCGGATGCTAACCAACGGAAAGGCATTCCTTTTGAAAGTGTCAGAGAAGAGGTTCAGGAGGAATATTTCCAGTGTACTTTCCATGCCTTTAAAAAATATGTCATCGGCGCTTTCTATGCCGATACCGACGGCCTACTTTACGGCTTTTCCTCCTCAGGGAAGAACGGGGCCGTGCGTCTCTGGATGAACGAAAAATCGTATCGTTTCTTAGTCGAAAACAAGCAGATACTTGATCAACTCAACTACTACGAATGGCTAAAGATGTGTCAAGAGATTTTAAGGAAAGAGAATCGGGAAATCCCTGCTCTTTCCACTCGTATGGAGAACATCACCAAGCGGAACGATCTTACGTTTTATAAGAATGAGTTGATTCAGTTATCGAACGATGACTCTACCTGTTTTCATTGCTTTTATTGCGGAGCAGCCTTTAAGAGAACCTCTCATCTCGATCATGTGATTCCTTGGAGTTTCCTCAAAGAAGATAACCTGTGGGACTTTGTCTTTGCCTGTCCTCGTTGTAACGAAAGCAAAAGCGACCGCTTACCTACTATGCGTTTCATCAATAAACTTGATGAGAGAAATAAGAAACTACGTATTGCTTCCCCTGACCTGAGATGGTTGATAAGAGTTGCCATGGAGAATGGTGTAGAGTATGATTGGCAGCCAAAAATAATCTGCTAAATTATTATTCTTCCTTTAAGAACCAACTTTGTGAAGTCAAAAAAAGAGGGAGGTTACGAAGGTCTTCCTCTTTTGTCATTGCTGTTCGATGAATTACTTACGTTCGCCTAACTCGTGATCCCACTTGAGAAGAGCAGCGACATCGCCCTTGAGGAAATCATACTGCTCGATGAGAATACGGGAATGTTCTTCCTCTTCGGTCTGTTCATCCACATACCATTTAAGGAAGGAGATAGAACGATAGTCTTTATCCTTCTCCGCCTGAGCGACAAGACCATAGATGAGTCTGGTGACAAGCTCTTCGTGTTTGAGCTGTTCGACGAGTGGTTCTCTCAGATCTTTGTAGACTTCTTTCGGCGCATGGATATCGGCTAAAACGACTTTCTTTTCTTCCTGATTGAGATAGGCGATGAACTTAAGAGCGTGTTCGTTCTCTTCTTTCGCCTGCTTGAGGAACCAAGCTCCTAAACCGACGAAGCCTTTCTCTTCATAATACTGAGACATACCTAAGTAGAGATAGGCGCTTTCGAATTCCGCCGTGATTTGTTTATTGATGAGATCAACTAGCTTTTCAGATACAGTTGCCATAATGGTTTATTCCTTTCTGTGGCTCTATCTTACTCTAAAGAAAGCGCTTTGAAAAGAGATATGCTCGCACTCTATTTTATCGTGTAACGTGACGGATATTGTCCTTGGAATAATAGAGAGAAAACTCCTCTCCTATGGCTCTTTCTAAGGGATCAAAGAAAAGATATGTCCTCTTTCCATCGCTACCTTTGCAGAAAAAAACACTCTGAAGCCGGCTCTCTATCCGCTTCGCTTTCACTTCGATACCATCTGAAACAGGAGAAACGATCTTTGAAACCGCTAAAAGGAAATTGAAAGAAGAGACAGGTTACACAGCAACCCGTTGGCTCTCCTTAGGTTTCTTCTATCCTGCTCCTGCTTATTCGGATGAAGTGGTTTCTTTGTTTGTCGCTCAGGATCTCACTCCTGGGGAAAAGCACTGGGATAAAGACGAATTCCTCAATGTCTCCTTGATGGCTTTTGAAGAATTCCGGAAAAAAGTAGAAAGCGGAAAAGTACCCGATGGCCGAAGTCAGCTCTGCCTTTATCGGTATCTCGCTTATCTAAGTTTGCAGAAACATTAGCCTTAAAAAGCTCTGCCCCAAACAAAGAGGAGCAGAGCTCATTTTTTATCCGCGATAGAAGATAATATCTTTCTTACCTTCGTTATTGGTTCCCATATAGTACTCGGTATCTAAACCGCCGATACGGAAACCGTTATAGAGATAGAAACGGCAAGAATCGAGATTGTTATCCGGAGTGACCGCATAGATTCCGCGGTAACCTAAGGCCAAGGCTTTATCGAAACAATGCTGTAACAGCTTTGTTCCGATACCCTGCGAAAGATACTCGGAATCGGTTCTCACTTCACGGACATAGAGATAACGGGTGCGGGAAGTCTTTTCCAAGAGAGCGAAGCCGACGCATTTGTCATTCACATACGCGCCGAAGATCACATAGTTCTTACTGTATTTGTCGTAATCGTATTCGTCAATCGGAGCATCATCGAGGCTCTTATTCTTATACTCGATGATCTTATAGCTCCAACGTCCGTTATAGTATCTTACCTGCATACGTCCCTTAATGGTGTAAGGACGGGTAGCTAACTTCAGATCATCTTTGTTAAGAAGCTCCGTAATTCTGACATTGATCATTTGGTAACCCTGCCTTTGGTTAAGAACATTGTAAGCGATTACAATTTGAAAAGCAAAACTATTTCTTGTGGAAAGAGAAAACCGAAAATTTCACTTTTCCTTCAACGTCAGAAATAGACGCAAAGAGAAAACGGAAAAGGAAGCTTCAAAAGCATTCATTCGGAACGATAATTTTAAAAAGAACGGAACAGCTATTTACGTTATTCCGTTCTTGCATTTATCGCATCTTTAATGTTTTATTATGAGTTCCGACTTTATTTATGAACAACAGGTTTTTCTTATTTCCTGTTGTTCTTCTCTAACGTCATCACGGCATACTTGCCTGTTTCCAAGGCACTCGGTATACCACCGATTCCTTTTAACCATTGACCAGCATAGTAGAGATTCTTGAGGCTCTTTTCTTGGTAAGGAAGCTCTTTCCTATGACCATCCGGAGTATCGAGGTTGGAAAGGAAAGATCCGCAATAGGTTCCACTATAACGATAGAAGGTATAAGGAGTCGAAGCATCGAGGAAAGAAAGGTGCCCCTGATAGTCGTTCTGCTGAGAAAGAAGGATTTCTTCAATCTTCTTAACTGCTGCTTCTTTCTTCGAAGCATAGTTTCCGTTTTCTCTTGCTTTCATCCAGTAATCGAAATCGTCTTTATCCTGGTCAACCATTACAACTAAGGTGACACTGCCATCCGGATTTCTCATATAGGGATAACCTTGAACAAGAATATGATCGGCGGAAGATACGGCAAGAGAAAATCTTCCTTCGCTTCCATAGGAGACCGAATGCGGAATCTCTCCGGAATAATCTTCATCCAAACGGAAGGCACAGATAAAAGACGAAAGGAAAGGAGTATTCGGATCATCGATTGTCTTCATCACCTCAGGGTTCTGATATTCCTCAGGAAGCAGTTTTGCATAGAAAGTAGGAAGTGGAATCGTAGAGATGATATCGCCTGCGGAATATGTGTTTCCGTTACTATCTTTTACCGAAGTAATCTTCTTAGTCTCCTCATCGATTTCTAAGCCTGTGATCTCGGTGTTATAGAGAATCTTCCCACCGAGCGAAAGGAATTTCTGCTCGGCTTTCTGCGCAAACTCTTTCGAAGAAAGGCGAGTCAAATCCGCATTCCCGTTTGAGAATTTTCCGATGACGGCTGCAAAATAGGCAAAATCGAAATTCTTCGGCATGAAGCTTAAGAAGAATCTCTTTAAGAACGGAGTCTTTATCTTATCTGCAAAGCTTTCTAAAGTTTTAGAAAGAAGTCGGATATAAGTGTGGAAACAAGGCATTATTTCCGCCTTATAGGCAAGGCCATCGGCCATCGTCATCATCGCATCCGGTTTTCCCTTATAAATAGGGAAAGTAGCCATCGTCTTACAGGCGGAGACAAACTTCTTCATCAGTTCCTTATCTTCTTCCTGAGCAAAGAAGAGAAGCTCTTCTTCGAATTTATCTAAGTCCCGATAAATCTTTATTTCTTTTCCTTCAAAACGGAAGGAATAGAAATAAGAAGGAGAATAAAGATCTTTTTCATCATAAAGACCGAGGTCTTCATAGACTTCATGGATCTTGTCACTCTTATACCCGGTCAACCAATGAATGCAGCCATCGATAGTGCAGTTCTTTCTTTTCCAGGTAGTGCATAAGCCGCCGACATAATCCTGCTTCTCTATCAATGTGACATCATACCCTGCTTTCAAAGCATAGATACCGGCGCTTAACCCCGCTAATCCTGCTCCGAAAACAAGAACATTCTTTCTTGTTTCTACCATAGAAGTACCCCTTTTCTTCCTCTAAGAAGAAAATTAGTTTTATTGTACGTCCTAGAAAAACCTGTTCAAGGAAAAGAGGTGTTACACCTGCTTCTTTCTCCCACGCAAAAAGCCCATCTCCGAAAAGAGTGGGCTAAGGGAAATTTACTCTTCAGGCTAAAGATTTCTTGCTATCTTCCTTACGGATAATCAAAGCATTGACAATATCCGAATAAATATGGGTAAACGTATCCTTGATCTTCTCTCTCGATTCTCTTTCCTTATTCATCCAACGGGGAATGAGATAGGAATACCCGCCGACAAGGAAAGCAGCAAGATCTTCGCGGGGATACTTGAACACAACAAGCTTTTCCATATTCTCCATTAATAATTCAACCAGTTGTTCGATGGTTGTCTGAAGAACGACAGGACCTAAGGAAGTAGAGCTATTAACAATATTGTTGATCTCATTCTTATAGGCAAAACACTGTTCAACAACCTCCGTCGAAAGCTCTGCCGCCATCGTGACCAGATCCGCTTCATAGGTCTGTGGAGAAACCACCTGAAGACATTTGTTATAGATCTCTTTTCCGATTTCCTGAACGATATCAGCTAAGAGATCATACTTGTCTTGGTAGTGGTGATAGAAGGTCATCTTATTGATGGAAGTCTGCTCACAGATCTGCTTGACGGTGATCTTATCGAAGTCGGTCGTCTGAAGCAGTTCATTGAGTCCACGTCTTAAATCCCTTTTGGTACGCTCGACACGGGGATCGCTCTTTTCCGGGTTATCGGTTTCGTTTTTCATAGTTTTACCTCCGGCTGGAAAATGATACGGCTGTATTAAAACCTGTGTCAACAATACATATGAAGCCATGCGTATATTTATCTCGCCTATTATATGTGTAAAGTATACTCCAAAACCTTGTTTTTTGCTGTTTTTGTCCCTAATCTTATACCCGCGTTGAAAATTGCAAAGAAAAGGAGGTTCCATGAAAAAGTTTGCTTCGTTCATTGTCCGCTTCCGCAAGTACATCATGATGATCTTCCTTGGGTTAGCTGTCTATGCGGCCTGGGGATGGACAAAATCCACCATCGAGTACGATATCACTTCCTATCTACCGAAAACTTCCGATACCGCCAAAGCGCTCGAAATCATGGATGATCAGTTCTATACCTACGGATCCACTTACATCATGGTCAAGAACGTCTCCTACGAAGAAGGAGACACCATCAACCAGGAAATTGCAGAGATTCCGGGAGTCAAATCCACCGAATACTACAACACCGAAGAATACTACAAAGACTCCTGCGCGAAGATCCATGTCACCTTTGAGGGAACCAAAGATTCGGATGAAACCTTGGAAGCCTACAAGAAGATTGAAGCCCTGTTGAAAGACTACGAATATTACCCCACCACCAACTACGACGATAACTATGCCGATTCGCTTCAGAAATCCATCAACATGGTTCTCATACTCGCAGTGGTCGTTATCATCATCGTTCTTCTCTTGACCAGCGAATCTTTCATGGAAGTCCCTGTCTTCCTTCTCACCTTCGGTATGGCAGCTCTTCTCAACATGGGTACCAACTACTGGCTTGGAAAAATCTCCTTCGTCTCGAATTCCGTCTGTATCATTCTTCAGCTTGCTCTATCCATCGATTACGCCATCATCCTCGCTAACCACTATCAAGAAGAAAAAGCCCATTATTCCGATTCCAAAGAGGCGATGAGCGAAGCGCTGGCGAAATCCATCACCGAAATCTCCGGTTCTTCCCTTACGACAATCTCCGGTCTTATCGCTCTTTGCACGATGAGCTTCCGCCTCGGTGCCGATTTAGGTATCGTCTTATCCAAATCCATTCTTTTCTCGATGCTCTCCGTTTTCTTCTTCATGCCAGCTCTGCTTCTTGCTTTCGATAAACCCATCACCAAGACGATGCATAAGAGCCTAGTTCCGAAGATCTCCGGTGTCGGTAAGTTCTGTTATAAAACCCGTTATGTCACCCCGGTCATCTTCCTTCTCTTCGCCGGTTACACCGTCTATGTCAACACCAAAGTCGATTACTGCTACGATCAGGTCTCCATCGATAACTCCCACGTCTCCGACTCCCAGAAAGCCCAGCAGGAAATCGATGCCGTCTTCGGGGCCGAAAACCAATTTGCTATCGTCATGCCCGGAAACGACTACGACATGCAGGCCGATATTCTCCATATGGTCGAAGAGGAACCGAACACCTCTAAGGTTCAGGGCTTAGCCAACACCGAAATCACCAATAACGACATCACCTATACCCTCACGGAAAAGGTCAACTACAAGGAATTCGCTAAGTTCATGGGTGTCTCCAATTCTCTCACCGATCAGCTCTATCGCACCTATGCCTATCTCTCTAAGACCGATAGCCGGGATTCCACCGAGGAAGTCGCCGTCTATGAACTTGATAAAGCCAATTACAAAGTCTCTCTTCTCGATATCTGCAATCTCGCTTTCGATCACGATGACGCCGTACGAGCAGCGTTAGCCTATCAACCCGATGTCTTAGATCAATACGAAGATGTCAAAGGGCAGATTCAGGATGCTCAGAGACAACTCGTCGGCACCGAATACAGCCGTATCGTCTTCAACATCGATTCCGGAAGAGAATCCAAAGAAACCTTCGCCCTCATTGAAGAACTTGAGGACAAGATCAAGAGCAAGTATCCGGATGTCATCTTCGCCGGTGACTCGATGGCCGACTACGATACCTATTCTTCCTTCTCCACCGATAATCTGAAAGTTTCGCTTTTCACTCTCGCCTTCATCTTCGTCATTCTGATCTTCACCTTCAACAACTGGTTCTTACCGATTCCGCTCTGTCTGGCTATCGAAGGAGCTATCTTCATCAACTTCGCCTTCCCGGTCTGGACCGGACAGAATGTCTTCTTCATCGTCTACCTCATCGTCAGCGCCATTCAGATGGGTGCCACCATCGATTACGCCATCGTCATCACGAACCGTTATATGGACTTGCGGAAGAAGATTCCAGATCGTCAGAAAGCCATCATTGAATCCATCAACCAGGCCTTCCCGACCATCGTCACTTCCGGAACCATTCTTCTTGTCGCTACTCTCATCATCGGTATCTTGGTCTCCGATCCTCTGATCTCTTCGTTAGGTTATTGCCTGTGCCGCGGCGTTCTCATCTCTATCTTATCCGCGATGTTCGTTCTCCCTTGCCTTCTTGTCGATTGCGATAAGATCTTCGATCACACCCAGATGCAGATCAAAGTTCCCCAGGCTTCCAAGCTCAAAGGAACTCTGAAGAAAGCCAATTCCAAAGCCTTAGCTAAGACCGCTCAGTTAGCTACTTCGGTTGCCAATAGCGCAAATCAAAATAGCGAATCCGCAGAGACGAATCCGAATGAGCCGAGTCAAGAAGAGCCGAAAACAGAAGATAAGCAATAAAAATCAGGAGGAAGAATAAAATGAAAAAGAAAAGCAGAATTGCACTGATTGCCTTAGTTTCCTTAGGGATGTTAGCTTCCTGCACTGGCAATACGGAACTAGCCGATCTCAACGCACCTATTCTCTATGCCGATGACGATAGTGAAGAGGGTTCCTCAGAAGACCCGATCTCCAGCTCCGAGAACCCGGGGGAATCATCCTCCGAAAGTTCTTCGGAAGCTCCGATCTCGAGTTCGGAGAATCCAGGGGAAAGTTCCTCGGAAGAACCTTCTTCCGATTCCTCTAGCTCCTCGAGAGGTCTTCCGTCCATCTCTCTTCCCGATATCCCGATCAGTTCTTCGGAAAGCTCCAGTGAAGATTCTTCCTCTTCCGGCGATAAGAAAGACGACGAAGAGAAGACCGAAGAAATCATGCTCGGTTCGGTCGATGACTGGAACGAGTTTGCCGATCACTGCAACGCCGATGCCGGTTATTCCTTCCACAAGGAAGTCTACTTACGCAGCGATATTGACTTTGAAGACCAGCCCTTCACCCCGATTGATACTTTCCACGGTACTTTCGATGGCAACTATCACGCCTTAAAGAACATCCATATCACCGGAGAAAAGGATTATCCTTCCCTCTTCCACATCATCGCCAAAGATGGCATCGTAAAAAGACTGGATGTCTTAGACCTCAACATCGATTGCCAGGATGAAGATTATGTCGGCGTCATTTCAAAGAACTACGGAACCGTTGTCGATCTTACCGTCACCGGTTCGATCTTAGGTCAGAACTATGTCGGTGCTATCGCTTATAACGGCGTCCGAAGCACAGAAGATAAAGACGGAAAAGAAAGCACCGTCACCGATGTCGATGCTCTTCTTAACCGCATCACCAACCAAGCTTCCGTCTCCGGTTTATCCAATGTCGGCGGTGTCGCCGGTGCCAACTTCGGCACTATCAAAGGTTCCACCAACAAAGGGGAGATCAAAGCCAGTGCCAAGAACGCCAACTCCACTGCGATTGATATCGGGGGTATCGCCGGTTATTCCTTAGGAAAACTCGACGGCAACGAAAACTACGGAGAAATCACTTCCGATGGTATCCAGACTCTTCAGGTCGGCGGTATCGCCGGAAAAGGAAACGGCGAGTTCTACTTCGAACGCAACTATGGTACCGTAACCGGTACCAAGTATGTCGGCGGTATCTGCGGATACTACGGCAACATGAAGAAGAACTCCTCGGATTTACAGGAGTACTTCAACCAGTCGAGCTGGGAAGATTTTGTAAATGCCAACAAAGATTGGCTGAAGAATCTCGGCTTCGATGTCGATACGGATATCGATGAAGATGATTTTGAAGAGAAAGCGACGACGATCGCCTTCGATTATTCCTATAGCGACGGCGAAGTCAACGGCGACAGCGATGTCGGCGGTATTGTCGGTATCTCGACTTCCGATACTCTCAACCTCAAAGAGGCCGTTTCCAAGAGCGATGTCACTCTCCGCGTGGGTACTTTCGCCGGCGGTGTTGCCGGTCAGATGGACGGCGGAACCATTTCCTCTTCTATTGCTTCCGGTCATATCAAAGGAACGGTCGATGTCGGCGGTATCGCCGGTCATGCGGTCAATCTGAAAGATAACCTCTCTTCGGCTTTGGTCGAAGGCACGGACCGTATCGGCGGTGTTGTCGGCTCCTTAGCCGGTGAGATGACTTCAAACCTTTCCAATGCTTTGGTGGTCAATGCCAATGCCAAGACTTCGGCCGGTTCTTTAGCCGGTGTCGTTGAGAACTACGATGAAGTTGCGGGTTCCTTCACCGCCAACGTTCAGTACAACTATTATGTCTCGGATCTCGGCGGTATCAGCCGTAGACAATACGGTTCGGAATTCAAGGATGCCGCAAAGAAACTGACCATCGATGAGATGACCACCGATGACAACACTCTTTCCACCAGTTTCGGAGATGGCTTTGATAAAGACAGCTTCCTTCCTGGTAAGGATAAGGACTATTTCCCGACACCGAAATATCTTTCCGAAGTCGATGTCGATAAGAGCTACGGTTCGGAAGATTCCTTCAAGACACAGTATAACGAATATTCCTCTATCTATAAATCCGCTGCCAAATACGATTCGAAGGTCTCTTGTCTTGTCACTTTCATGGAGTGGCAGGAAGACTACGGGGATCTCTATGATGACTATGGAAGAATCGATAAGACCCACTACAAGATCACTTCCTATGAGAAAGTATCTATCCACGAAAAACTGAGTGAGGCACCGGACTTCAAGTACGCCGAAAAGAAAGACGATCAGTATATCTACACCGGTAAGAAGAACACTTATATCGTCTCCTGGGATTTACCGGAAGATGAGATTACTGAAAGCACGATTGTCTACGCCAATTACTCGGAACGCGTCAAGACTCTCACCTACAACAACAACGAATATGTGGTCGAAGGCGCCTTTGAAAAGGGAACAACGATTCAAGTCGTCGAAAATGCCTCGGTCCAGAATTCGACCATCTATTCCGTCAAGTTCTACGATAAAGACGGTAACGAAATCTCCGTCAAGAACGTCACTCTGAAGATCAATATGAAAAAGCACCCCAATAAGCTTGTCTACTATGTCGATGGTGCTCTCACCAACCGCATCAGCGGAGCTACCGACTCTTCTTCCTACTTCGTCTTCCGCTATTCGACCGGACAGTACTTTACGTATCTCGATGAAACCGATGTAGCCGAGGAGTTACCTTCCTGGGTCATTCCGACCATCGGTGCTGCTATTGCTGCTGTCGTCGCTATCCTCATCCTTGCAATCGGTCTATCGGTCGGACGTAAGAAAGGTATCAAGGAAGAGCAGAAAGCAAACGGCACTTATGCGTATCACACCTTAGCCGATAACACTCATGCCAGAGCCGAAGAAAAAGAAGAAGATAAAAAAGATTCTACCGAAGAAAAGAAAGACGAACCGAAAGAGGAGAAGTAAAGAAATGACCTGCAATCCACAAAAAGGACTGCAGGTCATTTTTATTAGTGCTTCTATATTTACTCCAGCATCCAACTTTATAGAATAAGAAGAATTTTCTACTTATTCTTCTTCTCTCCGGTCAAAGAGAGGATATCGCCATATAGATCGACTCTACGATCGCGGAAGACACCCCACTCGGTTCTTTCCTGATCGCATTTTTCTAAGTCGAGATCGACAAGCAGAAGTTTCTCTTCTTTGCGGTCTAAGGTAGCTAAGAAGTTTCCGTACTCATCGCTGACAAAGGAGGACCCGAAGAAGGTCATCGAGGATTTTCTGACGCTTTCCGTTCCGACACGGTTAGCTGCCATGACCGGAATGATATTCGCGGCAGCATGACCTTTCATGACGTTCTGCCAGTGATCTTTCGAGTCTTTCGGAAGAACCGGTTCCGAACCGATAGCCGTCGGATAGCAGAGAAGCTGCGCACCTTTTAACGTGAGGATGCGGGCTACTTCCGGGAACCACTGATCCCAGCAGATAGCCGCACCGATTCTACCGGCTTCGGTATCAAAGACTTTGAATTCGGTATCGCCTTCCGAGAAATAGAATTTCTCTTCGTAGCATTCCCCCGTCGGAATATGGGATTTCCGATAGAGGCCGAGGATCGTACCATCGGCATCGATCATCGCTAAGGAATTGAAGTAGACCGTGTTCTTTCTTTCGAAGAAGGAAATCGGAAGAACGATGTGATACTTCTTTGCCATCTCCGAGAAATGGGCCAAAGTCTTCGAAGAAGAGAATTCTTCGGCTAAAGCGAATTTGCTATAGTCTTCCACCTGGCAGAAATAGTGACGTTCAAAAAGCTCCGGCAAAAGAAGGAAACAGGCTCCTTTTTCACTGGCTTCTTTAATGTAGTTATCGGCCCTCTGGATATTCTCTTCGTAGACATCCGACATCGAAAACTGGGCTAAGGCATAGGTTTTCTTCATGGTTTTCAATCCTCCTCTTTCGGGATCTGCTGTGTGATGCAGTGGATATTTCCTCCGCCGAGGAGGATTTCTCTTGTCTGCACCTGGATAACTTCTTTGTCCGGATAGAGAGCTTTGATCTGCTCATAGGCAATCTTATCTTCTTTGACACCGAAACCAGGCATAATGACAAACTTATCGCCTTGATAGTAATTGACATAGGAAGCGGCTAAACGGTTTCCGGCAAGGCGGGAGATAGCTCCTTCGCCACCTTTGACGATGCTCTTGGCTTCCTCTCTTGTCATCGTAAGAGCCGGAGAAGGAAGAACGATCTTATGGATTTCGAAAGGTCTTCCTTTGGCATCGGTAGAATGGGCTAAGACTTCATAAGTCTGTTGGCAGAAGGAATACTGCGGATCGTTCTTGTCTTCGCACCAAGCCATGGCTAAGACACCCGGTTTCACAAACGAAACCATGTTATCGATATGTTCGTCTGTCTCATCGTTATAGATGCCGTGCGGGACAAAGATGACTTTCTCAACACCGAGATACGCCTTCAGTGTCTCTTCGATTTCGGCTTTGGAGCACTGCGGATTTCTACCCGGCGAAAGAAGACAGGCTTCTGTCGCAATCAAAGTGCCTTCGCCATCGACAGCAATCGATCCACCTTCCAGAATGAAGGAAGGAAGAGAATAGGTCGGGACTTTATAGATCTTGGTGAAGGCCGAAGCGAGCTTACTATCGTCCTTATAGTTATCGTATAAGCCGTCAAAACTTCCGCCCCAGGCGTTGAAACCGAAATCAACGGCTCTTAACGATTTTCCGTTGGTAAGGAAGATTGCCATATTGTCTCTCGCCCAGGCATCGTTATAGCGGATACGTAAAGGAGTGACATTCGGAATGCTTGCGTATTCCTTGCTCAGCTCTTCGTAGAGACGAGGATGGATACCGACAATGACAGGTTCGAATTTAGCGATTGCCTGAATGACGTTCTTATAGGCAAGCTGAGCCGGCTTTGCTTTTTCTCTCCAAGTATCTCTGCGGAAAGGTAAAAGGATGACCGTCGCTTTATGCGGTTTTCCTTCAAAAGGCATCCGATAACCATCGTTTGCCGGAACGGTCTTGCGGTTTTCAAAGTAATCCATAAGTCTCCTCTGATACGCGTAGTATCTCTTCCACTTGCTCTTATCAATCACTTCAAAGCCATCCGGGTAACCAGAGAGAATCGTCGCGTGTTCTTTCTGGCGGTGCTTGACTCGGGCAATCAATTCTTTGGTCCAGACTTCCCCAGGGATGATATAAGGGATTCCCGGCGGATAGACCATGACCTGTTCTTTGGCAATCTCGCCTTCGAGATCGTCGAGTTTCTTCACTTCCGAAGGGGCGTTGAAAGCGGCACGGGGACGGCAGATCATATACGGGAAAGAGGAATCGTAATGATGATCCGGATAATTGACCTCCGGATGATAATGCTCTTTCGAGATACCTTTTAAGGCTTCAATCAAGTGATCGACATGCTCTTTGGTAGTACCGATTGCAAAGATTGCTAAGACCGCATAGGTCTCGGCTAACTCGAGCTGGACTTCGTATTCTTCGCGGATCTTATGATAAAGTTCAAAGCCATCGATATCGAGATGGTTGAACTCAATGACTAACTTCGTCTCATCGAAATCATAGGAGCCATACGATAAGAAATGGTCTCTGCTAGCGACACAGAAGCCAGGGATCTTATCGATTTCCTGTTTCGCATAGCGGGCTAGAGTAAGAGTTCTTTCCTGTGCTTTCTTTCCTTCGGGAGAAGCTAAGAAAGCTCTGGCTCCGTCTAAGGAAGCCATCAGGATGCTCGAAGGAGAAGTCGTGTTGATGATATTGAGAGTCTTCTGGATATCGTAGCGGGAGAAGAATCCGTAATGACTGAGTAAAACCGAGCTCTGCGTCAAAGAGCCAGCTGTCTTATGGAAAGAGACTGCGGACATATCGGCTCCACAATCCATAGCGGAAAGAGGAGCACCTTCCGCATTGAAATAATAATGGGCACCATGCGCTTCATCGGTTAAAACCGCCATATGATGCTGATGGGCGAACTCGACTAAGCTCTTCAGATCCATGACCGAACCGAAATAGGTCGGATGGATGACAAAGACGGCTTTGGCAGAAGGATAACGGAGAATAGCCTTCTTGTAGGCTTCTAAGGATGGCTGGTCTGCAATTTCCAGATCGTTATCGATCTTCGGCATGACCCATTCCGGAATCGCACCGGAAAGGATAAGGCCGTTGATGACGGACTTATGACAGTTGCGGGGAAGGATGATCTTATCGTTAGCATGGCAGGCCGTAAGAAGCATCGCGAGAATACCGCTCGAGGTTCCGTTGATAAGGAAGAAAGCTTCATCGGCATGGCAGGCTTTTGCCATCAGGTCTTCTGCTTCTTTGATGACACCGGTCGGATGAGCTAGGTTATCGAGTCCGATCGGGGCGTTGACATCGGCCCGGTAGAGTTCTTTTCCGAAGAATTCGATAGCAGGGTTATCGATGTTTCCCATGTGATGGCCGGGAACATCAAAAGGCGTTGGGTTCTGCTTCAGAGTATCTTTCAAAGCATCGACATAAGGAGTCGAAGATTGATCCTCATTATGGTTCATTTCCAGGTGCCCTTTCGATAATGATTTCGGTTCTTTATGATACTCTCTTTTTGAAGGATTCATAGAAAAATTTTGTGTTTCGAAAAGCAGGAATTTAAGATAGAAGAAAAGGATAAGCAGAATGGGTAAAAAGTGTCTCCTTCTTTGTTTCTCCGGAACCGGCAATACGCTGCTTGTCGGAAGAACGATTCAAGCGAAACTTGAGAAACAAGGTTATGACGTTACTCTTTATCGCTATCGGGAACCGAAAGAAGAAATTCCGGATCCGAACGCCTTCGATCTGATCGGTTTCGGTTATCCGATCCACGCTTTCAATACACCGGAAGCTTTTCTCCGTTTTGCCTCTTCGCTTCCTGTTTTGAAAGAAGAAAAAGACAGCTTTCTTTTCAAAGTCAGCGGAGAACCGCTCGCTTTGAATAACGCCTCCAGCGCTTCTTTAGTTCATAAACTGAAAAAGAAGCATTATCTTGTCAAACAGGAAAAGCATTTCCTGATGCCTTATAACATCATCTTCCGTTTCCCAGATGAAATTGTGAAAAGTATGCTTCTCTATTTGGAACCTCTCTCCACTCTCTTAGTTCAAAATATCGTGGAGGGAAAAGAAGAGAGGATTCCGTATCCTATAGGACCAAGAATAGTATCTTTGCTCTTCCGTATCGAATGGTTGGCACCGAAAGTGAATCATCTCTTTTTCCATAGCGATAAGAAATGTATTCACTGTCATCTCTGTGAAAAGGCCTGTCCGATGCAAGCTATCTATGAAGATAAAAGAGGAAGAATGAGAGCAAAGCGCTCCTGTGCTCTCTGTATGAACTGCACTATGGTCTGCCCGAAGAATGCGATCCACTTCGGTTTTCTCAACCACTGGAAAGTCAATGGAGTCTATCCCTATACCAAGATTCTTTCCGATAAGACCATAGAACCCGCAGACTTGAAATCCTTCCGCCACGGTTTCTTCCACAGCTACCGATCCTACTTTTTAAAACAAGACCGACTGCTTCAGGAAGCAGGTATTCCGCTTCCTGATATCAAGGAGAAGAAAGAAAATGAATAAGCGAATCATCCTCACAGGTATTGCCGGACACTTAGGAAAGAATATCCTTCTTCAGCTGAAAGACAAAGGCTATGAAATCCGCGGCCTTGTACATGAAGAAAACGAAGAAGCCGAAGTAAGAGAAATCGATCCGGAGGTTGAACTCCTTCACGGAGACGTCCGGAATAAAGATTCCTTACGTTCCCTTTTTGAAGGCTGTGAAAACAAAGAAGCCTATCTGATTCATGCTGCATCTAAAGTAGATATTCAACATCAAAGATTGACGAAAGACATGGTGGATATAAACGTGGAAGGAACGAAGAACATCTTCTCCTTGGCAAAGGAATTTGGAGTTATTCATTCAGTCTACGTATCTTCCGTGGACTCTTTCAAAGCCATCGGTAAAACCATCTACGAAACCGGTGTCTATGCGGACGGAAAGAAAGAAGGAGCGTATGCACTTTCCAAAGCGATGGCAAATAACGCCGTCAAAGAATTTCAGAAACAAGGCATGGATATCCGTATCGTCTATCCCTGTGGTTTCTTCGGTCCTATGGATAATGGAAAGAATCACCTGAATCAACTATTGCTATCCTATCTCAATGGAAAGATTCCCGGCGTGATAAAAGCTAGTTATACCTTTGCGGATGTTCGGGATATTGCGCAGGGAACTCTATCCGCTTTGTTCGAAGGCGAAAGAAACGGAGCATATATCCTCGGAGGAGAAGTGGTACCGCTAGAAGTTTTTCTCAGAGAAGCAGGCGCTCTCTATTCAAAAGCACCGAAGAAAATCACTGTCTTTCCTCATTGGTTAGCAAGAATCGGTGTTCCTTTTGTAAAGCTTCATTGTAAACTCACCCATCAGCGTCCTCTCTACACCGGTTTTGCTCTTTCTCTATTAGCTCATGCAAATCTCTTCGATGACAGCAAGGCCAGAAAAGAACTGTCCTATTCTCCTCGTTCCATCAAAGATTCTATGAAGGATACCGTCGCTTACTTTGAAGAGCAGGGACTGCTCCAAAAGAAATAATATCTTTTGTATGAGACAAAGTTAAAAATGTCGACAATATTATTAGTAAAGGACTATTAACCGCTATGGAAATTGCATTATTGATTGTTGCTTCTCTTGCTTTTCTCCTATCTCTTCTCACTTTGCTTTTGCTTCTGAAGAAGAACAAAGGGAATTCTTTTACTTCTCAAGACAGTCAAAAACTTCTTTCTTCCTTAGAAGACATGAAGACAAAAGAAACTACCGATATCGCTCTACTGAATAATCGTTTGGATCAGATTTCTTCGAATGTTCAGAAGCAACTCTCCGAAGAACTTTCTAAGAACACGATCCAAGAACTTCAGAATCGAAACGAACAGCAGCAGAAGAATAACGAGATCATGAATTCTCTTTCTGCCTCCGTCAATAAGACACTGCAGGATAACATCGCTTTGCTCCGCTCCTCGATTCAGGAAACCAGCGATAAAGAAACGAAGCGTCTCAGCGATTTCCAAGCCCATCTGAATCAGCAGTTCCTCTCTTTAAGCGACTCTCTCAATTCCCGTATCGACAATCAGATGAAGACCATTCATCAGAAAGTGGATACTTCTTTGCAGGAAGGATTCAAAGGAACCAGCGAATCGATGGCAAAGCTTCAGAGTGAACTTTCCGTTCTTCAGGAAGCTCAGAAGAATATCGAAGGACTCAAAGGAGAAATCTCATCCTTAAGTTCCATCCTCACCAACAATCAGAAACGCGGTAAATACGGAGAATGGCAGTTAGAGATGTTATTACAAAATATGTTCGGTGATACCAAAGGTATCCTTTATGACACCCAATACACCCTCAATCCGGAAGTGAGCGAAGAGAAGAGATTACGTCCGGATGCGGTTGTCTTCTTAGATGGCAAAGACCATCATCAGATTATCGCTATTGATTCCAAGTTCTCTTTATCCGGAGGAGAAGAACTCTTTACACCGGATTCTTCCTTATCTCCGGAAGAAGAGGAACATGCAAAGAGTTCCTTCAAGAGTGCCCTCCGTCAAAGAATCCAGGAAACCTCGAAATATGTTCTTCCCGGAACCACCATCGGAGAAGCTATCATGTTCATCCCCGACGATGGCATCTTTGCCTACATTGAAAAAGAATTTCCGGATCTTGTTTCCTTCGCCCAGAAGAACAAAGTCGTTCTCGCCTGTCCAACGATACTCGATCCCCTCTTAGCTTCTTTCCGTCTTTTCCAAATCAACCATGAAAGAATGAAGAATGTCGATAAGATCTCGAAAGCTATCGATGACTTAAGCAAGGACTTCAAGAACTTCTTACCGCGTTGGGAAGACTTAAACAAACGTATCCAGTCTCTTACCGATAGCAGCAACAAGTTCTCTATCACCGTCAATAAGATCAACAACCGCTTCAGCGATATCTCTCATTCCGAAATCGAGAATCCGGACGAAAACAACAGCCTTCCGGATTGAAGAAATGAGTTTCAAAAATTTATACTATTCGCAAGGAGAAAACTGAATATGGCAGAAAACAGACCGACCGCCGGAACCGACGGCAATATCTATATCCCCTATTCCGAAAGAAAAGGAAACGAATCCATCGTCTATTTCACCCGCGATTTATCCGCTCAGGGTCTCATCAAAATGTATGAGAAAGTGAACGGAAACATCCATGGAAAGGTCGGCGTCAAAGTCCATACCGGTGAACAGCACGGACCGAACATCATCCCCCGTTCCTGGGTCAAAGCTCTGATGGAGAAAGATTTAGAAGGCGCCCATATCGTTGAAACGAACACCTATTACGATGGAGACCGTTACACTACCGAGAAGCATCGTAAGACTTTAGAGATCAACGGATGGACTTTTGCTCCGGTTGATATCCTCGATGAATTCGGTACCGCGATGCTTCCGGTCAAGAACGGAAAATGGTTCACCGAGATGTCGGTAGGAAAAAATCTTCTCAACTACGATTCCTTAGTCGTTCTCACGCATTTCAAAGGCCATACACAGGGTGGGTTCGGTGGTTCCAATAAGAATATCGGTATCGGCTGTGCCGATGGCAGAATCGGTAAAGCGATGATCCATACCACTCCCGGAAGTTCGGATCAGTGGGATATCAAGACCGAGGAGTTCATGGAACGGATCTGCGAAAGCAGCAAGGCTACCTGTGATTTCTTCGGAAAGAACATCACCTTTGTCAACGTGATGCGGAATATGTCGGTCTCCTGCGACTGTGAAGGGCTTGCCGCTGCTCCGGTCGTCACGCCGAATGTCGGTATCTTAGCCTCCACCGATATCTTAGCGATCGATCAGGCCTGCGTGGATCTGGTCTATAGTATGAAGCCGGAAGAGAAGAAGGCATTAGTAGAACGTATCGAATCGAGACATGGTCTCCGTCAGCTCACCTATATGAAAGAATTAGGCATGGGCAATAACCGTTATGTTCTTCTCGATTCCGATCATGACGATATCCGTATCACTCCTCAGAATGCTGTCAAGGATCTCAAGCCTTGGACTCCGGATGGACAGATGTAGAAAGGATTCTATCGAGTGAAAGTGTCGCTTCGGAAGAGGCGACCTTTCTTTTGCAGTTCAATTTAGAAAAAGACGATATTTATCGTGTTTTCCTGTTTTCTGTTTCGAAATTCGGTAGTAATACACCCGCGTAAACAAAGCGACATTTTTGTTCCAGAAGATGTCTTCTCATCCTCCTTCTTGAAAGGATTTGCCAAAATAGCAAAAGAGGTAACGATTATGCATGGCGGAAAAAGAGCAGAGGATAGTTCGTTAGAAAAATATACACCGAATCCATGGAGCATCTATGACCGTATCAGCTCGGTCAAACTCCACAATGTCAACGGACAGAAAGGAAAAGAAGAAGTCTTTAAAGGTATCCTGATTGGTCAAAGGCAGATTATGGGAATCAAGGATAGTTATGTGGTTCCGATTCTCACTGGGTTAGCAATCATCGCTTTGGGTTTTGCTTTTATCAGCAAATTCTTTGTCAAAGATGATAACGATAAGACCACAAGTCTTTCTCCTGCTTTCTGGATTCTGGAACTATTTTTCTTCCTTGCCGGTTTAGCAATCGGCGGTTATCTCCTTTATCAGGGAATCAAAGGAAGAAAATATAACCGGGAACACGGAATGTCAGCTATCTATCTGGACCCCGAGAAGAGGGTGATTGCTATCCGCGATATCCAAGGACCGGATCTCGTTCTTCCGATGTCACAAATTTTCTCTTTCTTCCGTCTTTCTGCTTTTGAACTGACGATCTCCGGTATCGGTTTAAAGATCTTTCCTCGCCTTATCCTTCACTATGTAGGGAAAGACGGAAAGAAGCATTGGGAGATTGTTCATTTCCTCGATAAACCAGAAGAAGTCGTCCATATCTTCGATGCGATCAATAACGAGTATCGGGGAGAAGAGAAGTAAGTGAAAAAGGCGGAACATATCTTCAGAATCTTTGTTCAAAGGATTGTTCCGTCTTTTCCTTTTGTCTATAGAATGGATTTCTTCTATTTTCTTTCTTCTACCAGTTCCAGTTTCTTATCCTGAAATTGATAGTGATAATCAAAAGAGATGTCTTCTACATTCTTCAATTGATGAGAAATCAGAATAATGGTTTTATCTTTTATCTCTTTGAGAGATTGAAGAATGATATCCGTATTCTCTTTATCCAAAGAGGAAGTGACTTCATCCAGAAGCAGAATCTCCCGGTTCAGATAAAGAGCTCTCGCTAAGGAGATGCGTTGCATCTCTCCTAAAGAGATCTTGTTATCAAAATCATTGAGAGTAGTATCGAATCCTCTTTTTTCCACAAAGGATTCTAATCCACAGGAGTGGATAACTTCTTCAAGCCGCTTCTTATCCGGTTTAGCAAAGAGAGTGATGTTCTCTTGGAGCGTCCCTAAGAAAAGTGTCGGAGTCTGTGGGCAATAGGCGATAGAAGGAGAAACCTTCTTTCCCTCTTCGGTTATAAAGAGGATTTTTCCTCCTTCCGGTTTCCGATATCCTAACAGACATTCGAACAAGGTTGTTTTTCCGCTTCCGCTTTCTCCGGTGATAAGGACTTTCGAGCCGAAGGGAATCGAACAGGAGACATCCTCTAAAAGAACTCTTTCCTGGAAACGGATAGTCAAATGGGACAGAGTTAAATCTGGAGCATTGTTTTCCAGTTGTTTTTCTTCTGTTGCTGAAGTAGAAGGGTTCGGTATCTTCTCTATCTTAGTAAGAACATCTCTATAACTTCTCATCTCTAAGGCAGAAGAGACGATCTGAGTAAGAGGGTTATAGATATCGGAGCTGATGGAAAGCAAAGCGACGGAGACGGAAAGAGTACACATATTATTCAGGTAAAGAATACCGGCTAAGAAGAAAGAACCGATTTCTAGGAACATGACGAAGAAATACATGCTTCCGTTTTCGTATCCGTAGGTTTTCCACAGACGATTCTGTTTCTTCTCAACCCGGAAGGTTTCCTCGTTGTTCTTCTCTGCGAATCTTTCTTCGGCATTCCCGTTCTGGAGAACTCTCTTTCCGCGGAAAGCATTCCCGAGGAAAGAAGAATAAGAAAGATTCTCATCCGATAATTCGTTTCTCTGTTTTGCTAACGGACGACTATAGAGATTCGGAACAAGAACAACCACAACCGCAAGAGCGAGCATGACCGAAGCGAGGATCGGATTCAGGATCATGGAAATAACTAAGGCAGAAACAAAGGTGAAAGAATAAGAAATCATATCCAGGCAAGGAAGAAAATACGTATCCAAAGCATGTTCTACATCTTTCTGAATCAAGGTTAGAGAACGGGAAGATATCTCCGTGTTTTCTTCGTTATCGGTATCGAAAAGAATACGGCGGACAACATCATCCTTATAAGCTTTCAAAGCATGGTTTGCGGTTTTATTGGAAAGGTAGAAATTCCAGACGATGAAGATGGCGCAGACAGCAATATAAAGAAGACCGATCAGTCCCATCCACAGAGCATCTTGAAGAGTACAACCTTTGGAAAGAGCATCTAAGAAGTAATAGATCAGCAAAGAGACCCCTGTCTGAAAAAGAGCATTCAGAAGTTTGATAAGGATAAGAAAAACCATGTTACCCTTATTCGCAAAAAGATATTTCTGCAGGATCTTCGGCCTGGTTTCTTTCTTCATGCAACCCATGCTCCTTTTGTTGAGGCAAGTGATTCCCTTAGGAAACAAATATATCCCGATTCCTTTGCCTATGGGCCTCTCTTTGATAAGATTATACGCTTTTACTTCTTCTTCAAAAAAGAGTAAGTGGAATCACTCCACTTAGAAAAGGTAAAGCAGAGAATCCTTTTCAAAATGTCGGAAAGATAATCACTTAAGAAAAGAAAAAATCGAACCCTACCGAAGTAGAGTTCGACAATGATTCAAAATGGTGGAGATGACGGGAGGCGAACCTAAGCGCAAATTGATGCAGGAATCCGCATTGGCAGCACCAAAGCGATTTCAATTTACTGAGACGCTTACTGGGACATTTACTGAGGCATTTACTGGGACATATTTTATAATCATTGAGGAGGTAAATCGAAATGAACCTTGGTAAGGAATCCGAATGGACCGAATTCAAAAAGAGCACGGCGGAACGCAAAGAAGCCATGGATGATGTGGCAAGCATCCTGAATAAACATAAAGCAGGGACGCTCTATTTTGGTGTGGCTCCCAATGGGGAAGTGATCGGCCAGGATATCTCAGCTAATTCTTTGAATGATGTCGCCGTCGCTTTCAAAGAAGCTCTAAAGCCAATGGTTTACCCCACCATAGAGGAAATCGTTTGGGAGGGGAAGCATGTAATCAAAGCCTCTTTCTCGGGTTTAGAGGGCCCCTATTCCTCTTACGGAAGATATTACAAACGAGTATTCGATCGAACCGAGGAGATGTCTCCGGAAGAGCTGAGAAGGGCGATGGCGGAAAGCGATAAGGAATCCTTTTGGGAGAACAATCTCACATCTTATGGTATGGAGCGAGTCGATGAGAAAAGGGTTCATTCCTTCTATCAGCGGGCAACGTCGTGTGGGCGCTTGGAGGAAATGTCGGCCTATGATCCTGAGAGTCTCCTTACCGGCCTTGGGTTGCTGAAAGACGGAAAGCTGACCAATGCCGGACATTATCTTTTTGGGAACGATGGTCCTATCCTTCTCAAAAAAGCTGTCTATGTCACGGATGAAAGAATCTCCTTCGCCGATATTTCGAGAAGCGAGGGCAATATCTACGATTGCATCGAAGATGCGATGCTCTATATCAAGGAACATATGGATTGGAGAGTCGAAGGCCTGGAAGGGACATCGAGAATCGAGGTTCCGGAAGTTCCAGTGGACGCCATCCGCGAAATCGCCGTCAACACTTTCGCCCATGCCGATTACCGGTCCGACTATGAGCATGAGATTGACATCACGCCGACTCGAATCGAAATCTACAATCCCGGAAGTTTTCCGAGCGACTTCAAACCGGAGGATTTCGCCGAAAAACAGAACCGCTCCCTGCCACGGAACAAAACGATACTTGATGTCTTATACAAATCCAAGGATGTCGAAGTTTTCGGCTCGGGTTTCCGAAAGACCTATCATGCATGCAAAGAAGCAGGAACAAAGACCGACTATGAAATATCCCCCGATGGTTTTACTTTTGTTTTCTTCCGGCTGCAGAGAGAAAACGTCCCAGTAAATGTCTCGGCAAATGTCCCGGAAAACCGCCTTTCTCCCTCAGCGCGAAAAGTCCTAACCTTGCTTAAGGAGAATCCTGTGGTGAACTCCTCCACGCTTGCCTTGGAGCTAAACAGGACAAGGAAAACTGTTACGCGGGCGTTAAAAGAATTGAAAGACGCCGGTTTCATCAAGCGAATCGGATCCGATAAGACCGGCTATTGGGAAGTCCTGAAAAGATAGGGCAAAAGCAAAGAAAAAACGGGGCTTTTAACCTCGCAGTTCCGTTATTTTGGCTCACGGATATAATTCGCTTGCATCGAGCCTGACACCGAAGCATTGGTCTGCAACCATGACGTCATAGACCAAGGTTCGACTGAGATTCAAAATGGTGGACCAGCCTAGGTTCGTAGTCGAACCCAGGAAAGAAATGGTTGGTTTGGGGCTGGATTCCCTGAAGTTGTAGCAGATATCGATGTCTCCGTCGTCCTTGATGACAATGGATCTAACGAGAAGGTCAATCAGCATTTTCTTCTCTTTGTCGGTCTCGGGAATCACGTTCCGGCACTTGGAGAGGAGAAGCTTGATGTCCTCGATGTCCATCACGGGATTCTTGCATTTCTCCTCGTCCAGCTCGTGTTCGAGTTCCGTCCTCCGGTCCATCAGCTCGTTGTAGCGGGCCTTGATGTCTATCGGACTGAGACCTGCCTCGATGGCCTTCATGAGGTTGTCCATCTTCCGAGAGGTATCCTCGATGGACTTCTCCAGCTCCTTCTGGAGGGGGCTCTGGCTCATCTGGTATTTCTGTATCTCCGTGGCAAGTCGGTCGATGTTCGCTTCCCTTTCCAAGAACTCCAAGGCACGGAAGCAGACGTAGCCCTCAAGGGCCTCCTTGCGTATCGGCTTCAGCTGACACGCTTGGGCCTTGTGCTTGGCCTTGCTGCATTTGTAGTAGCGGTAGACCTTCCCGCGCCTAGACGTCCCGCTCTCGCCGACGACAAGGGACCCGCATTCCCCGCAGAAGATCTTTCCCGAGAGAAGGAACTCGTCATCGGAGCGAAAACTCTGGGCCTTCCGATGGTGGGACTTCAGCCTCTCTTGGACCTTGTCGAAGATCCCCTTGTCCACGATGACGGGAAGGCAGTTGCTGGAGACCTCGCCCCAATGGTATTCGCCGATGTACTTCCGGTTGGAGAGCATGCGATATAGCGTGGCGTGCTTGAACGGCTCGCCCTTGCGGTCGAATAGTCCTTTCTTCTTGAGGAGCTTGACCAAGGCGTTTATGGTCATGTCCTCGCTTGCGTACGTGTCGAAGATGTAGCGGACCGTCTTCGCTTCGTCCTCGTTTACTTCCCACGTATATTTCCCGGTGCGCTTGAAACCGAACGGAATGGCCCCTCCGTTAATCTTGCCTTCGAGGACGTTCTCCTTCTCGCCTCGTTTCATCTTGACCTTCATCTCGGCGATGTAATACTCGTTGTAGCCGTCGTTCATAGCCTCGAAGAGGATTCCGGCAGGGCCCTCGATGTTCGGCTCCGTGGCCGAGAGGAGCTTGACGTTGTTCTCCTTCAAAATGTCGCGGTAGGCCATGGCCTGTCTTCGGTTTCTGGAGAATCTATCGCTCTTCCAGACGATGACCACGTCGAACCTGTCGAGATAGGAATCCGAAATCATCCTCTGGAAAGCGGGGCGTTGGTCGGTCGTGGCCGAACACGCCCTGTCGATGTACTCGTTGATGACGTCTATCCCCTGGCTCTTGGCGAACTGCCTGCACTCTCTGAGCTGGCCTTCGATAGACTCTTCCCTCTGCTTGTCGCACGAATAGCGTGCGTAAATGACACCGCGCATGTGACATTACCTCCCTTCTTGATGCGGGAGGCTTTGTTTCCTTACGTGCCTCCATGCGTAAGATTCCGAGGTCATGCCCCACAGCGTTTTATTTACTTGGTCGCTCACCCAAAGTCGTATCGTCGTCCCTTCTCTTCCCGTCATGTGGGTTTCCCACTGCCGAATCCCGTTCGGAGGGGAGGTGGCGCAAAATGAGCCACCTCCTTATCCTGTTTCATGGTTTGAGGTTAAATCATTCTTTCTCGGTCTCTTTGACATATGAGATGAATCGGTCGAGAGACCATATCTTCTCCTGCCATTCTGAGGGATAATCCGAGATGTACTTCTTCGGTACAACGAGGGTTAGCTTCTCATAATCCATTTCTGCCAGCTGAGTTGCTGACACACCTTGTTGCAGGGTGCAAAGGAATTTCCTTTTATCGCGCACTCTGTTGGCTTCGTTCAGCACTTGTCTCCATCTATCCTTGCAGGTCGTCTTAGCCCCGAGAGCTATGATTTTGTCTGAGTCGAAGTGCGGGTCATGGTAAGCAGCACTTGATGGGAACATAAAGTCTGATGTCTTATTTTCCTCTGTAACCACTTGAGTATCAAAGCGTAGATTTTCACTTCTAAAAATTTGTTCAAGATGGTTCTCGAGGCTTTTACCAGCCCTGCTCTTTCTACGATTCATCAGTTGGGCGGCAAGGGCTTCAAAATCATCCACCGAATGGAAGCCTGCAAGAATTTTCGGCTTGTAGATTTTCTCCTCGATTGCGCGATATAACTTGTACTCAGTATCGAAGAGAGCCAAGACCTCCTCATCGGGATCATGCATCCGAGGATTCGTCTTCTTGACTAGTTCCCATGCTTTTTCCGACATAGTTTTTGCTGAAGGAAAGTCAGTGTAATCAGAAACGAACGCAAGAAGTTCGTCGAAGGTCATTTTCTTGGGATGGTCTTTCAACAAAATCAAGTCATTGGTTTCCGTTGGGGAAATTCCAAGGGAGTTGAGAAAGTCCTGTATGTCTTCATCATCGTCGAAAAGGAAAGCGGAGTAAGACCCGTCCTGTCCCTCCACGAGAACAAAGAGAGAGCCAATATATTCGGGTTTTAAATAGGGAAAGCCTCTACCGAATCTCGTGATACGATACTCATTCCTAGTCCCTTGGCCGTAGTAGATGAAACGATTACTTGTCGTAGTACCGTCCATCCACTTAATTTCCACGAATTTGTCTTTATTTGTTCCACGAACCCCAGGCTCGTCAAAGAGGATAGGAACCGCTGGCTTAGAAACGTAGATACCGCTTTGGTGAGCCCCTGTCTTACCTGTATCGTTGGCAGAAAGAAACTTGCAGTATGAGCATTTGCCGTTTTGGACGGCCTCAACCGCATCTATGACATAGCTCATTTCGAAGATGCCTTCTTTCCGTTAGAGGCTTTGTCAAGCGAAGCCATCTTCTTGTAGACAAGGTGGGCCACATTCTCAATCATGGGAACTACGACAGAATTGCCAAATTGCCTGTAAGCCTGAGTGTCCGATACGACAATCTTAAAATCATCGGGGAAACCCTGAAGCCTAGCACATTCTCTAGGTGTTAGACGTCTTGGATTCTTGCCTTCTTGAGCAATGAGGATTTCGGATCCATCTTTGTAGTAGCGAGCACTTAGCGTACGAGTAACTCCGTCGGGGTTGGCGATGCCGAACCCGAAACCATTGCCTTTAGCTCTTTGCTTCACGGCATATGCTTGCAAGTAAGCCCACAGATGGTCGGTAAGGGTATATTTCTCGTCAACGTCAGCATCCAAGATATCAGACACTTTGGGCTTTGGAACGACAGGGGTCATGTTAAAATCAAATGTCACATCCTTCCCATATCGTCTTCGGTCGAATCCGACAATGATGATTCTCTCACGATGTTGTGGGACGTAACCCTGCCCGTCGAGAACTTTATAGAAAATGTCATAGTCCAACTCGTTTAGCGACTCGGTAATAACTTTAAAAGTGCGTCCTTTGTCATGGGATTGAAGGTTCTTAACATTCTCGAGCATAAAAGCCTTGGGACGTTTAGCCTTCAATATTCTGCAAACATCGAAGAAGAGAGTGCCTTGGGTTTTATCGGCAAAGCCAGTCGCCCTGCCCAAAGAATTCTTCTTAGACACACCAGCGATAGAGAATGGCTGGCATGGGAAACCTGCCACCAAAATGTCGTGATCAGGTATAGTGTTCTCATCGACCTTCGTAATGTCGCCATCTGGGGTTTCGCCGAAATTAGCTTTGTAGGTAACTTGGCAATATTTGTTCCATTCGTTCGAATAGACACATCTACCTCCAGCACGTTCGTAGGCAATTCGCATACCTCCAATGCCCGCAAAAAGGTCTATAAAAGTGAATTTTGAGCGTTTGCGGCTCTGCGATGGCTTTGTCTTCTCCAGCTTGTCGGAAAGAATGCCGACAACGGCTTCTTGAAGGCTTTTGCCCTGCTTCTCAGAATAGTCATTCAGAATATGATACAACTCATCGCCGACACGAATATGAATTTGATTATTTTTACTAGGCATTTTTATATACCAACTTTCTCCCAGCAATATTATTTCATGTGTGCATCATGAAATCAATGAAAGAAGCAAAGAATCTAAGAATGCTGGCCTTGAAATTATCGCGTTCAGCATTTGAAATCGACAAGCCCAATGTGAATTTTCAGCCCATTGGTTTCAGCTTGAAAGCAGTCGCTCTGCGGATCAAGTCTAGCCTCCGTTCTTTTGGACAGGTTGGAAAAGGCTTCCCTCACCGCTCGCTCGAAGATCATAGCCAAAATATGATAGGCATCTGAACCCATTTCCGCCTCGCCATTCTTGAATCTTGTTTCTACGTTCACTATTGCACCCCCTCATTAAAAAGGCATTTCAAGGGGTAAAACTTAGCTACCCCTCACTTAATACCTTACGAGAAAGGGAAAATACGCCGTTTTTTCTTTGAACAAAATTATTTTTGCAAAGAAAAGAGCGGGCTATTGCACCCGCTCATTTCTTTTTATGGCCTTTGCCAAGTAAGTCCCTGGCATCCAGCGTTATCCCGAACCCTCCGTCGAAGAGGAAGACCTCTTTAACGAGGGTTCGACTACGGTCTAAGATGGTGGAGATGACGGGAGTCGAACCCGCGTCCAAACAGGAATCTCTAATGGGGAACCACAGTTTCTTCGGCGTCAGGTTAGGAGAAGAGAGGACACCGACGAAGCTCTTCTTCTCCGATCCTTCCTTGTGTCACCTGATCTAGGAAAGGAAGCTAGACCAGGAAGCCTATTCGAAAAAATCAGAAGAACCGAAGAGGCAAGCTCTCCTCTGATTGTGCAAGGGAACTCAGTGGTTCCCGAAGTGCGTGACTAGTGAAAACTAGGCAGCGCAGGCCATCATGGCCGGAGCACGGAACATAACAGGTTTATCGGCACTTGTAGTTGTGTCGGTCGATAAGGAGACCATCCCACTGCCCCCAGAAGTCGTTCCTGCCTGTCGAAACCGGAACATCCCCAGGTGGTCTTATTATAAGACCTTACGAGACTTTTTCAAGGAGAGAAAAAGAGGAGCTTTCAAGGCTCCTCTCTATGATTCTACTCTTCTTCGTCCTCGTCTTTATTCTCTTCTACCGACTTTTTTCCCGCTTTCGGAAGAACCTCTTTTGTTTCTGAGACAGCTCCTTTTTCCGGGATACTCAGTTCGCTCGGGAAAGTGATATTCGGATTCTTCTTGGCTTTCTCAAGAGCAGTTTTCGAAAGTTCGATTTCTTTCGAAACACGGTGAGAAAGTGTGGCATAGGATTCTTCGTTCTTCTTCATCGAAGCAAGCAGATTCTTCAGCGATTCTAAGTCGTTACGGATATAGGAATCGACCAAGATGACAGTGCGGTAATTGGAGAAGAGAGGAGCTTTGACTAAGACCTTACGGTCATCGGACTTCATCTGGAAGAAGGCTTTCGAAGCACCTTCGGCATCATCGATCAGGTACTTGAGATAAACCATCTCGGAATCGGCCAGATAATTTTCTTCTTCAATGAAGTATTTTCCGTAATACTTCATCTGGGAAAGATCTTCAAAAGCTTTCTGAAGACGGGAAGCATAGAGATCATCGAGATAGACCGCATAGATGACATGGGCTTTATAGAAGGAATCGTAATCTTCATACGTCTTGACAAGATAATCTTCTCCGGCGAGTTCTCTTCTGCGGTTGATGGAGAAGACATTGAAGGCTTCCTGATCTTCTTTCTTTGAGGTGACAAGAAGATTGAACATATCGGTCGGATAATCCTGACGGAAAGGAAGAAGTTCATATAAAGGAGTGATGAAGCCATATAACATCGCAAAGAGAAGATAGTAAGCGGCGTTCGTCGAAGTACCGATCGGTTTCTGGAAACCTAAGACAAAATAGATGATGACGGAGACGGCAACAATAATAGCTTCGGCAATATAACCACCGAAGAAGATGGGGCGCGGATTCTTAGAGGTGTCATCGTTCTTCGGAGCAAACTTCATCGCAACATCTAAGAACTTATCAATATGGAAGGAGACCAGAGTCTTACTCGGATTCGAGCAGTTGAAGACAATACCTAAGAATTCAAGATAGATGACTCTATATCCTGCAATCGCTGCAAAGATGACTTTCCCGAGATTGTAAAGAATGCAAGTAACGACAATACCGACAAGCATCGCGACGAGGAAATAAGAGTATTGCGAGATACCGGCGGTCAGAACACCAGCGGTAAAGGTAGCGCGCTGAGCAAAATAGATACCGATCAGGTAACCGAGATAAACCAGCATCAACGGCCAGGAAGCATTGTGATCTAAAAGAGAAGTCTTCGCTAAAACACCCTCTTTGGGCTTAGTCTGCGGATTCGTTTCTTGATTTTCTGCCATGAGGAAATTTCCTTTCTGATGATAGATAGCACACGACTAAAAATAATTATACTCTAGTTTTATTTTTTGTCGCCCGTTTGTTTTATCTTCCACTTGAGAATCGCTTCGGCTTTCTTCACTTCCTCGGGATCGACTTTGAACGGAAGTTCCTCATAGCTGTGGTAAATCGGGAGCGAAAGAAGCCAATCTTTCAACGCCTGAATGCCTCTTGTCGCCGATTTTGTCTTGATTCCGAAGACGACATTGCTGAGACGGAGAATCTTATCTTTGAAAATCGTTTTATTGACCTCGAGATATTTCGGCATCAGTAAAGCGATTCCCTGACCATGGGTGAGAAGTGGGTAAGCACCGCTCAACTTATGTTCTGCCTTATGGATGATGAACATCTTTCCTTTCCCATAGTTTGTAAAACCATCATGCGCTAAACTCCCGCAGATCATCATGGTTCTCCTCGCGGCAAGGTCATCAGGATCGGATATTACACGATAAGAGACTTCGACGATGTTCTTCAATACCGCTAAAGCTAAATCATCGCAGGGTTCCTGTTCATGGGAAGGCGAAAGATAACGTTCTAAGGAATGAGAGAACATATCGGCTAAACCGACTCCGACCTGATAAGGAGGAACCGATAAGGTGAGAGTCGGATCCATCAAAGAGAAGAGAGGATAATTGGTAACCGAGTTGAACCCGTTTTTAAAGTGATGTTCGTAATCCGAAATGACACAGGAATCCGACATTTCCGAGCCCGAAGCAGCCAGAGTCAGAATCGTCGCGATCGGAAGAGCATGAAGCGGTTGAACCAGATGCTTATTGAAATCGAGCGGGTCGCCATCGTAGTAATAGCCGTGGGCGACGCATTTGGCCGAATCCAACACCGAGCCACCACCGGCAGCAAGAATCAGATCCGGTTGATAAGCTTTGGTTTCCTCGACCATCTTCCGGACATCTTTGATATCAGGGTTAGCGGAGATTCCCGAATATTCTTGGAAATCGACGCCGTTCTCTTTCAGAGAGGAAACGATTTTATCGTAAGCACCGCTCTTCTTCAGAGAATGACCTCCATAAACAAAATAGACTTTGTGAAAAGCATAGTCTTCCTTGATGATCTTTCCGATCAGAGAAACACGGTTTTCCCGGAAATAGATCTTGGTAGGACAGCAGAAAGTAAAATCGTCATCCATGAATATTTTCCTCGCTTTCATTGTCGCAATTATAGCATAGGAGAGACACAGAGATATTCCTCTTAGGCCAAAGAGAAAAAGGAGGAGAGTCTTCCGTACATTGTAGATACCAACGTCGGCTGTTAAAATAAACGAACCTAAAAAATATTTATGGGAGGATTTTTGTTTATGTTAGCAAAAAAGTTTATGGCTGCCGCTTGCGCTCTTCTTCTCTCTGGTTCTCTCTGCATGATCGCTGTCCCACTAGCGAGGGCCACTTACGAAACCAACGCCTTTGATTTTCCGTCGATCGTTGCCACTATCGGTTTTCTCTTTTTGATTGCCGGTGTTGTTTTTCTAATCATTTCTCTTATTAAGGATAACAAAGGAAACAACTAGTTATTTTGAGAAATTAACAATTTCCGTCTTTTCCTTATTTATTTGAATTGCTTCATGTTTTCCCAAAATCGAGTAGGTGACAATTAAGTCCCTCTCACACCACCTAGCATGCCGTTCGGCACTGGGCGGTTCTCTCCGCATTAGAAACTTTGTCTTTCTGTTGGA